>CANIXX010000092.1 GCA_947471115.1 Opitutaceae bacterium | reverse complement strand
TACGGCGGGCCGCTTGCACACCAAGGGGCACCTCATGGACGAGTTGGCGAAAATCCGCCGCGTCTTGCAGAAAAACGATGCCACCGCGCCGCATCATTCCTGGTTGGTGGTCGACGGTTCGCTGGGTACCAATTCGATCGAGCAGGCCAAGGTTTTCCACAAGAGCTTCGGGCTGACCGGGCTGATTGTAACCAAGCTCGACGGCACCAGCCGAGGTGGGGCGATCGCGGGCATTTGGCGCGAGTTAAAGCTGCCTATATACTTTTTGGGGCTGGGCGAACAACCCGAGGATTTGCAGCCCTTCAGCGCCGAAAACTACGCCAAAGCGGTGTTCGGCAGCGAGTAAACGAGGCAGAAGTTAACCCCATTCGTTTTCAAGGTGAGCTGTAGTGGCCGAGACGGCCAACCCTGCATCGTCCGATCCCGTGTAGCGTTGGCCGTCCCCGGCCAATTTGCCTAATCATGAGCGTAAGTTACGTAAGCGAGCAGGCCGGAAATGGAGAAAAAATTCAATCACTCCGCGCGAGCGCTTGAATTTAATTGGAGTTGCTGGCTTCAGGACCGTGAAGCGGTCGTGGGGCATGTAGAGTGCTGACTGCACGAAATCTCTAGCAGAGTGCTCCAAGCCCTCAGTTCGCTCCCATTCGCATGCAATCCTCTAAGGTGTCCACTTCACCAGATACGCTCTCTGCGCCTCGCGCGAGACGTCATCCTGTTATCCGCGTTGTCCTATGGGGCATCGCAGCTCTCGTTGCTGCTGCTATTATTTGGTTTTTAAGGCCTAAGGTCACAAATGCGGGCGCTAAAAAACCGGACAAGGCGCGTGAAGTCGCGCCCCTTTCCGTATCCGGTGTAACGCTCGCGGCGGTCCCCTTTACCGAGATCATCACGGCTAACGGTAGTTTACGGGCGGACGAAGCCGTAGAGCTGCAGACCGAGGTCAATGGTAAGATTGCCTCGCTCAATTTTGTCGAGGGCCAGCGGGTGAAAATGGGCGAAGTCTTGGTTAAGATTGATGACTCCAGTCTTCAGGCCAGTCTGCGCCGCGCCGAGGCTCGCCGTAAGCTCGCCGAAGTCCGCGAGAAACGCCTAGCTCGGCTCGTTGCCGAAGGAGGGGTGAGTCGCTTGGAATACGAAAGTGCCAGTGGCGAACTTGCCGTTATAGAGACCGAGATCGATATCATCCGCACTGACATCGCCAAGACTTCCATCCGTGCTCCATTTGATGGCGTGGTCGGTCTTCGTTTCGTGAGCACCGGTGCCTACGTCGCGCCGGCCACTCGCATCGCGACGTTGCAGAATCTGAACAATATCAAAGTGGATTTCTCCATCCCCGAGCGGTATGCGACCTACGTGAAACCGGGTGCGCCGATCACCTTCGTTGTCGCGGGCAGCAATGCCACCTACAAAGGAACGGTTGATGCGATTGAGCCACGCATCGACGTGTCGACCCGCACGATTTTGCTGCGCGCAGTGTGTAGTAATTCTGATTTGGCCCTCATTCCGGGGCTCTTTGCACGGGTTGAGTTTTCCGTGAATAAGTCGGAGAACGCTTTGTTGGTGCCCGCGATTGCGATTATCAATGGCCTGGAAGAGCGCTTTGTATTTGTCGCGCGTGATGGTAAAGCGGCGCGGGTACGGGTGCGCACTGGCGCGCGAACGAGCACCCAAGTACAGGTGGTCGACGGGCTGACGGCGGGTGATGTCGTGCTCACCTCGGGTGTGCAACAGCTGCGCGCCGGACTCCCAGTCGCGGTCGTGAAATCCAAATAATAAGCCACCATGTCACTTGCTGAGATCAGCATACGTCGTCCAGTACTCGCGATTGTATTATCACTCGTGATCGTTCTGTTAGGTGCGCTAAGCGTAACCCGGTTGGGTGTGCGCGAATACCCTGCGGTCGACCCGCCTATCGTATCGATTGTCACCACCTACCCCGGTGCGAGCGCTGAAATCATCGAATCTCAGATCACCGAGCCGATCGAGGCGGCCGTAAACGCAGTGTCTGGAATTCGTGCGATCACGTCCACCAGCCGTGAAGGTGCGAGCCAGGTAACCGTTGAGTTCACCCTCAACACCGATTTGGAAGCAGCCGCCAACGACGTGCGCGACAAGCTTGGGGCCGCCGTGAGGAATCTTCCCAACGATGCCAATCCCCCCGTGGTGGAGAAAGCCGACGCGGATGCGTCGCCGTTTTTCGGTATCGTGATCTCCAGCCCCACTCGCGATTTGATGCCGCTCACCGCCTATGGGGAAACCCTACGCGAACGCCTGCAGACCGTTCAGGGCGTGAGTAACATCCGTCTCGCGGGCGAAAAGCGCTACTCAATGCGTCTCTGGCTCGATCCTGCGCGCCTCGCCGCGCACGGGCTCACCGCGCTTGATGTTCGCCAGGCGCTGCAGCGTGAAAGTGTGGAGCTGCCTTCTGGGCGAATTGAGGGCGGGGCGGTCGAGCTAACGGTCCGCACGCTGAGCCGGTTGTCCACCGTCGATGAGTTTAACCGGATCATTTTAAAACGAGTTGGGGACCAGATTGTTCGGTTTGCTGATATTGGCTATGCGGAGATCAGTCCGGAAAACCCCCGCTCCAGTCTGAAGGTGGGAGGCCAGGCAATGGTTGGCCTCTATATAAGTCCGCAACCGGGCACCAACCAGATTGAGATCTCAGACGAGCTTCGGAGTCGGCTGGAGCAGATCATCCGGGAGAAGCCGGCCGATATCGATTTGAAGCTGGCCTACGACAACACGGATTACGTGCGCACCGCGATTCACGAAGTGGAAGAAACCCTCCTTATCGCGTTCGGCCTGGTGGTGATCGTGATCTTCCTTTTTCTGCGCGACTGGCGCAGCACGCTCATTCCGATGTTGGCCATACCGGTTTCCATCATTGGAACGTTCCTCATCATGGATTTGGCCGGTTTCTCGATCAACGTGCTGACGTTGCTCGGGCTGGTGTTGGCCATCGGTCTGGTTGTGGACGACGCCATCGTGGTTCTGGAAAACATCTACGTAAAAATCGAGCAAGGCGTGCCCACGGTGCAGGCGGGCATCGAAGGAACGAAAGAGATTTTTTATGCCATCGTAGCGACCACGATCGCGCTCGCGGCGGTTTTTCTACCGGTGATTTTCCTTGGCGGACTCACCGGAAAATTGTTTCGCGAGTTCGGCGTCGTCATCGCGGGTTCCGTTATCATTTCGGCGTTCGTTGCGCTTTCGCTCACGCCGATGTTGTGCGTCAAATTACTTCGCCCGCACACGCACCAGAATCGTTTTTACGCTTCCACCGAACCTTTTTTCCGTGGCCTGAGTAGCGTTTACGAGAAATCCCTGCGCTTTTTTCTGCGTTATAGGTGGGCATCGCCTGCTGTTCTGCTCGCCTCCATCGGTATCATCGTGGTTTGCGAACAGACCTTACCTAAGGAGCTTTCGCCTCTTGAGGATCGTGGTCGCCTTTGGGTTCGTGCGACCGCCCCGGAGGGCGCGTCGTTTGATTATATGACCAATTATGTCGATGATCTGAATCGACTGGTCGAAGAACAGGTGGGCGATGAGATGCTGCTGGCCATGGCGCAAAGCCCGTCGGGTACTTCAGGGGGAGCGGGCGTGGTAAATACCGGTTTCGTTCGGGTTTTCTTACGGGACAGCAACGAGAGGAAACGCTCTCAGCAGGAAATTGCAGCCACCCTTCAACGCGCGACGCGTCAATTGGCGGGTGCCCGCGTGGTGGTCGCACAGGAGCCATCGATCGGTGAGCGGCGGGGCGGAGCAGGGTTTTCGGCTCAGTTGGTGATTCAAGCCGCGACCTTGGAACAACTGCAGGAAGTGCTGGATCCGTTTCTTGAGACCGCCCGCCGGAACCCTGCTTTCAGTTTTGTTGATACGGATCTTCGATTCAATCGACCCGAGGTTCGTATCAATATCCAGCGTGAGAAAGCTCAAGCACTCGGGGTGTCTGCGGCTGATATCGCCTCAACGCTGCAAGCCGCGTTGAGCGGGCAGCGCTTCGGATATTTCATTTTTGACGGCAAACAATACGACGTGATCGGCCAACTCCTGCGGGAGGATCGTGCCAAGACAGCTGACCTGGGTGCTATTCACGTAAAAACCACGGGTGGCGAGGTGGTCGCTTTGGATAACCTTATCAGCACGGTCGAGACAAGTGGTCCACCCCAGTTGTTTCGTTACAATCGATTCGTTTCCGCCACGATTTCAGGCACACTAAATCCTGGTTACACGCTCGACCAAGGAGTGACTGCCCTGCAGGAAACCGCAGCCAAAGAGCTGGACGATCGCTTCACCACGAGCCTTACCGGTGCTTCCCGCGACCTCAAGGAAAGCTCCAGCAGCTTGGGCTTTATGTTCGTGCTGGCGTTAGTCCTGATTTATCTGGTGCTCGCGGCGCAGTTCGAGAGTTTCCGTGACCCGCTGACTATCATGATCACTGTGCCGCTGGCTTTGGCCGGGGCGCTGGCGTCACTGTGGGTATTTGGACAGACGCTCAACATTTTCTCCCAAATCGGACTGATCATGTTGTTGGGATTGGTTACCAAGAACGGCATTTTACTCGTCGAGCTTGCCAGTCAAAAGCGGACTCAAGGGATGAGTGCCTTTGATGCCATGGTGGAGGCGGCGGGAGCACGTTTTCGTCCAATCTTGATGACTTCCATGTGCACCATCCTGGGCGTGCTGCCAATCGCTCTCGCATTGGGCGCGGGTGCCGAAAGCCGCGTTTCCATGGGTATCGGCGTGATCGGCGGACTTATCGTCGGAACGGTCCTTACGCTCTACGTCATCCCGGCATTTTATCTGATCATTTCGCCGCGCAAGGTCGTGAGCACTGCGCCTTCGACCCCGTCGGCTCATCAGTCCGATGTGGTGCTGAGCTGATCCCTAGATTTTAGCGGATCACCCAAACCCACCATCATGCACTCAGCATGGAAACAATGAGGATTTGCGCGCCCAATTTTGCGGTCGCCTGCTGACAGAGGCGCTTGAATGTGCGCAGTGCCAGGTTGGGGACCATCAATTGGGTGTGCACAAACGCCCATGTGCGCTCAAGGCGCAGGCCTTCAATCGGCTTGGTTATGAGCATCGAATTGTTGGGCTCATTGGCCAACACCCAGTCAGGCATCAGCGCGACGCCCTGTCCCAGTTTCACCATTTCACAAATGGCTGCGTTGCTGCCGACCTCCACGCAATCGCTGAACTTGACGCCCTTGCGACTCATCTGCTGTTGCAACGCCTTGATCGTGTGGCTCTGGGCGCGGGAGACCAGCAGCGTCTTCGTCGCCAGGCTACGCAATGGAATCAAATCGAGTGAGGCCTGCGGATTGCGCACATTGATCAAAAGCTTCGGCTCGTCGTTGAAAAGTTTCTGGTAGGTATATTCATGGCCTTCATCCGGTGGCTCAACCATCACGGCGGCGTCGACTTCACGCTCCCAGAGGAGCTGCAAACAGGCATCTCGCTCGACCGCTCGCATACGGATGTTCACGTGAGGGAAACACTCGTTGAATTCCCTGACCACATTGGGGGCGATATAGCTTAAGAAATTAAAGCCGACGGCGATCTTGAGCGTGGTGCGATCGGTAAGATCCTCACCCGAAAGCGAGGCGCGAATATGGTCCATCTTCACAACTAGGGGTAGTGCCTTCCGATACAGTACCGTGCCTTTTTCGGTAAGCACTAAACCCTTGCCGGAACGATGAAATAACTGGACCCCTAGGTTTTCTTCGAGGCTGGTGATGGCGTGACTGACCGCAGAGATTGTAAGCGACAGTTCGGGTGCGGCGGATTTGAGACTACCCTTTTGCGCGAGGCACAGGAAGATCTGCAGTTTGCGACTATCGATGGATTCTTTCACGGTGGTGGACCACGTTTGGTATGTCCTGTGCTAGCACATTAGGTGCCATAATTTTCAACTGCTTCTCTATCGGGATGAAAAAAATCCACTTAAATATCGGTCATATTGGTTTGTTAGACGCAGCTCCCTTGTTGATCGCCCAAGAGAGGGGATTTTTTGAGGCGGAGGGTTTAAGCGTCTCGCTCTCGTGCGAGCTCGGGCTCGCGACGGTGTTTAGCAAACTGGCCGAATCACGGTTGGACGGAGCCTGCATGCCGGTACACAAGCCGCTACTATTGGCGGCGGGCGCTGGCGTCCCGCGCGTATCAATGCAGGCCGTAGTGATAACGTCGTATCAGGGGACGGGAATCGTGATAGCCAAGTCCAAATCTGCGTCGCGTGCCGGTGGGGCAGGCCTTCGTATCGGCGTGATCGCTCAGGGATCGTCGGCGGGCCTGTTTTTGCATCGGTATCAACAGCTGAATCGAGCCGGCGTCTTGGCGGACGCGACTCTGGTGCCGGTAGTGGCGAGTCAGTTCATCGATTTTTTTCGTGACGGGATGTTCGATGGATTTTGCGGTAACGACCCGCTACCATCGCTGGCGGCGTTGCGATCCGACGTTGGGTGTGTCGCCAACAGCGCGGATCTTTTCCCGATGCATCCCGGTAGTGTGGCCACGCTGCGCGCCGAGGTGGTAGAGCGCAACCCCGAGTTGGCCGCGGCGTGGGCGCGCGCAGTGAGGCGCGGCTGCGCCGAATGCGCCGAACCGGCCCATCAGGCGGAAGTGTGGCGCCTGGTGCTTGCGCAGGAACCTTACATGGAGCTCGATGCACAGTCCCGGAAGGCGTTGTCCTGCGGGCCGGGCGAAAATGGACCCGCCGGATCAAGTATACGGTTTAAGACTACGGCGAACGAGGCGACGCGGGTTACCGATCCCGAGGGCTTTATCGACGCGGCGGGGCGGAGCGCTCTGGGCACCAGCTTACGAGGTTTTGATCTGAAGGCGGAGATTGCGCGCTCGTATTTGCTGGAGACGCCGCGAGTGGCTGCGCGCGTGCGTTGAGCCGGGGTAGGAAACTGGTGAGCTTGCGTCCTACGGAATGAGATCAGTTTAACAAAGTAGAACGAAAGACCACGGTCGCGTTAAGACTTCGGGACGAGGGCGGCGAAGGCCGGCTGGGCCGGATCTCGCGTGACCGGTCCGCCCATGGCGCGATGAAGCGAGATGCGGAGGGTGGTCAGACGGCGATTTTCGCGGATGGAGCGTTGCTCGACAGAGTAGAGCTGCTGCGTGGTGGACAACACAGGCAGGTAATCGGTGAGACCTGCGTCGTAGCGACTGCGTGCCTGCTTGATCGTGCTTTCAAGAATGATGCGCCGGTTGGCCAGAGCCTCGAGCAGTTCACGTTGCCGGGATTCGTTACGCACCAGCGCCTCCATCTCCCAGGCGGCCTGCAAGAAATCTTGAGAGAAGGTGGCGAGGCGTTCGCGGTAGACTGCCTTGGTTCTCACCCACTCTTGTCGGCGCAATCCCCAGTCGAGGAGCGGTTGCACGAGTCCGCCGCCAAGGGAAACGACCGTGGTGGCGGGCGAGCGGCCTTCGACGTAGAGCGCCTCGGCGGTCAGTGTGAGTTTGGGGAGACGGTCGGCGAGCGCGCGGCCGGTCTCCGCATCGGCGGCGACCAAGGAGGCTCGCGATGCCTTAAGGTCAGGACGGCGTAGGAGGAGTTCGTCGATGCGCTCCAAGCGGGCCAGCGGGCCGATCACGGGGAGTTGGGCACCTTCACCCACCGTGGTCACGAATGGGTCGCCCGGCGTGGCGCCCAAAAGTGCGCCGAGTGCGTTTTGCAAATCCTCCAGCGTTGCTTTGGCGACCGGAATCTGGCTCTCCAATTCGGCGACTTGCGATTGTTGCTGGAGAACGTCGAGGTTGGAGATCAATCCTTCTTCGTAACGTTGCCCGATGATGTGCAGGAGTTCTTTGGCCGTGCCGCGTTGTTCTTCAAGCAAGGTGAGCAACCAGCGTTGTTCGATGATGTTGAAGTAGACGTCGGCCACACTGGCACTGAGGGCCAGGCGGAAATTTTCGGTTTCGTAGATCCGCACCCAAGTATCTGCGGCCCGGGCTTTGGCGATGCTGCTTTGGCGGCCGAAGAGATCGGGTACCCAACGCGCGTTGGCACCGGCGCTCCATTGTGTTTCCTTGCGGGTGCGCCCACGGGCGAAAACCTCGTCGGTGATGTCGCCCTCGACTTCGAGTGTTGGGAAAAGGCCGGCGCGTCCCTGTTGGTAAACGGCGATCGATTGATTAATGCGTTCGCGGGAGGCGGTCGCATCGAGGTTTTCTTCCAAGGCGCGCCGGATAAGCAAATCCAAGCCGGCGCTTTCAAAGTTCGACCACCAAGGTGGTACGGGCGTCGAGGGCGCCTCGCCCACCGGGTAGGCCTGGCCGCCTTTGAGTGGCGCAGGCGATAGGTTCGCGCGGTGCAGAGAACACCCGGTTGTCGTGGCGAGCGCGAGGCCGACGAACACCCACGGGATCAATGGTTTTGAAGTTCTGCGACGGGAGGAGGACATGAGGTGACTAGATGGTGGGAATCATAGTCCCTCCGCGAGCAAGCGGCCGGACGGTAGGCTTCGTGTTTTGAACTATCCGAAGCCTTACGCGGCTACCGTTTCCTGAGGATTGAGGGCTTGTGGGGCCTCACTGCGGAGAACTGGAATCAGAGTTTTCCAGCGTCGGCGGTAATCGTGGTGGTGCCGCCTTTGCGGGCGATCATCTCAACCAGACGTTGAATTTCGAGCTCGGTGGAGCGTTTGGCAATGCGGGCCTTTTCAATTTCGATTTCAAAATCGAGGTTGGCCTGAGTAATGGTTTCCTTGGATGCACGCACGGCGGCGAGGCGGGCGGTGAGCGCCTTGAACTCGGCTTCGTTTTTGGCGGCTTGAGCAATGTAGGTGGCCGTGTCGGCGGAAATGGCATCACCGGCAGCCTGCCACTTGGCGCGCTTCTCGTCTTCTTTGCGTTTTTCTTCAGCGATGCGTTCGGCGGTGCGCTTTTCGGCATCGACCGTGGCTTGGCGTTCGGCAGCTTCCTTTTTCGCAAGCGCTTCGGAGGCGGTCTTTTCGGCGACGATCTGTTCCTTGGCTTTCTTGTCCTTCGCATCCACGATGTGGACGTAGTAGAGGCCGGTGAAGCCGAGGGTGAGGACGAGCGGGATGATGTAGGTTTTTTTGTTCATGGCGGACGGCTCGATTTAAATTATTTGGCGGCGACGGGTGCAGGTGCGGGAGCGGGGATCGCTAGGTTGGTGAGGACGGTCTGGAGCGTCTTCACGTTGGTTTGGGCCTTGGCGTTTAGCTCGACGAGGAACTGGCGTTCCGCTTCGGATTCTTTGCGGGCGGCGGTGAGCTTGGTGCTGGCGGCCTCTTCCATCTCGATGTCTTTCTTCAACCGTTCGAGTTGCTTGGTCAGGCGGTCTTGGTCGCGGAAGGCTTTGTCGCGGGCGTCGATTGCGGCTTGGCGGGCCTCTTTTTCGGCTTTGTCCTTGGCTTCCTTAGCCTCTTTTTCGGCTTTGCGGATCTCGGCGGCTTTGATGGCGTCGGCCATCGCGGTTTTGCGGGCAAGGAGCTCGGCGTCGTTCTTTGCTTTGAGGTCGGAGGCAACGCGGGCGACTTCGATGGCGTTACGTTCCTTCTGACCTTTCTGGTGAACGGAATAGAAGCAGACGAAGACGATGAGGGCTAGGAGGGGAGCGATGAAACGGACGTTTTTCATTTTGAATGATCCTTGAAAGGTAAAGTTTAGCTGCGGGTGAGGGACTCGCGGGCGCGGAGGGAATCGGCGACGGCTTTTGAGATTTGATCGATGGTGGCGGCCGGCACTTCGCCGGAAGCCCGCGCGGCGTCGACCCACGTCATGGCTTCTTCGTAGCGCTGGAGCTCGAAGGCTAGGTAGGCGAGGTAGACCTGGGACTGGCCGCGTTTCGCCAAACCTTTTTCGAGGGCGGCTTTGCCCCGTGTGTAGGCGTCTTTTACGTTGCCGGTATTGTAGAGGAATTGAGCCAGGGAGAACTCAAGTTCCGCGTCCTTCGGGAAGATGGAAGTAGCCTTGGTGAGGGTGGTGAGCGCCTTTGCATCGAGATTGATCTGCTGGTAGGCGGAGGCCAGGAGCTCCCAGTTGCGTTTGGAGTTTTCGAGCGAGTTGTCGGCCAATCCTTTTTCGAGCAACGCGGCGGCGCTGCTGTATTGCTGGATGTTGAAGAGGATGGCGACGCGGGTGTAATTATCGCGCGGGGTGTTGAGGAGGCCGTTGGCTTGGGCGCGGTCGATGGTGATCAAGGCGCGGAGACTCTGGGTGCGAAGCTCCTCGGGGTTCTTCGTGTCGCCGGCCGCCGCCATGTAGATCGACTGGAGCTGATTCCAGTGCGAGGGGTTCTTCGGATCGCGCAGGGCGAGGATCTCAAGGAGCTCCGCGGCTTGGGCGTTTTCCCCGAGTTGGAGGTGGCAGGCCACGACCATGAGCGAGATCTGATCAGAGGGTTTTACGGTGACCAGCATGCCCTCTTTGGCTTGGGCGATGGCGGAGCGCAGGTGGCTCGCGTCGGGCTTTGCGGGATTTAGCGTAGCCAGTTGGTAATGGAGCGATGAGGCGAGGAGACGAACGTCCGACGAAGGCTTCGGGCTGAGCGCGATCCAGCGGTTAACGAAACCGAGGGCTTTCTCGTAGCCGGCCTTCTGGGCGTCGCCCTTGCTCTCGCTGGCTTTCTGATAATGGAGACGCGAGAGCGCATCGATCAGATCGAGCTGGGCGGAGGCATCGGCGAAATTCGGGTTCACTTCCGCCATGGCCAGAGTCGTCTCCATGAAAGGGATCGATTCGTCCATTTTGCCCAAGGTGAGCAAGATCTGCGACTTCAGCTGATTGAGGATGTAGACGTCGAAGGTCCCTGGAGGCGCGACGGGCATGAGGCCTTCAACCAGCGCGAGGGCACCCGTATAGTCCTTGGCTTCGAGCAGCGGTGTGAGTTTACCGAGACCGGTGGTTACTTTCTCGGTGAGCTCCTTCCGGGGCAGTTCGGCTTGGGCGAACAGCGCAGGAGTGGTGAGGGCGAGTAGAGCGGTGAAGGCGAGGAGAGTGGTTATATGGCGACGGGAAGACATGATCACTCGGTTTTGATGCTGAAGGAGAGCGGCTGATTACGGCGGGATGCGACGGCGGTGCCGCCTTTCTTACCGGGTTTAAATTTCCACTTGATGACGGAGTCGATCGCGGCCTGATCGAAGCCCTGGTTGGATGATGAAACGATGTAAGGGTCGCGGACATCGCCGTTGCTATCTATGACGAACCCGACGATGACTTTGGCTGTTATCCCCATGCGGCGCAGCTCGTGCGGATAAACCGGCGGGATGCGGAGGCGGATTACGGGTGGCTCATCGAGAGATGCGAGGTCGAAGATTGTGCCCAAGCCCTTTCCGCCGCCCACGGCAGGACGCGTGTTAGTGGGGATCACGATGTTACCTGAAGGACGATT
>CANIXX010000091.1 GCA_947471115.1 Opitutaceae bacterium | reverse complement strand
TTGATGACTGGGGGCATCCGCAGTTTTGGGGGCACCGCCCAGGGCATATTCCATCAGGTTGGGTAAACCATCGCCGTCGGGATCGGCGCTTGGACTGCTGAGGGCGGTGTCGGCCAATTCGGCCGCCGTGAAGTGGTCAAACCGCCAGGAGTCATAGGCTTTGTCTTCTAAAGTGACCGTGGCGGTCGCTGGGTTTCCGGCGGAAAAGCTGAAATCGGTCGCCACCGAAAGGGTGATCGTGCGGTCGCCTTGGGCCAGTTCGTCGGCGATCGGGTTAACCGTTATGGTCGCCGTGGAGCTTCCGGCAGAGAAAAGCAGAGTGGTTGGCGGCGTGCCGTAATGCGTGCCGACTACAGCGTTGCCGCCCCAAATCAGAGGGACCAACAGGGGCGAGGTAGTCGCGCCGGTTCGGGTCAGGGTAAAAACACCTGCGGCTCCATCCTGCTCGCGAGCGAGCGCTTGGGTGGCCACCACGGTGACCGTTGGCGAACTCCGCCACGCCAAGGCATAGTCAGTCGAGGTTCTGCTGGCGGATAAAACCTGCAGGGCGTAACGGCCGGGGGCGAGCGAGGCTTGGTAGAGGTGCTCGACGTTGTCCACCAGGCTCAGGCTGGCGTCGATTGGGGTGGAGGGAAGGGTGAACGTTCCGGCGTTCACCGAGTAGAGCTTGAGGTCGAGGTTGGCGAGGGTCGGCGTGCCTTCAAAGGTCCGGTGCCAGGTGAGCGCGCAGGAGAAGCGGGCGCTTGTGGTGTCGGCGGGGATATCGAAAAAGTAAGTCCGGCTGGCCGGACTGGTACTGATGCTAACCGGAGCGACAGCCCAACCGGTCGCGTCTACGGTTGAGGAATTGGATGCGGTTTGCGGGCCCGCGGACAGGATGCGGTAGGCGAGCAGAACGTTGAGGGCACCGGCACCATAAACCTTGTCGTAGGGTTGCTCGTAGGGATGCGCTGTGCTGATGCGACTCCAGGAACTGATGGAATCCTTGGTGGCCCCCGCCAAGAGGAGCACCTTGGTCAGACGGGGATAATCAGCCGTGGCAAGGGCGGGCGAATAAGTGGTAAGACGCAGTTTTTCGGAGATCAGGCCGGCCGCGCTGGAGACCTGCGGAGTCGCAAAACTGGTCAACGAATCATAGGCGACTAGATCGGGTTTCATGCGGCCGAGGCCGTCGTAGGCCGTTAGGCCGGCGCTGTGTGCGCCCGAGGTAAGCCCGACGGCCAACCCATGATAAGCTTGGCACATGAGGTCCGGCAGGACCGTGCTGGCGCCGTTGTTGGCTCCGGCCACGGCGAGAAAGCCGTCGCGGTTAATCGCGAAGTCGAGGCGCTGGTTGATGTTGGAGACGGTGTTGTTGATCGCTGCGTAACTGTTGCTGGTGTCGTAGATACTGATCCAGCTGTGGTTTTGCACCCGCCGCGTTTCGGTTTTGGGTGGGTTCGGCGTGTTATAATTGAGGAAGTCGGTCCCCACCCAGTTGGTGGCGTTAAAACTGTCCACTGCGGTGGTGCCAGGGATGAGGCTGGAGTTACCGTAAAAGTACGCGCCGACCGCCGTTGCGTGCCCCGAGAGACCGCTACCGGCACTTTTGACGGTGAGGGTTTTGCCGCTGAACTCGCTGGCGCTGAAGTCAGGTTGGTAGGAGTTGCCGTTGGAGTCACCCGCTTCGGCCTGGCTTACCCCGCTAGACACGGTGGTGGGTACCCCAGAGAAGGTCTGAATGAGTCGCGTGTAGCCGACGTCGGTCTTCCAGTCGGCTTGCAGGTTGAGCGAGGCTGCCAAACCGATGATTACGCCGATAACGCTTTTCATCCCGCGGCTAAACGTAGGGGGTTCGCTTTTGTTGAATTGGGTAGCGAAGTGGTGCATGGTCAGTGCGGTCGATCCAACGAAGCCGGTAGGTGGTAAAAAGTGCTGCCGCGTTCAGCGTTGGTGGAAAAGCCTAAATTGGAGCTGTAATCCAACACCCTTCGTAAGAGTAGCTTTTGTTTGTTAAGATTCGGTGGACGAGCGGGGACGCGAGGATTGGGATCATGGGGATGTCGATCGGGTAATTAGAGGGGGCGGATTTGGGGCTGCGTTTATCGCAACGAGTAGGCTGTCACATTTAAAGTGTTGGATTGAGTTCGGAGGGATCGCGGTGCTTTAGCCCGCAGGTTTGAACGAATTTCCATCGCAATTGCCGATGCGGGCTGAAGCACCGAGCTACTTTTTATCCGCCATTTTAAGTTTTACAGCTTACTGGGATAATTCCGCCAAACCGTCAGTCGCGCTTAGGATTTGCGCACCGCAGTCACGGCGGTGCCGGCCAGGATGAGCGCCCCGCCGCACAGCTCCAGAACGGTGAAATGCTCATGGAAAAACACCGCGCCACCCAGCGCGATGCCCAGCGGCACGAGCATTTGCATCAGCGACCCTTCGGCCACCGAGAGGTCGCGGAAGGCTTGGGTCATCAGGAGTTGGCCGGCGCTGGCGCACACGCTCGCCACAATAATTACAGCCCACGTCGCCGGACTGATCGCCGTAAAATTGGCGAGGGCGGGGCCAAGACATAGGAGTAGGCCGTAAACACATTGGGCGGCGAAGATCGTCGAGCTGTGTTCGCGTGCGTGCAGTTGGCGAATGGTGACGACGATCCATGCCGCGCCAAACGCGTTGAGCAGCGCAATCAGTTCATAAAGCCCTGTGCCGTTGGTCGTGCCTGCAAAGGGGTTAGTGAGCAGCCCGAGTCCGAGCAGGGTGACGGTCGCGCCGAGGAGAAGAATGGGGCGCAGGCGTTCGCGCAGCGCCAACACCGCAAACAGCCCGCCCCAAATCACGTAAGTGTTGTTGATAAACGTGGCGCGCCCCGCGCCCAGCAGCGGAATCGTGTAATAAAACCCGAGGGTGCACAGGCCGCCGAGCAGGCCGCGCTCGATCAGCTTGCCGTGACTAAACAGGTGCTTGGGCTGAAATTCACGGCGGTAGATCGTCATCACGATTGTAAGCCCAGTGACGAAGCGGGCCGAGGTGACCACCCACACGCTCGTGTTGCCCATTTGCCCGAGCGCGCGGATGAGCAGCACGTTGGCGATAAAGCACACGGTCGATCCCAGCATCAAAAGCAGGCTAGTGGAATGGGCGCGGGGCGCTGGTGAGGTTATCATGCCAATTCGCGATCAAGATTAAGCAGATTGGCCAGGGACGGCCAACGCTACACGGGATCGGGCAATGTAGGGTTGGTCGCCTCGGCCAATTCAGCTCGGATCGTAATCGAGGTACGGCCCGAGCCACTTTTCGCACTCGGCCAGCGTCCAGCCGCTGCGTTTGGCGTAATCGCCCACTTGGTCGCGGCCGAGTTTTCCCACCGCGAAATACTTCGACTCCGGGTGGTTGAAATAAAAGCCGCTCACGCTGCTCGCCGGGTACATCGCGCAACTCTCCGTCAGGCCGATGCCGATCTCTTTCTCAACCGGCACCAAGTTCCACAGCTGCGGTTTGTGGCGGTGATCGGGGCACGCCGGATACCCGGGCGCGGGGCGGATGCTGCGGTACTTTTCGCGTATGATGTCGTACGCACTCAGGTTTTCGGTGAGGCCGTAACCGCACAGGTCGCGGGTCTTTTTGTGGAAAAACTCCGCCATCGCCTCGGCAATGCGATCGCCGAGCGCCTGCACCATGATCGCGTTGTAGTCGTCGCCGGCCGCTTTGAACTCGTGGGAAAACTTCTCCACGCCGTCGCCCGCCGTCACCGCAAAACTACCGAGGTAGTCAGCGCGTCCGCTGCTCTTCGGCGCAATGTAGTCGGCTAGACAGTGGTTAAACTGGTCGGCCGGTTTCTCCAGTTGCTGACGGAGGAAGTGAAACGTGTGCAACACTTGGGTGCGCGTTTCGTCGGTGTAAATCTCCACCGCGTCACCGACCGAATTGGCCGGCCAGAAGGTCTGAATCGCTTTCGGCTGAAAGCGGTTTTCGGCAATAATGCGGGCGAACATCGCCTGCGCGTCGGCCATGAGTTTGGTCGCCTCTTCGCCCACAACTTCGTCGGTAAGGATATCGGGGTAACGTCCGTGCAGTTCCCAAGCGCTAAAGAACGGACCCCAGTCGATGAACTCCTTTTGAAGCAGCTCCTGAACGCTGGCGTCGTGGTAAACCTGGGTCCCGAGGAAGGCGGGTTTGGGCAAATCGACGTTGGCCCAGTCGAACTGCGGGGCGCGGGCGCGGGCTTGGTCGAGTGAGAGCAGCGGGCGTTTATTGCGGCGTGCGGCGAACTCTTCGCGCGACTTTTCCTGTTTGGCGACCACCTCAGCGAGGAAGGCCGGTTTCTGCTCGGGCGAGAGCAGCGAGCTGACGACGTTGACCACACGCGAGGCGTCGAGCACGTGGACGACGCCTCGCGGGTATTCGGGGGCGACTTTGACCGCCGTGTGCGCGGGCGAGGTGGTTGCACCTCCGATGAGTAACGGCACGGTGAACCCTTGGCGTTTCATTTCCTTGGCCACGTGCACCATCTCGTCGAGCGACGGGGTGATCAGGCCAGACAGGCCTATTACGTCGGCACCGATCTCTTTGGCTTTGGCCAAAATCTTGTCGCACGACACCATCACACCGAGGTCGACGACCTCGTAGTTGTTACAAGCCAGCACGACGCCGACGATGTTTTTGCCGATGTCGTGAACGTCGCCCTTGACCGTTGCGATGAGGAATTTGCCCTGGGCGCGGGTGGCTTCGCCGGCGGCGGCGGCACGGGCTTTTTCGGCCTCCATGAACGGCGTGAGGTAGGCGACCGAGCGCTTCATCACGCGGGCGCTTTTTACGACCTGGGGAAGAAACATTTTTCCGGCGCCGAACAGGTCGCCGACCACGCGCATGCCGTCCATGAGCGGGCCTTCGATGATGTCGAGGGGACGTGGATACTTTTGGCGGCACTCCTCGGTGTCTTGCTCAACAAAGGTGTCGATGCCTTTGACCAGCGCATACGAGAGGCGGGCCTCGACCGTGTCATTGCGCCAATCGGCAGGTATAGACGAAGCTCGAATTGCATCCATTTCTGCGTTCGTGAACTTCTTGAATGATTCTTCCGCCTTCATGTCGTCGGCGATTGATATTAGTATTTCGGTCGCGTCTGGGAGACGGTTCAAAATTACGTCTTCAACAGCCTTTCGGAGCTTTGGCTCGATCTCGTCGTAATTGCCCAGCATGCCGGCATTGACGATCGCCATGTCCATGCCCGCCTTGATGGCGTGGTAAAGGAACACGGTGTGGATGGCTTCGCGCACCGGGTTGTTGCCACGGAAACTGAAGGATACGTTGGAGAGACCGCCCGAAACTTTGGCGTGGGGCAGGGTCGATTTGATGATCCGCGTGGCCTCAATGAAATCGACCGCGTAATTATTGTGCTCCTCAATGCCGGTGGCGACGGTGAGGATGTTGGGGTCAAAAATAATGTCCTCGGGCGGGAAGCCGAGGGTGTCGACGAGTAGCCGGTAGGCGCGGGTGCAGATGCGGACTTTTTCGTCGCGGGTGGCGGCCTGGCCTTGTTCATCGAAGGCCATAACCACGGCGGCGGCACCGTAGCGCATGAGCAGGTGGGCGCGGCGCAGGAACTCGGTTTCGCCGTCTTTGAGCGAGATGGAATTGACGATGCCTTTACCCTGGAGGCATTGCAGGCCGGCTTCGAGGACGGACCACTTGGAGGAGTCGATCATGACCGGCACGCGGGTGATGTCGGGCTCGGCGGCGATCAAGTTGAGGAACTTGACCATGGTGGTTTCGCCCTCGATGAGCGCCTCGTCGACGTTGATGTCGATGATGTTGGCGCCGGACTCGACCTGTTGTTTGGCGATGGCGAGGCAGGCGTCCCAGTCGCCGGCCTTGAGGGCCTTGGCGAACTTGGGCGAACCAGTGATGTTGGTGCGTTCACCAACGACGAGGAAATTGGAGGCGGCGGAAGAGGAGGACACGGTAGGAAGGAGAAGTTAACCACTGATGGGCACTCATCGGCACTTATGCCGGATTGTTATCAGTGAAACTCAGTGAGAATAAGTGGTTGAAAAGTCAGGCCGTCAGGGGTTCGAGGCCGCTGAGGCGCAGGGCGGTGGGGATGACGGGCGGTTTGCGCGGCGGGAGTCCGCGCACGGCGTCGGCAATGGCACCGATGTGGGGCGGGGTGGAACCGCAGCAACCGCCGACCATGTTAACAAGCCCAGCGGTGGCGAACTCGCGCTGGATTTCCGCCATGTCAGCGGGCGACTCGTCGTAGCCGCCAAACGCGTTGGGCAGGCCGGCATTCGGGTAACAGGTGATGTAGCAGTCGGCGATGCGGGACAATTCCTCGATGTAGGGGCGCATGGCGCGGCCGCCGAGGGCACAGTTGATACCAACCGAAAACGGCTTCGCGTGGCGAATACTGTTATAGAAAGCCTCGGTGGTTTGACCCGAGAGCGTACGACCGGAGGCGTCGGTAATCGTCACCGAAATCATCACCGGCAGGCGGATTTTTTTCTCCTCAAAAACGCCTTCGATGGCGAAGAGTGCGGCCTTGGAGTTGAGGGTGTCGAAGATCGTTTCGACCAGGAGTATGTCGACGCCGGCGTCGATGAGGGCGCGGGTTTGCTGGGTGTAGGCTTCGACGACGCCGGCCCAGGTTACGGCGCGGAAGTCGGGGCGGTTAACATCCGGGGACATCGAGAGCGTGCGGTTGAGCGGGCCGATGGCACCGGCGACAAAACAGCGGCGGCCGGGAGTGGCTGCCTCGGCTGCTCGGGCGGCGCGCAGGGCGCAGGCAACTGCGGCGTGGTTAAGCTCGGTGACGATCGCTTCAAGGTGGTAATCGGCCATACCGATCGTGGTGGCGGAAAACGAATTGGTTTCCACGATGTCGGCCCCGGCGGCGAAGTAGGCCGCGTGGATTTCCTCGATGACGGCTGGCTTGGTGAGGCAGAGCAGGTCGTTGTTACCCTTAAGATCGTGCGGATAGTCGGCGAACTGGGTGCCGCGGAAATCGGCCTCGGTGAGGTTGTAGGTTTGCACCATTGAGCCCATGGCACCGTCGAGCACGGCGATGCGGCGGGCGAACAGCTCGCGAAGGGCGGAAAAAGAAGCGGATTCGGGCATGGTGGCGGCGGCGGACATGGCGGGTGAGATTTGCGAGTTGAAGCGGCAAACCAAGGTAAAATCACCACCGATGCAAGAAACATATCTTTACATGCGGATGTGTTGATGCGTTTGCTGGTTTGCGTCGGCTAACGTGTCGTTCGGCAACGGCTACAGAAAACGCGTACGCTTTGGCAATGGTTGCACAGGCTTGGGCGTTGAAGAGGACGGTGGCGGGCGGCAGGGTAGCAGACGGTTCGTTGTTCTTTTAAAATTTTTGTCCGGGCAGCGGGGAAGGCCGTTAGAATCGGCCACAGTTGCGCTGCGGTAACGTATCAAACCAAACCCACACCTTGCGAACGAACGCAGGGGCAAAGCCAATCGGAGTCGCATCCGGTGAAGGCGAGGGGGGAGGACGCGGCGCGCAGGCGCGCAAATACCAAACGTTCAAAACCCAAATTCCAAAAGAGTCAGCGGCCACCGCCGCACTTTTGGGGTTTAGGATTTGAGCCTTTGGGATTTGCGCCCTGCGTGCGCAGGAAATACGGAGTCCGAATATCCCGTCCGGGCATGCTCACGCGGTGGTCGCTAACCTTTGCGGGTGACCATTCGCGAAATCTTCATCGCAAAATGAAGCGTGGGGGCAGGTTGCGGACTTTGTTTTTCAACAGGTTCGTCTGCTCGCACTGCGATCAGACAGTTCCTAATGAAAACCACCACTCCCTCCCGGAGCGCTTCGGCGCGCCGGTTTGTTCCTGTCGCCGTTCTATTGATTACGACGACACTTAATATAACGGCCGCTGAGGCCGATAAAAACACACCCGAGCCAACGGATTCCCATCTTGTGGAGTTGCCCGAGCTCGTCGTTACCGCGCGCCGCATCGAGGAGCATCCGTTGGATGTTCCGGCTTATACAAATGTCATTACGCGTGAGCAGATTGAAAAAAGCGGCGCGAGTAACTTGATCGAATTGCTCAAATCACAGGCGAATCTGAATTTCACGTCGCTTTCGAGTAGCCCGACCAACACCAAAGTGTCGATGCGCGGCACGGGCAACGGTGACAACAACGGTCGCGCCCTTATATTAATTGATGGCATCCGTGCCAATCGTCCGGATATGGGCAGTTTTAACTGGCTGCAATTCGCGGTGCAGGATATCGAGAGTATTGAGGTTATCCAGGGCCCACAGGGCGGATACTATGGCGACAACGCTGTGGGCGGGGTGATTAAGATTAATACTCGGGGCGCGCCAGCAAAGAGCGGTGGTCAGGTCAATGCGCTGGTTGGCTCCAATTCTACCGTGAAAACCTCGGGTAGTTATACGCAGGCTGTAGGCAATGCGTGGACTACGGTTTCTGCTGGGCATGATGAATCGGAAGGGTATCGTAATCACTCGGATTATATGGCGGATTCCGGGGCAATGCGCTTCGGCTATGATAACAAAAAGAACTCGGCTACACAGGTTGGTGTTTCTTATATAGCAACCGAGTTCGAGCAGCCGAGGCCTTTGACAGCCGCCCAGTATCATGCCGATCCATCTCAAAGTGGCGGGGGCTTTGAAGAGGGTTGGTCGAAAACCTATCGGGTTAACGGTAGTAATCAGCTGGGGGCCAAGGATCAGGGGCAGTTGTTGACGGACGCAGGTTACTTTAGGACTACTGAGTTCATGACTGCCACACGATTTGGCTCAACTCTTCACAATCGCAAAATTGAGGGGGGCTCTTTCAGCCCAAAGGTTTTGGCTAATTGGGGTGACTTTCGTCTCACCACGGGTGCCGATTTTAATTATGATCAGCTCGAAGCAGTTACCTCCGGGGGAACTTTTGGTGACGTGAATCGTTTGGTGATGGCCCCCTATATTGGCGGCGAATGGCTGGTGGATGAAAAGTGGTCGGTGTCCGGGGTTGCCCGTCATGAGTTTGATAAAATCAATGCCGAGGGTATCAATACGCCTCCGCTTGTGGAGCGGGCTAATCGAAGTGAGGAAGGAGACGCCTTTCAGGTGGCGGTTAATTATCGTCCAACTAAGTCCAGTCGCGTCTATGCCAAATATGATCATACCTACCGGTTTCCCTCAACCGATGAGATTGCTTATTATCAAGGGTTTTCATCTGCGAAGTTTTTCAATGCAGATTTGATGCCCGAGAGTAGTGATAATATTGAGTTGGGAGGCGATTACTCGTTTGGGTTTTGGACAATGGGCGGGGCCGCTTACCATATGATTACCAGTGATGAGATCGCTTTTAGTAATAGTACTTTTTTGAATGAAAACATTACTGAGACTGAACGTAATGGTGTGCAGGCGCATGTCGTATATGACCGGTGTACAGTTGGCTTTCGCGCCCGGGCGGATGTTGTTGATGCGCAAGTGGTGGCGGATCCTGTAAACAATCAGATCGGGCGTATTCCGATGGTGCCACGTTGGCAAACGACGGAGACGGTGTTCGCACGGCCCCTTTCGGGGTTAGTGGTTGAGTTAACCCATCGCTACGTCGGTGAGTCTACCGCGAATTCCACCACTCCAGGGATAATGCCTGCGGCTAGCTTCTTTGATTTCAAGGTTTCCTATGATGTTAATTTTCGCTGGTCGGTGTATTCTGGAGTTAATAATATAGCGGACAAAAAGAGTATGGCTGCTAACTTTTTTGGTGATATCTACCCCAACGAAGGCCGCTTCATCTACCTTGGCAGTGCTTATAAATTCTGATGCCGCTTAGGCTGATGATTCTCCTACGCAGTTTTTTATTATATTCACTCAGCGCCTTTCTGGCGCTGAGTGTTTTGCGCGCGCAAGCGCAACCCTCCGCCTCTACTAGCGCACCACACCGCGTCGTGTCTCAAACCGTCGGTTCTGACGAATTGTTACTCGCTTTGGCGGAGTCGTCGCAGGTGGCCGCGTTGAGTGAACTCGCCGATAACCCCAACTATTCCGCCGTTTTTGCCGAGGCGGCGGCGTTTCCGCGCATTCCGCCTGGCGGCGATGCCGAATCCATCCTGCGCCATCGCCCAACTCTCGTCCTCTGCGCCGATTACAGCCGCACCGAACTTGTAACCCAGTTAAAGCGCGCCGGGGTGCCCGTCTTGGTGTTCGACCGTTATGCATCGCTCGACGATGCCTTTGCCAACTTGCGCCGTCTCGCCCGCGAGCTCGGCCCGGCCGCCGAAAAGCGCGCCGAAACCCTCATCGCCGAGGGCCAAGCCCGCGTTCAGCGCCTCAAAACCGCGCTCGCCGGCGTCACGCCCAAGCGCGTGATCGCGCCTTCTACTTACGGCGTCATGGCGGGTGACCAAACTACGTTTCAGGATCTGTGTAACTACGCGGGTGCTATCAACCTCGGCGCGACCCTCGGTGGTTTACACGGCCATGTGCCGCCACCCAGCGAAAAAATGCTCACCTGGCCCATTGACGCCGTCGTCCTTGACGGCCCCGACCTGCCCGCGGCGCTGGCGGTGTTTAAAAAACTTCCGCCTTACGCGTATTTGGCGGCGGTGCGTGAGGGTCGGGCGGTGCGGGTCGAGTCGTATCAACTCAGCTGTGTGAGCCACCGCCGCATCGACGGCTACGAACAGTTGGCGCGCGCCCTCCACCCCGAGGCGTTTACGGTCGCAACACCGTCAGCGGCCCTGCTCACTTCGCCTTAATTTTCATGCCGTCCTCCTCGCGCCAACGACTCGCCCTCCCTATCGCCGTGACGGCGCTGGTCGCGCTGGCGCTGCTCTCCCTCGCGGTCGGCGACATGCCACTGTCATTGCGCGAAATCGGCCACGGCTTGATGAATCGCGATTCGCTGGCGGGCACCATTCTCTGGCAGATCCGCCTGCCGCGCCTGCTCGTCGCGGTTTTGGTTGGCGCGGCGCTATCGTCAAGCGGGCTGGTCATGCAGGCGTATTTTCGCAACAGCCTTGCCAGCCCTGGTCTGCTCGGGGTGAGCAGCGGCGGGGCTGCGGGCGCGGTCATTGCCATCGCGGCGGGCTGGGCGGGTTTTTCGCTTTTGGTTCTGCCGGTGGCGGCGATCATTGGGGCGATGTTGGCCACCGCCGCCGTGCTCAGCCTGGCGCGCAAAGGTGCCAGCACCGAGCGCCTGCTGCTGGCTGGTGTGGCCCTTAACGCGCTGCTCGGCGCGGTCACCAGCTATGTGTTGTCGCAGGCCAACGTGTCGTTTGAGCGCAACGGCCAGATTTTGTTCTGGCTGCTCGGTGGTCTGGAAGATCGCACTTGGGAACACGCCGTCATGGCCTTCCCCATCGTGCTCGGCGCGATCTGCCTGTGGCCGCTCGGCCGCCAAATGGACCTGCTCAGCCTCGGCGCTGATGAGGCGCAGAGTCTCGGGG
>CANIXX010000090.1 GCA_947471115.1 Opitutaceae bacterium | reverse complement strand
ATCCAGCACTACGGCAACACGCCCAAGCCGGTCTGGAATCCGGACATCAAGCAGCCCATCGACTTCTACTCCGACTGGAGCAAGGTTCCCGAGCAGGAGAGCTACGACAACGCCTTCAAGGTGCAGTGGGAACTGTTCCTGCGCCACGTCGCCCTCGACGAGCCGTTCCGTTGGAACCTTCTCGAAGGTGCCAAGGGCGTACAGCTCGCCGAAGTCGGTCTGCAATCGAGCGCTGACCGCACCTGGAAAGACCTGGCGAAGCTTTAAGTAGTCCCGGTTAAACGGAGCGGCGGCATTGGCATTTTAGCCCGTGCCGCCGCTCTTCCATTTTAAGCTCCCGCAACCATACTCCCTGCACCATGAAGCTCCCTGTTGTCATCCTCTTTGCCGACCGCCACTACGGCGCAGCCCCAGGGCGCGCTCAGGCCGAACTCCTGCGCCCCTTGTGTGACGTGCATTACATCGAGGAGGATTACTCGGCGCTGATTGCTGCCCTGGCGGCGCACCCCGAAGCCACGCTCGCGTTCAACTCCATCGCGGGCACACCGGGTAACCCTGCGCCTGCTCCCGAGCTCGAAGCGCCACTGCAAGCCCACCTCGCCGCCGGCCGCCCGCTGTGGATCTTGCACGGAGGCAGCGCGGCCTGCTGGCCGTGGGCGTGGTGGCGCCAACTCATGCCCTTGCGCTGGGTGCGCAACGGTGACCCCGACCAGATGCCCGTCAGCACGCACCCGGTCGTGCCGCTGCACCTCGTAGCCACGCAGGCCGCACTTGCTGCTTTCCCGAATCTGCCCGCCATCACCGACCTGCCCACTGACGAACTTTACATCAAACTGGCTGCGCAGCACCCCTTCGAGACCTGGCTGACCATTAACTACGAAGGCGTCGATTATCCCCAAGCGTGCAGCGCCACGAGCGCATGGGGGGGCGCAATCCACTGCTTCCTTCCCGGCCACTCCGCCGAGGCGCTCGGTCACCCGGCGTATGCTGCGCTGTTCACCGCCCTCGCCCGGAAGTGGCTGGCGGCGTAACCCGAGATCGCCCGTTCAGCCAACACTCAGCCACTCACGCTTTCACGGTGGTGCCGTCGATAAATGCGCGGCCCGCTTCGAGGCAGATCAGGTTTTCGGTGGTGACAGTCGCAATGGCGGTCAGGGCTTCGCGCGTGAGGAATGCCTGATGCGCGGTGATAAGTACATTGGGAAACGTAGTGAGGCGTGCGAGCGTGTCGTCGGTGAGCACCTCGGCTGAATGGTCCTCAAAAAACACGCCTTCCTCCTCCTCGTAAACGTCAAGAGCCGCTCCACCCAGATGCCCGGACTTGAGAGCACCGATGAGAGCCTTGGAGTCGATGAGCGCTCCGCGACTGGTGTTGACGATGTAGGCACCCGTTTTCATGGAAGCGAAGGCGGCGGCATTGAACAGGTGGCGCGACTGCGCCGTGAGCGGCAGGTGCAGCGAAACGATGTCGGACTCGGCGAGCAAACGTTCAAAGGGCACGTAGGTGGCACCGATCTGCGCAGCCCACGCCTGGTCGGGGTAAGCGTCACTCACCACTAGGCGCATGCCAAAACCGGCGAAGAGGGAGGCGGTTATTTTACCGATTTTCCCGGTGCCGACGAGGCCCACGGTTTTGCCGTGTAAATCGAAGCCGACCAGGCCGCCGAGAGAGAAGTTCTGTTCGCGCACACGGTTGTAGGCGCGCGGGATGCGGCGGTTGAGGGCGAGCAGTAAAGCGAGCGTGTGCTCGGCCACTGCATACGGCGAATAAGCCGGCACGCGCACCACGGCGAGCCCCAGCGCAGCGGCAGTTGCGAGATCCACATTGTTAAAACCCGCGCTCCTCAAGGCGACGAGGCGCACGCCGATTTGTTGCAGTTTTTCCAAGCAGGCGCGGTCCACCCGATCGTTTACAAAAATACACACAGCTCCCGCACCAGCAGCGGTGGCTGCTGTGGCCTCACTGAGGCGATGCTCTAGGAATTGATAGCGCACCGGGGTGCCGAGGGCGGCCTGCGTGAGGTATTCGCGGTCGTAGGACTTGGCGTCAAAAACGGCTACCGTGATCATAATGGAGGGAAATAGCGTAGGCGCTGATGTGGGGTGGACGGTCCTGCCGAAGTGAAACGTTGCGACAAATGTGGTGCGTATTAATCGCCCGCTGCGCCCTGCCCTCAATGTCGATTTAAGTTTTTACGGGGTAAGGACAGTTACGGCAGCCATTACCACAACACTTCCCCTGTTTAAGGAGATACCAGCGGGTAAAGACGTAATTCCCTCCTTTTAGCGTATAATCGATGTGCTCGAGCAGCCGGTTGGAAGAAGGATTTTGGTTTGTTAGTAGAACGGCCTCTTCAAAGGGTAAGTTGGCCAAACGAACCTCAATGTGCCTGCCGATGGCCTTAGCTAAACAGGACGGGCAAAGGCAATTTCTGGAGAAGTCCGCCGGCATGATCTTCGGATAGTCGTCACACCAGCAGGTGCCAACCGCGCAACCACAAGCGAACGGCTTACCGCATTCAGAGCAGAGCGGGGTGGACTTCATTAGAGGCACCGTTTTGAAGCCCCAATCCCTGCAGTGGCAATAGCATTACTGGTACTCGCTAGATAACACCCAGGGCCTTCGTACGACTTGATTCGCGTAGAGCGAGCCACAAGGCGGTCACCAGCCAACGTGACCCACACCCTCGTCAAATTGTGCAGGCGGTTTTGCCAATAATGGAGCTCAGACGCTGGGGTTCAGCTTGATTGCAGCTGACTGTTCCAGGCACACGGTTGTGCTTTCCGGCGAGGCCTAGCGGCCTGCATCCAAAACGGGATGTTGGGGCGCGAATCGTATACGAATCGTTAACTTCGGTCGGACAGACCTTCGCAGAAATGGTTATAGATTCATGGTCGCACACTGGAATCCTGACGCGGGCGGGAGGATGCAAGAGGCTAGCGCAGATGATCGTGAGTGAATCCCCCGAATTACTTTAAAGAGCACATTGACCAGGTGAGTGGAAAATTAGAACACCAGTATTTTGCGTAATATCTCACCAATCCGTCGGGAGTTCAGGTTGGATGAAGATGCGCCATCCTGGCGATAACGGTGTCGGCGAAAGGGAACGGAAAACCTGGGGTTTGAGACGGGACAATTTGTGCCGGATAAATAATCAAAAGATTTCCCCAAGTCGGTACCACTGCGGCCTAGCGGTGGTCGATAACGGGGTAACCGGAGTTAATCGTAGCTATGACATCACGAGGACTGGCACTCATTCGCCAGTCCCCGGTCGACGCCCTGTAACGCCCACCCAACCCCAAATTCCATGATCCCACTCTTTCCACTGCTCGCGCACACCACGAGCACTCCGCCACCGGAGGATTCGCAGCCCTCACGCAAGCCGGTCTACCGACTGGTCGAAAACGGGGACGTTTACACCCTGATTGTTCAACTCCCAGGCGTGGACAAGGCGGGCATGGACGTGGTTGCCAAAAACGGCGTACTCTCCATCCAGGGGCGCCGGGAATGGCACAAACCAGCGGCGTGGACGCTCATTCACCGCGAAAGTTCAGACGCCAACTTTGCCCTCGAATTCAGCTATGATTCACGAATCGAGGCCGAGCGCATCAAAGCGGTCATCACCAACGGCGTCCTGACTGTAACTATGCCCAAATCGGTGGACGGAAAGCCCCGGCAAATCCCGGTAACCTAAGCCACCGTTTTCGAAAAAAGCTTGGGGCGATTAGCCACCCACTCCGCCGCGGATCAACCGCACCATTAACAGGTGCGGCATCCGTCGACGCGTTACAGGCTGGAATAGAACGCGTTAATCTTGTCCGCAACGTCACGGAAGCCGATGTCCTCGCTGTAAATGATCTTATATTCCGTGATGGCTTCGGTTTTCTTGCCCATGCCCTCGAAACACACCGCCAACTCGTAGATGACGTCCTTCTTCAGGTCGTCCATGACCGGCAATTCGCTTTTTGCGGTCTGGAATTGGGCAACCGCCAGATCGAACATCTTACGCGCTTTGAGCGATTTGCCCATACCGGAAATCGCTTGGATGCGCACCTTGGGATTTTTCTGAGCCTGCTGGTAGTTGGCAATGGCGTTCTGGAAGTCGCCAGCCTCGAAGTAGAGGTTGGCAAGGGTAAAACGCGCGCCGTAGTCGTTCGGGTAGCGTTCGGCGTAGTCCTTGGCCTCGAGCAAGAGGGTTTCAGCAAAATCACGCTTCGCCTTGGCCAGCGATTCCACCAAGGCGGCATCGCTGGGAGCCAGCGCCACCTGCGCCTCAATATCCTTGATCCGATTGGCCAGCAGCGCGTGCCGCAGTTCCGACTCTTGCTTGGCGAGCGTCGTATCGGCGGCACCCGCCGGCAGTGCGCGGGCCTTGCGGAGATACTCAATGGCCTCCTCGAGCTTGTTGAGCTTTTTATAGCCCTCCACGACGCTGCGGTAGTGATTAAGATTTTCCGGCTGCGTCTGCATGCGGACGAGTGCCTCGTCGATGAGCTTCTGGGTCATCTCTTCCGAGGTCACAATTTTCGCGGCCTGCTCGAGCATGGTCGACTGGGCCTCGTCCTTGAGCTTATCGCGGAACGAGCCCTTCTCCTCCCAGTTGCCCTTCTCGGTGGTCTGGGCGATGGCGGCCTTTCGCATAAGCGACAGCGCGTCGCCATCCTGAGGCTTGAGCTTGAGCAGTTCGTCAGCGGCGCGCAGCGCATCTTTGGGCCTTTTGGCCGTCAAACAGGCCTCGCCAAACTCCAACAGCGCCTCGCGGTCAGTCGGGTTGAGCTCATGGATCGACTCCCATGCAAACACTACGGTCTCCGGCCAACCGAAAGCCTGTGCAGCCTCGGCGAGCAACTTGAGTCCAGGAACGCTGGTAGGGTCGGCCGCGAGCATCTTCTCGGCATTTTCCAGTAGCTTCTCTGGGGTTTTACTGCCACCGCCAAACAGGAAACCGGCGTTGGTAACGGAGCCAAACGCCTTGGCAAACAGCTTGGTTTTACCACCGTGCTGACGCAGTTGCGCGACGCGTTGAAGGCGTCTAACAGCCAGACAGTTTGGGACAGTTTTTAAAATTTGCGCGGTAATGTCCAAAACGTACTCGAGATTGCCTCGCTGGAGGGCGATTTGGGAGTTCTCGATCTGCTTTTGAACGCGGGAGTCGAGCGATGAAACGGTAACTTCAGGCATAGGGGATAAAGCAAAAACAACCCCCCTCCTCGACAAGGGTCAACGCTAGATTGGCAGCTTAAACCACATCCATATCCAAGCCCGCCGCCTTGGCCAAGCGCTCTAGCCCCGCCGCCACAACAGCGTCCGAGGGCCCTTCAACCAAAAGGCGCAACTTGGCCTCGGTCCCGGAAAAACGCACCAACACCCGGCCCTGCGCTCCGAGTTCGGCCTCCACTGCGGCAATTGCCCCGAGCAAAGCCCCGCAGTCCGCCATGTCGCGCTTTTCACGCACCTTGAGGTTGCGCGTGCCTTGCGGGAATTTTTTAAGCACGCGGCGTAACTCCGAGAGCGGGTGCCCCGTGGCAAGCATCACCTCGATGACTTTAAGCGCCGCAACCAGTCCATCGCCTGTAGGGGAAATATCCGCACAGATAATATGGCCACTCGACTCGCCTCCCAAACGGGCTCCCTCCGCCAGCATACTTTCGCTGACATAACGATCGCCCACAGAGGTGCGAACCACCCGGCCGCCCGCAGCGGAAATCGCCGCGTCGACGCCAAGGTTGCTCTGCACAGTGACTACCAGCGTGGACGCGGCCAAACGGCCTTGGGCTAGCGCATGCAAGGCAAGCAAGGTGAGCACCTCGTCGCCCTCGACCACGGAGCCGGTTTCATCGCACAACAGGCAGCGATCACCATCGCCATCATGCGCGATACCCAGACGCGCCCCGGTGGCGCGCACTTTATTTGCCAACGGTTCGGGGTGTTCGCTGCCGACACCGAGGTTGATGTTCACTCCATCGGGCGCGTCGCCCATGCCAATCACCTCGGCACCCAGCGCACGCAGGACAACCGGGCTGGTCTCAGCCGTCGCGCCATTGGCCGTATCGAGCACGATGCGCCATCCCGCCAGCGCCTGGGCAGGGAGCAGCGCTTGGGCTGCACCGATATAATCCGCGCGCGCATCCTGCGCCGGGAAAAACGCCTCAACCATGCTGGGCGTCGCCGGAAGCAGCGACTCGATACTCACCTCGTCCTCGTCGGTGAGCTTGATACCCGTGCCCAGGAAAAATTTAATTCCATTATCTGACGCCGGATTGTGCGAAGCTGTGATGACCACACCGAGAACGGCGTCACTTAGGCGCACCGCACGGGCGACCGCTGGCGTGGGCACCACTCCCAGTGAAACCGGCTCAAGCCCGGTGGCGGCAAGCCCGGCGGCCAAGGCCCGCGCCAGTGACTCGCCCGAGGCGCGCGTATCCCGGCCAATGAAGACGCGGCCCTTGCCACCCACCCAACGCCCTGCGGCCTCGCCCAAGCGGGCGGCGAACGCTTCGTTCACCACCGGACCACCATAAGGACCGCGAACCCCGTCTGTGCCGAAATAGCTACGTTTCATTTTTTGAAAAATTCCCGAGTGGCGGTGATCTTGGCCCGCACTGCGCCTCCGAGTAATAGCTCACGCGCCTGCCCCGTTCCCTCCGCCACCGAGGCGGTGCGCCCCGTTATCCACAATGCCGTGGCCGTGTTGAGCACGATGGTATCCACCAACCCTGCGGGCGCGCGCCCCTCCAGCAGCGCTTCAACAATCGCGAGATTGGTCGTGAGGTCGCCTCCCGCCAGGTCCGCAAACGGCGAAGCCGCAAAGCCGTAATCAGCCGCGTTCCAGACGCCGTCCACCTGACGCAACCGGCCGATGCCCCGCACCCGGTTCGACGTCGCCGTGGTGAGTTCATCAATACCGCTTCCCGGCCCGATGATCCCATGCGCGGCCAACCCTGCCTGCGAGCCCAGCAGGTCGAGGACATCCGCCAGCTTGCTCACCCACGGCTCGGCAAACACGCCCAGAAGGATGTTCGCAGGACGCCCCGGATTGATGAGAGGTCCCAGAATATTGAAAACCGTGCGCCGGCCCTGAGCGGCGAGTAATTTCCGTGTCGGTGCGATATGGCGGAACGCGGGGTGGTAGGCAGGCGCAAAGAAAAACGCGTAGCCGAGCTCGTCCAACCCGGCGCGCACCTGCTCGGGCGACGCCTCTAGATTCACGCCCAGAGCGGCCAACAGGTCAGCGCTGCCACACTTGGACGTAATGCCGCGATTGCCGTGCTTCATCACGGTCACACCCGCACACGCCAGCGTGAGCACCACCATACTTGAAATATTAAAGCCCCCGGCCATGTCGCCTCCGGTGCCCACGATATCGATCGCCCCTGCCGACCAACGCTCCACGCCGGGATCGACCGCACGGGCGCGGAACGCACGGGCAAACGCGGCGATCTCCGCCACGCTCTCCCCCTTGTCGGCCAACGCCGACAAAAAAGCCGCCTTATGCTCATCGGCCTGCGCAGGCGATGCCAGCTCGACGACCGCAGCCTCCACCTCGGTGGCGGTGAGATCATGGAGCACATGCAGCCGGGCGGTGAGTTCGATGAGTGCGGACATGGTGCAACAGGGGAACGAAAAACCTTAATGGTAGGGAAGCATAAACTCGACAGCCACGGCGTGTTCTGGGAGCAAACGCAAGTGCGTCGTATTTTATTTCTCCTCGCAATCGGCTTGGTTTCCGCCCTGCCCGCCTTCGCTCAACCCGTGCAATCGGCCGCTGATGCGCCACTAGCAGAGCTCAGTTCACGTGATGCGGTCATCCTTGGCCTCGTCGAGGGCATCACCGAGTTTCTACCCGTATCTTCGACCGGCCACCTCATAATCGCCAGTCATGCCCTGGGACTGGAAAAAGAGGAGCCTCTGCTGGATGCCGAGGGTGCGCCGCTGTGGTACAAGCACCCCTCGGCCAAAAATCCCGAGGGCGAACCTCTGACCCTTAAACTCGCCGCCGACACCTACACGGTGGTCATCCAAGCCGGTGCCATCGTCGCCGTCGTGCTGATTTACTGGGGGCAACTGATGGGTATTCTGCGCGGTCTAATGGGCAAAAACAGCGCCGGACTCCGCCTGCTGCGCAACATCATCATTGCGTGTATTCCGGCGGTTGTTCTGGGCCTGAGCTGCGGCAAGCTGATCGACACATACCTATTTTCCATCGAAGCGGTCGTGGCCGCGCTCGTCAGTGGAGCGGTGCTCATGTTTGCGGCGGAAAGCTGGCGCAAACAGCAGCCGAGTATGAGCGTAGGCCGATTGGAACCCTCCGATTTAAGCGTGCGCCAATCCTTGGGCATTGGCCTCATGCAATGCTTTGCTCTCTGGCCCGGCATGAGTCGCTCGATGGTCACGATGGTGGGCGGTTATTTTTGTGGGCTTTCACCCTCCCGCTCTGCGGAATTCAGCTTTCTGGTCGGGTTGCCGATTCTGACCGGGGCCGCCGCGCTCAAGTCATACAAAGCAGGTCCGGCCATGATCGAAGTCTTTGGTGCCCCCTCGGTGATCCTTGGCAGCCTGGTCGCCGCCTGCGCGGCCGCTCTCGCCGTTAAGTTCCTCGTCAACTACCTCAGTCGCCACGGCCTTATTGTATTCGCCATTTACCGACTCATCTTAGCCGCCTTCCTTGGCGCTTGGTTCTTGGTAAAATAACGTTCTTAGTTCCCCTGTGATGCGGCGGGTTCCGTGGAGTCGTTGGGCGGCCATAACAACCCCGCTCGAGCTCGGCACAGGCGGGTGAAATGAGACGAGAAAATGTTTGAACGAAACGCCTCCGCAAGGCGTTTCTCGCGAAGAGCCCCGCCCTGCTTCGACGCGTGCGCGATTCCCCCCGCACCCGCTTCCGTCGATCAGGACTCAACCGAGCGCCACAACAAGAAATAGACTAGAGGACCCGCCCTCGTGCTTGCGCCAACCGTGCGTACGCGTTGCATTAAGCCGATGCGTATTGCTTGGACTACCCTGCCGGACCGTGCCAGCGCCGACCAACTTGCGGCCGCCGCAGTTTCCGCACATCTGGCGTCCTGCGCACAAGTTGAAGGCCCCATTTCTTCCCACTACCTGTGGGACGGTGCGCAGGAAAGATCCGAGGAATATCGCGTCGTTTTTAAAGGTATGCCGGCTCAAATCGCCAGCCTGGAAGCCTGGGTCCATGCACGTCACCCCTACCAAGTTCCGGAGTGGATTGTGATAAAGACCGAACATGTTTCGGAAAAGTACTTGTCATGGGCCCGATCGCGCCTTAACCCCTAACCCTTTCACAAGTCAAAATCCTCTTTTCTTAATTACCATGTCACAGCACAAAAGTCTCCAAGGCGCCTCCGGCATCGTCATCAAACGTAACGTTCTCAAGCGTTTTGAACGCGTAGCCGTACTCAAGAAGCGCGGTCAGTGGAAAGAGGGCGATCGTGTTGCCGGTCTGCGTAAGACCAAGCCCGAAGTCTAATAGCGCGATCACCCGGTCGCTTTTAAAACAGGCTGTCCGCAAGACTGCCTGTTTTTTTGTGCCCTGACATTACGCACAGCGTTACCGTTCGGCCCCACTCGCCTAAGCGGCCATTATATAAGTCGTTTCTTTCGCCGTACATTACATCCTGCTAGTCGCCATGCTCGACCTTACCAAAAAACTCCTCGATTTCATTCTGCACATTGACGTCCACCTCTCGGAAATCAGTGCTAACTATGGGCTCTGGACCTACGGGCTGCTCTTCATGATCATCTTTGCGGAAACCGGCCTAGTGGTGCTTCCGCTCCTTCCGGGTGACTCCCTACTGTTCGCCGCTGGAGGACTGACGGCCTTGCCTGAATCAGGGCTCAATGTACACGTATTGGCCTTTATACTCTTCATCGCGGCGGTGATCGGAGATTCATTGAACTACTGGATCGGCAGCAAATTTGGCCCTGCGGTATTTCGTCGCGAGGACTCGATTTGGTTGCGTAAAAAACACCTCCAGCGAGCCCATGATTTTTTCGAAAAATACGGTGGGCGAGCCATCATCCTGGCCCGCTTCGTACCGATTGTACGCACTTTTATTCCCTTCGTGGCAGGTGTCGGGTCGATGAGCTACCGGCGCTTCTTCTCCTTTAACGTAATCGGTGGGTTTATCTGGATTTACGCCTTCATTTACCTCGGCTTCTTTTTCTGCAACGTGCCGTTGGTAAAGAAAAATTTCGGCTTGGTCATTATCGCAATCATCGTGATTTCGGTGATGCCCATAGCGATTGAGGCCTTGCGAGCTTGGCGCGCGCACCGCTCCAACCAGATCCTCGCTTGATCCGCCAAGACGAATAAGGGGGCAACGGGACGCAATCCCCGTTACCCGTTCAATTGATCGCCACCGTGTGATTCTGCTTCAACGGGTCCCTCAACCCCGAGATTACGCAGGACTAAGTCCAACTGCCCATTGAGTTCATCCACTTCGTTCGCCAGCGAAGCAGCGGTTAACTGAAGCGGTGCAAGCAGGCGCTGATCGGGAATCACTCCCTTCCAATTCGCACCAGCACAGACCCGATCGGTGAGCCATCGCGAAGCATAAAGAAGGCAATTTAACTGCTTATGTGCCACAGCTCCTTGCGGGGCATGCTGCCAACGAATTGGTTCCGACATCTCAGGGGGAAACTCCCACCCGCGCAGTACCGCCGCCCCCACTTCCGCACTAGTAAACCCGAGCAAAACACGTTCGCCCTCAGAGAAATCATTAGGGAACCCTCGCCCGAAAAAACCCAGTGTTGGCATATGCCGCTGCACCCACTGGTCGACCGCGACCATGCCAACTCCATGCAGTAAACCCATTGTATACGCAGTGTTAGGATCTTCACCACGCATCCCAGCCAGTCTTTCTGCAGCCAAGCCACAGACAACCGAACGCCGCCAAAATTCATCAGCTTCTATGGAGTAGGAAACGAGAGACTGCACCAAAACCTGCTCAGCGACCGCGTTGGCCACGATTTCAAAAATATGGTTAAAGCCGATTCGATTGACCGCAACCGCGACCGAGTGGCAGCGCACACCTCGCGAAAACACCATGCTGTTGGCTGCTTGCAGCACCCGGGCCGAAATTCCCGGATCCAGCCGTACCAGGTCGATGATCTGCTGGATATCGACGTTGATATCAACCAACTGACGCTTCAACAGCGGTAAAACCCGCGGGGCCGAGGGAGGGAAATGTAAAGACTGGGCGACGGTCGCGACCGAGACTTTTGCCGCAGATGGTACGTTGGACGCATTCATGATGGGGAAATCACCTGATGCTATTTATCGGCACATTTACCAAAAACTTTTGAGAAATCGACTCGGGGACTCCGATTCCCCGCCCCAAATCACACAAACGGCTGAACCCCATTCATTCAAACCGACAAACTTTAGTCTGCTTTACGCAAAAAATCCATCACCCGGCCTAGCGTTTTCCTCGCTTCGGCGTAGCTTGCTCAGCGCTGAATCTCGATGGGGTTTGGTCAATTCGCGAAGTCCCGCCCTGATTCCGGCT
>CANIXX010000089.1 GCA_947471115.1 Opitutaceae bacterium | reverse complement strand
GCCGGGTTTGTTTTCTCAAATAAGGCTGATCGTCTTTGGCTAGAGGGGCTCCTGCACCCGCTCATCTATTCGAGGTGGCGCGAGGCTTTTGCGAGTGCACCCCAAGCCGATTGGGTGGTGGAGGCCCCCCTTCTTTTTGAGCAAAACCTAGAAAATTGGTTTGATTTCACCGTGTGCGTCGCGACATCTTCCGCAAATCAACTTGCTCGGTTGATAGAGCGCGGAACCACCCAATCGCTCGCCGAGCAGCGTATTTCCACGCAATTGCCATTGGTTCAGAAAATAGAAAAAGCCGATTTTATCCTGTCGAACGACGGCACGCCGGAAGCCTTGCGACTGCAAGTTAAGCATCTGACTGAGCGGCTTCGTCGTACGGGATTAAAGCCCATTTCAAAGTAGCTTTAGTTAATTTTACTCATGGACGAATCCGATATCACTAGCACCGCCGCAGCAGGCGCACGCAAAATTAAGAAGGCGGTCAAGCGAACCACTCGAGCTGTCACCAGTACTGCAGCGGTGAAAAAGCCAAGGGCCGCAAAGCCTCGAACTTCAAAAGCGTCTAAATCCGGTTCAAGCGCCAACGCAGAGCCCTCCTTGTTTGAGATCTCCGCACCGCCTTCGGCACCTCAATCTGTGTACACCGCGCCTGAACCAGTCCCTGCACCACCGCAGGTTCCGGTGCATGTGCCTTACGCTGCACCTCGCGAGGAGCGGGCGGCCCCTGACGTATCGTTCGAGCCCCCTCAAGCGCCTGCCGAGCGTCCGGTTTTTGTTCCCTCTTCAGATCCTGTTCATGTTGCCCCACCCAGTGTTGATCCGGCTTTTTTCCCCGTCGAGGTGGCCCCTGAGTCAGGTGCAATAGTTGGCGCCCCGCATTTCACCCCACCTGCTGCTTCTGTTGAGCAGGGTAGCGGTGGTGCGCCGCAACCGAGTGCCCATGACGATGATCGTGGCCCTTGGTGGAAGCGCAAAAAAGACAAAAAGGGTAAATGGAAAGATAAGCCTCAAGGCGGGGGTGGGCATCAGGGTGGGAACCAAGGTGGGCGGCCCGGTGGGTCCCAACACCCGCCCCAGCCGGCACCGCCCGTTTTACAGGCGAAACATTACGGTGATCTGCCTAACCCGGCCCGCTTTGCTGACCTTGCTGCCCTCGATACGTTGGCAGCCACATTAACTGTGGGTAATGGCGCAGAGCCGATCCAGGTGGATAAAATTTACTCGTTCCACCTATTCGATCTCACGGTATTTGCCCGCACGCTCGGATTGGTTTTCGATGTAACACCCAATCGGCTGCAGGCGCTGGAAGCCATCTTCTTTCATGCCGCCGAACAAAACATTCCCTTGGTTGAACGCGGCTTTGTTGAACTGACGGACAACGGCTATGGCTTTATCGTGCATGAACAGGCCAACTACCGTCTATATCCTGAAAGCACATACCTACCTGAAACCTTGATTAAGCGCTTTGCGTTGAAGCGGGGGCATAGTATTGAAGTGATCGTACAGCCTCCGCAACCCGGTGATCGATGCTTGGCCGCAGTGAGTATCACGTCGGTTATGGGGAAGTCGCCCGGGGACATTTCTAAGCTTACGCCGTTTGAGGAGTTGGTTCCTTATTATCCGCTGCAGCGCATTTTGCTGGAAGCACCCGAAATTCATAAGGACATTTCAATGCGTGCGGTGGATCTGCTCACTCCCATTGGGTTTGGCCAGCGTGGACTACTGGTTGCCCCTCCGCGCACCGGTAAAACCGTTTTGTTGCAAAACATCGCCAACTCGATTTCGCACAACTTCCCAGAGAAAAAGCTCATCCTTTTGCTCATCGATGAACGTCCGGAAGAGGTAACCGACTTTAAGCGCCACACTCAGGGCGAAGTGGTGAGTTCGACGTTTGATGAGGCGCCCGAAAGTCATGTTCATGCCGCCGAAATGGTGATCGAAAAAGCTCGTCGAATGGTGGAGCAAGGTGAGCATGTGGTCATCCTGCTGGATTCGATTACCCGACTGGCCCGTGCGTACAATGCTTTGGCCGCCAATTCGGGCAAAATCATGTCGGGAGGTGTCGAGGCGACCGCACTACAAAAGCCCAAGCGTTTTTTCGGGTCTGCGCGTAACATCGAGGGCGGCGGCAGCATCACCATTATTGGTACCGCTTTGGTCGATACGGGCAGCCGTATGGACGAGGTGATTTTCGAGGAATTCAAGGGTACCGGCAACATGGAGTTGCATCTCGACCGAGGGCTCTCCGACAAACGTATTTTCCCTGCGATCAACATTGATCGCTCCGGCACCCGCAAAGAGGAGCTTATTTACCACCCAGAAGAGATGCTGCGCGTCTATGGCTTGCGCCGGGCCATGCAGGGTATTCCGGCAGTCGAGGCGATGGATATGTTTATTCAACGCTTGAAGAAAACCAAAACCAATGCGGAATTCCTGATGAGTTTGAATCGCTAGTTCCTCATTTGCTTTCAGTTCGTAATTTAGTCCCGCTTTAGACCTCTATTACCCCACCGTGACATCCTCCGACGATTTTGTTCTCCAGCTAGCCGTTGATAACGGCTTGCTCACCAAGTCACAGATAAATGCAGCGAGTGTTCAACTCGCCTCGCATAGTAACCCCAATAGTGCGCCGCCCTCTTTGGTTGAGGCTCTGATCGCCAGTCGTGCAGTGGAAGCACGACAACTCAGCAAGCTGCTGGCAGACGAGTTCGGTATGCCCTTGGTCGATTTACCTGCGTTACGGGTGCCCAACGTTGATGCGATGGCTTTGGTCTCTCGAGCTTTGGCCACACGTTACAACGTGTTTCCGATTTCGCGGGACGGCGGAGTTCTCAAACTCGCGATCGCTGATCCCCTCGATGTAGACGCGATTGATAGTCTCAGCCACGTTATCAAGTTAACCATAGAGCCATCGGTCGCACCAGCCGGTGATATCAAGCATGCCATAACGCGATTCTACGGCAAAGATGCCGACGGTCTGAACGCGATGTTGGACGACTTTTCCATTGGGGGCGGCGAGGCCGTCGCCGTCACAACCGTTCCAGTGGCAGGAATGGCCAATGTTGAGGACGGTGATGCGCCAATCATTAAACTGGTTCATCAAATTATTTTGGAGGCGATTCAGCGCCGAGCCTCGGACATTCATCTCGAGCCGTTGGAAAAGCGATTCCGAGTCCGCTACCGCATCGACGGCGTGTTGGTGGAGGTCGAGAGCCCGCCCAAACGGCTTCAGCTATCCATGATTTCCCGCCTGAAAATCATGGCGAATATTTCGATCGCGGAAAAACGCATTCCGCAGGACGGCCGAATTCAGATCAATACGAGTGCAAAGCAAATCGATCTACGTGTTTCATCACTTCCGACCGCTCACGGTGAAAGTATCGTGATGCGTATCTTGGACAAAGATGGACTCCAGTTGGGGCTGCCCGAGCTTGGCTTTTTCAGTGACGACCAGGCCATTGTTGAGCGTCTGATCTCTTTGCCCGATGGTATCATGCTGGTGACTGGACCGACTGGCTCTGGTAAGACCACCACGCTGTATTCATGCCTACATTTTATTAACAAATCAGATCGTAAGATCATCACGGTTGAGGATCCGGTCGAGTATCAGCTGGCTGGTATCAATCAAGTTCCGGTCCGCCACGATGTGGGCATGACATTCGCTTCGGCTCTACGTGCGATGTTGCGTCAAGCGCCCAACATCGTGATGGTGGGCGAAATTCGCGATTTGGAGACAGCTGAAATCGCCATCAACGCATCGCTAACGGGTCATATGGTGTTTTCGACGCTGCACACCAATGATGCCCCAGGTGCAATTACGCGCTTAATCGACATTGGTGTTAAGCCCTTCTTGGTTTCGACCTCGCTCCGCGCCGCCGTGGCACAGCGATTAGTGCGCAAGATTTGCAAGCAGTGTAAAAAAGAGTTCACGCCTGATGCCAACGAACTGCGTTCGCTTAATATCACCCCTCAGCAAGCCGCTTCGGCAACATTTATGCGGGGTGAAGGCTGCCAGAATTGTAACGGCACCGGTTACCGTGGGCGTAATGGCATCTTTGAAATGTTCGTCGTGAATGAGGAGATTCAGCGTATGATTTACGAAAATGTCGGTACGGCCAAACTCCGCGATAAGGCCCGCTCTCTTGGCATGCGTACTATGCGTGAAGACGGCGTCCGCAAGGTGCTTGCCGGTCAATCAACGATTGATGAAGTCGTCTCCATCACCGTCGGTGACGCGAGCTAGCGTTATATTAACTACCTTCATATTCAAATGAGTTATGAAATGAACGATCTACTGGAGCTGATGGTGGAGCAATGCGCTTCAGACCTTCATCTCCAAGTTGGTCAACCGCCGACGCTGCGGCTTAGCGGTGGGATGGTCCCGATTGATGGGCCCGCCTTAACTCCGGCGGATACCGAAAAGTTGATGCTCGCGATCACCCCAGACAATCATCAACAGGGGGTTAAGTTGAACGGTGGCGCTGACTATGGCTTTGCTTACCAAGAAAAGGCACGGTTACGTGTAAGTATTCTCAGGGCAAAGGGGAGTTACGGTTTGGTGCTTCGCCAGATCCCCAATAAAATGTTTAGTCTTCGCGAGATCGGCCTGCCCGATAAAGTACGTGAACTGCTCTATCGTCCCCGTGGTTTGATTTTGGTAACGGGGCCGACCGGATCGGGTAAGTCGACTACCTTAGCGTCGATGGTGAATTATATTAACGAGACTCGTGATGGCCACATTATCACCATCGAGGATCCGATTGAATATTACCATCCCCATAAACACTGTATCGTTACGCAACGTGAAGTTGGTGTGGATGTTCCGAGTTTCTCAGAGGCCATTCGACGCGCGTTGCGGCAAGACCCTGATATAATATTGGTGGGTGAAATGCGCGACTTGGAGACGATTGAAGCCGCCATTAGTGCGGCTGAAACAGGCCACCTTGTATTTGGAACCCTTCATACCAATGGCGCTGCAAAGACGATTGACCGTATCGTCGATGCATTTCCTGCCAACATGAAGGACATGATTCGCACGCAACTCGCCTCATCGATCGTAGCGGTCATTTCTCAGGTGCTGTGCCGGAAAATCGGTGGCGGCCGAATTGCCGGTTATGAAATCATGGTTAACACCTCATCAATCGCTGCGCTTATCCGCGAGAATAAGACTTTCCGGATTTCCTCAGATATTCAAACGGGGGCCAATCTTGGAATGATTACCATGGACTCGCACCTGATGAGTTTGGTGAATAACGAGTTGGTTACAGCGGATGAGGCACTCGACAAGGCCCAAGATGTTTTGGTCATGCGCGAGAAACTCCTCGCGATGGGTGCGGAACTCCGCAAAATCTAACAATAAATCGTACCTGCGCTTAACCTCGTTTTTTTCCGGTTCTACCCCTATGTTTGAAAGCCACAGTTATACTATTCTCGAGCTTTGCCGTGATCAGCATCTGGTCGCTCCCGCTACGCTCAATGACCTCAATGAGGAGCATAAAGCCACAGGCAAACCGATTGCCACGCTCCTCATTGAAATGGGGTTGTTAGATAAGGCGATGCTCCTACGTAAAATCGCTGAGCACTTAGGTTTGGAGTATCTGGAGGGTAATATCGGCGATATTACCAATGAAGTAGCAGGTTCGATTCAAGCCAACTTAGCCCGTATGTACGGAGTGGTTCCGGTGCGGGCAGATGCCGTAAGTATCGACTTAATGGCCATCGATCCATTTAATAACCAGGTTATCGACGATCTCACCTTTGCGCTCGGTAAGGATGTGCGCATGGTGGTGGTTGATCCGGGCCGCGTCGAGGGGCTGCTGAAGCTTCATTATGGCGAAGACGATGCAACCATCGATGATCTGCTTAAAGAGATATCGGGCGACGATCACGATTCAGGGACCACGGGAGGTAAAGATCTTTCGGCCCACGATTTAGAGTCGATGGCCGGTCAAACTCCAATCATTCGCTTTGTAAATCTAGTGATTGGGCAAGCTATTCGGGACAAGGCATCCGACATTCATTTTGAACCCTTTGAGCACGAGTTTAAGATTCGTTATCGTATAGATGGAGCTCTCTATGAAATGGCCCCGCCGCCTCCGCACCTTGCGTTGCCCATAGGTTCCCGTATTAAGGTTCTCGCTGGTCTTAACATTGCTGAACGCCGTATTCCTCAAGACGGACGTATTAAACTTACTATTGGTGGCCGCCAGGTAGATCTTCGTGTCTCGACACTACCGACACAATTTGGCGAATCGATTGTATTGCGCGTGCTCGACCAATCGGCCGTGCAATTGGATATATCCGCGCTCGGTATGCCGACGGATGTGTATGATGGTATTAATGAAATTATTAAGCGGCCCAATGGTATTTTTATCGTTACCGGGCCGACCGGATCGGGCAAAACGACCACGCTTTATTCTGCACTTCGCGTGATTAATACTCCGGACCTTAAGCTTCTCACAGCCGAGGATCCCGTGGAGTATGAAATCGAGGGAATCATGCAGGTGCCGGTTAATCATAATGTTGGCCTAAGTTTTGCCGCCGCGCTGCGGTCGTTTCTGCGCCAAGATCCGGACGTGATCATGTTAGGTGAAATCCGCGACCTAGAGACGGCACAGATCGCAATCCAAGCTGCGTTAACTGGGCATTTGGTGCTTTCAACGCTACATACCAACGACGCATCGGGCGCGGTTACGCGTCTTGTCGATATGGGCGTTGAGCCGTTCCTTATCGCCTCATCACTTGAGGCGGTGTTGGCACAACGTCTCGTTCGCCGCATCTGCAAGTCCTGCCGAACGGCCTATGAACCACCTGCAGTGCTCTTGCAACAACTCGGTATCGACCCAGTTGATATCGGTAATAGAGAGTTTTTCTATGGTAAGGGCTGTGATATTTGTAGTAACAGCGGCTATAAGGGACGTATGGGCGTTTACGAGTGGCTGCGCATGAGCGAGGGAGTGCGTGACTTGGTGGTGTCTCGTGCCTCGACCTTGGTTATCAAACAAAAGGCGCTGGAGCAGGGAATGCGCACCCTTCGTGATGACGGCTTGCGTGCAATTTTCGACGGCGCCACGTCAATCGAGGAAATCGTAAAGTATACTTAATCGACTCTATTCTAATACTATAATAAAGCAGTTTCAGTATTTTATAAATCACCCCAATCCCAATTATGACTAAATTCACTTACAGTGCTATCGAGTCCGCATCCGGAAAAGAAAAAAAAGGCGTCATCGAAAGCGCATCACCTGAGCAGGCTTCCGCAGAATTAAAGGCCATGGGGCTAATCCCCACTTCCATCGCCGTTGAGGTATCCAGTACAAAGCCTGTAGTCGTTGCCAAAAAAGAGATTAAGAAAGAGGCTGGTTCCCCTGTTAAGGTTGATGCTAAACCTGTTAAAAAGAAAAAGCAGGGCATCACGTTTGGGCGTATAATTAACAATCAAGCACTGACGGTTTTTACCCGCCAGCTAGCCACGCTGGTTAATGCCGGCATGCCGATTATGCGGAGTTTGGAGACGCTTTCGCGCCAAGAGAAAAATCTTCTTTTTAAGGAAGTGATTGAGTCGCTGGTGGAAAATATTCGCTCAGGTGGAAACTTCTCAGACGGACTTCTCCAGCATCCCAAGGTTTTTGATCGTCTCTATATTAACATGGTGAAGGCCGGTGAAGCCGGTGGCGTACTCGGTACGACGCTGGATCGCTTATCGCGATTCATGGAAAAATCTGAAAAAATTAAGGGTAAGGTGAAGGCTGCGATGACGTATCCTGTGATCATCGTATTCGTCGCCGTCGCCATTGTCGGTGCGTTGATGGTTTTTGTGATTCCGCAGTTTGAGAAAATCTTCGCGGGCATGTTAAAGGGGCAGTCGATGCCGGCGTTAACTCTTGGAGTCCTTGCGGTTAGTAACTTCATTAAAAACCACATCATTATCACTGTAGGGGTTGGTGCAGTTGCGTATTTCGCCTTTAAGGCATGGCACAAAACGCCAAAGGGCACGCGTGTAGTGGACTGGCTGCTCCTGAAATCACCTGGTGTCGGGCCGCTCTTCCTGAAGTCGTCGATTAGCCGTTTCACCCGCACACTGGGCACCTTGCTGGCTTCTGGCGTCCCTATCCTCCAGGCCTTGCTCATCACTCGTGATACGTCGGGTAATGTTCATGTATCCGACGCACTTAATCTGGTTCATGATCGAGTTAAGGAAGGTGACAATGTTGCTCGTCCACTTGATTCTACTGGGGTGTTCCCGCCCATGGTTACGTCGATGATTGAGGTGGGTGAGGAAACCGGCGCGCTCCCCGAAATGCTTAATCGTGTCGCGGATACTTATGATGATGAGGTGGATAACTCGGTGGCAGGACTCACATCGATTATCGAACCGGTCATGATCGTTTTCATGGCGGTCGTTGTGGGCACCATCGTGATCGCCCTGTTCTTGCCGATCGTTAAGATTATCCAGACGCTGTCGTAATCACGGACCTAGTAGGGCGGAAGGTGCGCTTTGTTGATCAGGTGCAACTTCCGCCGAGCCCCGTTGGGCGATTTTGTGGTGAATCACTGAGGTTGAATAATCGGGTGCGGCGGGCCCCAGTGCTGTCTTGAGGCCTTATCCGGTCGGCTGGGGCGCTATATGCTTTCCGGCGATAACCTTCGCGTGACGGATCGCGAGCACAAGTGAGTTGATAATCCTGCATCCGCGCGAATAGCCCGAGCAATTGTTCCGGCATCGGGTAGTCGTCGAGCCCGGAACGTTGCAATGCGAGGAGCAGTTCGTGGGTCGCTTCAAGTGTCGAAAGGCAACCTTCTACGGGTTGTTGTTTGATGATATATCGACTCGGTGCCGAGGGCGTGAACATAAGGCGCGGAAGCCTTTGCAGAGACGGACTGAGTCGGAGCATTTTTTTCGCCAAAGACCAAGTGGCATCGAGTAAAAATACGACCAATTGCCGCTCACCTAGGTCGGCTGCTTGGAGGTCCCCCTTGGATAGATTGCGTGCTCCCGCACTCGGGTATACAAGCATGGGGAAGTTGCGTGGATCGTTTATCAATGCCTGAACAGATTCGTGGATATCAAAGCCGACGCCCATATGGATTTCGCTTTGAGCCAGGCAAAGGTGCGTGAGCCTTCCGGTGGCGGCTTTCTCGTGCTTGAACTCCTTCGGATGCATGAGGAAAACGAATCGCGTTCTTGAGGGCATTGCCGTGATCGATGGACACCAGCACAGCGATTTAGGCCAAAAACATCGGTAACACGTTTCACGACTCATGATGTAAAATGTAATTCGAACTAAGAGGTGGCCGTCGTCGTGGCAGTGATGCGCGAGGCAATGGATTTCACGTAATCCGTTTCACTGCGTAGGTATGCGGGGGTGGACATCAGGGTGAAGGTGGTTCCCCAAGTAGCCGATTCACATATTTGGATTAATTTGGGGATGAAGTACTGATGTTGGCATCTCGTATTGTTCATTAATGGGGAAACCTCATTTGATTTAACATGAGGCGAAGGGCCCTTAATGGACTTAACTAATTCCATGGGGCATGTTAACCCTTCAGGAATTGAACGTGTCATCACTTCAACGATCCTACCCCGAATTGGACAAGTTCTCAGGCATAGCGACATCAGTGCTGGAGTTCAAATTACCCAAAGTGAACCCCAGCACAGGGAGCAGGCTTTCCACAGTCTGCAGTTCAATAAGTTTTATTGGCAGCAGGCGACGACTGAAACGGACGGAAGGCTCCAGATGTCCTTTGCGTATTCGCGGATGGTGCGGTCACTGGAGAACTTGCCGACGCGCGCAGTGTTGAGAATCGCCATCTTAGCCCAACGCGACTTGTCGCGATACGCCTCGTCAACGCGTTCGTGTGCTTGGACGTAGGCGCGATAATCAGCGAGCACTTTGTAAGGGTCGCCACCATCGAGCAGGCTGTGGTGGAGCGAACCGAATGCATGGCTCTCGCCGGGCGTGAAGTACTCGGAGCCGAGCCAATCGATGACCGCACGCAGTTCTTCGTCGTTGCCGTAATAAGTCCAAGGGTTGTACCCAGCAGCATCGAGTGCCTCCACATCAGGTACCTCCAAGCCGAAGATGAAGATGTTGTCCTCGCCCACCTCTTCACCGATTTCAACATTTGCGCCGTCAAGGGTGCCGATGGTGAGCGCGCCGTTGAGGGCGAGCTTCATGTTACCCGTACCGGACGCCTCTTTGCCAGCAGTCGAAATCTGCTCGGAAAGGTCTGCGGCAGGGATGATGCGCTCAGCCAAGGAAACCCGGTAGTTGGGCAGGAAGACCACCTTGAGTTTGTCCTTTATGCGCACGTCACGATTGATGCGGTCGCCGATAACGTTGATCGCACGGATGATGTTCTTGGCGAGGTCGTAGCCGGGGGCCGCTTTTGCGCCAAAAATGAACACGCGGGGAACGATATCGAGGGCCGGATTTTGCAACAAGCGGCGGTAAAGCGTGAGGATGTGCAGCAGGTTGAGGTGCTGGCGTTTATACTCATGCAGGCGCTTGATCTGGACGTCGAAGAGCGCGTCCGGAGAGACGATCACGCCGCACTGGTCGTGGATCACAGCGGCGAGGTCTTGTTTGTTGGCGCGCTTAATCGCCAAAAACTCCTTTTGGAAGGCGGCCTGATCGGCGAACTTCTCAAGGCCGCGCAGCACATCGAGGTCGCGGGCCCAAACCAAGGGCGAACCGAGTTTTTCGGTGATCAGCCCGGAGAGGCGGGGGTTGCAATCGAGCAGCCAGCGGCGCGGCGTAATGCCGTTGGTCTTGTTCTGAAACTTTCCCGGATAAAGCGCATCGAAATCAGGGAAGAGGTCCTTTTTGAGCAACTCGGTGTGCAGGGCCGCGACGCCGTTGACCGCGTGCGAGCCAACGACGGCGAGATTAGCCATGCGGAAGGATTTGGCGCCACCTTCTTCAACCAGCGAAAGAATGGACTTCTTTGAATTGTCGCCGGGCCACTTGGCTTCGACTTTTTCCATGAGACGACGGTTGATCTCAAAAATGATTTGCGTGTGCCGGGGCAGTACGCGGGTGAACAGCGGTACGCCCCAACGCTCCAGCGCCTCGGGGAGAAGCGTGTGGTTGGTGTAGCCGAAGGTTTTGACCACGATTTCCCATGCGTTTTCCCATGTGAAGTTATTCTCGTCGATGAGGATGCGTAACAGCTCGGGCACCGCGACAGCAGGGTGCGTGTCGTTGAGCTGCACGGCGACTTTGGCGTCAAAGTTGGCCCAGGAGTTGCCTGTCAGGCGGAAGTGACGGCGGATGATGTCGCGCAGCGAGCACGAGACAAAGAAGTACTGCTGAACGAGGCGCAGCTCCTTGCCGTTTTCGGTCTTGTCGTTCGGGTAAAGGACCTTTGAGACGGTTTCGCCGATGGCCTTTTCGCGCACGGCATCGACATAACCGCCGCTGTTAAATGCAACCAAGTCGAATTCCTCGGTCGAACGCGATGCCCACAAGCGGAGCAGGTTCACGGTTGCCGTGCCGTAGCCGGCGATAGGAATGTCGTACGGAACGCCCAAAATGGTTTTCGTATCGACCCAGCGGGGACGGGAGTTGCCGTGGTCGTC
>CANIXX010000088.1 GCA_947471115.1 Opitutaceae bacterium | reverse complement strand
TCCACGGGACGCTGATTGATGAAGGTGATCATCTCGTGGCGGGTTGAGCGGCCCGCGCCCGGGCGACCGATCAGGCCGCTCAAGCGCATACCGTTTTCCGCCACGTCGATTGGCATGAGTTCTCCCGCCAATTGTCGGCCGAAAATCTCCGCCACTCGGCCCATTAAATCCACGCACTCCGGAGAGCGGAAAATCACCCGCCCGTCTTCGATCAACGTGAACGCCACCTTGGGAAACGCCAAGGCGTAGAGGCGCACGCCGGTGATGATGTGCGCCGCCTCGGTGGCGTCGGTTTTGAGGAATTTGCGCCGCGCAGGTACCGAGTTAAACAACTGCGCGACTTCGATTCGCGTACCAACGGGGCGACCGCAGTCGTGGACATGCACGAACTTGCCGCCGTTAACCAAGATCTCCGAGCCGACATCGGCGGCGGCTTCACGGGTCTGTAACGTAAAGCGGGATACGCTGGCGATCGAGGGCAAGGCCTCGCCGCGGAAGCCGAAACTCGCCAGGCGGTTCAGGTCGTCGGCTTCGTTGATCTTGCTGGTGGCATGGCGCTCGAGTGCGAGCAGGGCGTCGTCGCGCGACATGCCGTGGCCATTGTCCTCGATGCGCATGAGCGAACGTCCGCCGTGGCGGAACTCGACTTCGACGCGGGTGGCACCGGCGTCGATGGCATTTTCCACCAGTTCTTTCACCACCGCAGCAGGGCGCTCGATCACCTCGCCCGCAGCGATCTGATTGGCGACCCGGTCGGAGAGGATACGAACTTTGGCCATGAATTCGGGTGCAAAAAAGGTATGCGCCTAAAAACGGCGCCTACCTCGATGCTCAGCTCAAGAGCTTTTGCCAGCGGGTGAATTGTTTCTTCACCTGTGCCGGACCGGGCATTCCGGTGCCGCGGCGTTTGGCCATGGCGCGCTGCAAATCAAACACCACGGCCCAATCATCGCCGTAACCGGGGTGGATTTTCTTCACCTCGGCGGTGGGCAACTTGTCTAGCGGCAGTTTGAGAGTTTCGGCGAGTTTCACGACCGAGCCGACGGCATGGTGCGCTTCACGGAAGGGCACACCGCGGTCGACCAAATAGTCAGCGAGGTCGGTGGCGAGCAGTGCTGGATCGGCCACCGCCTCGGCGCACCGTGCGCGGAAAACAGTCAGGCCGGCGATGGTGCCGGCGAGCACGTCAGCGCAAAGCCCGGTTTGGTCAAAGCTGTCGAACACCGGCGGTTTGTCCTCCTGCAGGTCGCGGTTGTAGGTGAGCGGCAGACCTTTCGCGAGGGTGAGCAGGGTGTGGAGGTTGCCCTGAAGTCGGGCCGATTTGCCGCGCAGCAGTTCGCACGAATCGGGGTTTTTCTTCTGCGGCATGAGCGAGGAACCCGTGCAAAAGGTGTCGGGCAAATCGATGAACTTAAACTCCACGCTCGACCAGATAATGAGGTCTTCGGCGATGCGGGACATGTGCACGCCGAAGAGCGCACAGGCGTTGGCAAACTCGATGAACAGGTCGCGGTCGGCGACGGTGTCCATGGAGTTTTGGGTGACGCGTGGTCTGCCCTTGGCATCGACGAAGCCGAGCTGGGTAGCGGTGAACTCGCGATCAATCGGCAAGGTTGTGCCGGCGATAGCACCCGAACCGAGCGGGCACCAGTTGGCGTGATCAGCCACGACGGCGAGGCGCTCGCGGTCACGCTCGAGCATCTCCAAATAAGCGAACAGGTGGTGCGCCAAAAAGACCGGCTGGGCGCGCTGCAAGTGGGTGTAACCGGGGATGAGCACATCGCCATCGCGCTGGGCCACCGCAAGGATGGCGCGCTGGGCACCGAGGATTTTGTCGGACAGGACGGCGCAGGCGTGTTTGAACCATAGGCGCATGTCGGTGGCGACTTGGTCGTTGCGACTGCGGGCGGTGTGGAGTTTGGCGGCGGCCGGAACGCTTTGGGTGAGCGCCTGCTCGATGTTCATGTGAACGTCTTCGAGCTGCGTGCTCCAGGTGAATTTGCCCGCGGCGATTTGCGCGAGAATGGCGTCAAGGCCGCGATGGATGGCGTCGCGCTCCTTGGCGGTGATGAGCCCTACATGAGCGAGCATAGCCGAGTGGGCCTTACTGCCTGCGATGTCGAACGGCGCGAGCCGGTGATCAAACGAGACCGACTCGCTGAACTTGAGCATCAATTCCGCGGGGCCGGCTGTGAAACGACCGCCCCAAGTTGCTTGAGATTTCTTCGCCATATATGAAAGCGCAAAGAACACGCGCCCGCCCCTCGGTGCGCAATGCGAAATACAACTCACGCCTACTCGACTTTAATCCAGGTGAATTGGGCGCCGGCCAAAAACATGTCCTACGCCCCACTAGGCCCGAACTTCACCTGCAATGATTCCGTCAAACCGCCCAATGGAACACGATGGGTTTGTCGATTTGCGGATGCAGGCTCTGGTGTACCGGACACGCATGAGCGGCATGCTCCAGCGATGCTGCGAGTGGTGACGTGTGGGGAATCGGCAGCCAAACGGTGGTCGCCATACGCACGATCCGGCGCGGGGCGTCGGTGGACATTTCCTTGGTGACCTCGTAACGCAGGCCCTGAAGTTCGACGCCCTGTTTCCGCGCAACAATGGCCATCGTTGTGGCGATGCAGGTGGCTAGTGCGGTTGCCACCAGATCGGTGGGCGAGAACGCCTCACCACGCCCCTGGTTGTCCTTGGGCGCGTCGGTCATGAGGACGTTGCCCGACGGCCCGTGTGTCGCCACGCAATGCAAGTCGCCCTGGTATTCACCGGTGATTGTTACCATGGGGCGAAAACTTGGATTTTTGAGTCCGCTGGCAATCGCCAACTTATGGTGGTTAACGCGGCGGAGTTTCCTTGCCGACTGCCGTGGCTAGCTCGGCGGCCCCCAGGGCAACACAGGCGAACGTGGCGTTTGCAAACACCCTGCGCCCATCTGGCCAAGCGACCTCCACTTCGATCCACTGCGGGCCTTCTTTTACGGGCGTAAAGCGGTACGTTACTCCCCCCGCGGGCGCCTGCTGGAGCCCTTCCCAAACGATGCGGGCGTGGCGCAGGTCGAGGTCGTCCACCTGCACCTCCAGCGTGACCTCAGTGCCAACCGGCACGCGCGCAGTCGGGACACGAATACGCGCGATGCCGGAGCGCCAGGGCGCCTCTGCGGCTTTCGGATCGAGCAGGGCGCTGAGCGCCAGCAGGCTGCGGGCGTGGTTCACGGTGATGAATTCAGCCGTTGTATTCCACATGTCCGACCAGCGGTCGTAAAACGGATAGGGTGCCACCGGGGCGTCGTCGGCAGGGAAGGTCAGTTCCCCGGGTTCGCGGCCGTAAAGCGCCAGCCAGTCGAAACCCGCCTGAATGTTGCCCAAGGGAAAACCGGTGGGCGGGAGAGCGCGGCGGTTAGTGTTGGCAAATTGATGTACGATCACTTGTGGGCGTTTACTTCCTAGTCCGGTGAGAAAACACAGGTTGAGCGGGTTGGTGCCGCCCTCGTAATTTAAATTGCTAACGATTGCCTCAAAATAGTCCGCGCGTGGCCAGAGTTGGTAGGCCACCGCTAGATCGGCGGCCTGATCGAGAGAAAAGTACCAGCCGCCGGCGCGAAAACGTTTCATCGGCTCAGGGAACGCCGATCCATAGGCGTTCTGCCGGGTCCAGTGTACGGCATCGTCAGCTGCTGCCGCCAGTTCGGTGCGGCATTTGGCGAGGTGCAGGCGGTCGAGTTGTTCGGGGCGCAATCGACCGGTGCGGGCGGCGAAGGCGTAGCTGCGAATGGCGTGGCCGTAGCTACCAGAGAGGTGCGTCCAGCCCCAGCGGCGGGTGCTCAGGGCACCGGGGTCGGGAAACCACAAAAAAAGCTGGCGCTGGTACTCGGCGTCGCCAGTGGCCAGATACAGTTCGGTGGCGGCCCAAGCCAGTTCGTCGAGGTGGCCAAACTCGTCGCCATAAAAGGTGATCTTTTGGTAGGAACCTTCCAGCCCGTGGCGGGCGATGGCGGCTTGCAGGAACCTCCAGCCCAGTCGGGCCTTTTCGAGGTACCTCGCCGCAGTCTTCGGATAGTGGCGTTTAAATGCTGGGGATGAGGCGCATTGCGCGAGGGCCGCCACCCCGGCGGCAGTGGCCGAGGTGTTTTTGGGCCAAACCACTTGTGGGTCTCCGGTGTCGCCAACCTGAAGCGTGACATCGCCCTCGTAGTCGCGGTTTTCCGGGTAGACCAAGAAGTAAAAGCCGCCGTCAGAGTCCTGGATTTTTGCGAGGTAATCGGCCTCGATTTTGGCCTCTTGCAGGACGTCGCTGATGCCGTCGCCGCTCTCGGGCAGGCCTAGGTTGTCGAGCGCGCCGGCCGTCGGCAGGGCGTCGGCGGTGAACATCAGCAAGTGAACCAGCGTGGCCACGTTGATAGTGTACTTGCTGTAATCACCAGCGTCGTGGTGGCCCCCGGTGACGTCGATTTTCCCTTGGTTTACGAAGGGGTAAAGCTGCGTGGTTTCATCGCCGATTTGCGGGGCGGTTTGTTGCGGGCCGGGGCCGCTCTTGGTGGCAATTGTGGTCCAGGTGGCGGCATAGGCCGCCTGAGGCACCGGCACCGAGGCTTGCGCTCGGTGACAGGCGGAGTGGGTAAACCGAGTGAAGGGCAAATCGAGCGCTTGGCCGCAGCGTTGATGGAAGAGCCCGAGGGCGTAAGTGCGCAGCCAGTTCATCGCCAGTCCATCGTCGATTCGGAATGGCTGGGACGCGCCCAATCCGGCTACCACCAGAGTGTAGTCGCCGGGTGTGGTGAGCTCGCTGAAATCGGCCAACAAGACCTGTTGGTAAGGTTTTGGGCTGTAATCGTAGCCCACATCGCGGCGGGCGGTTAATTTGCCTCGGTAGACCTTCTCGCCGGTGGTGGCGTTGCGGATGGAAAACTCGGTTAGCTCGGCCGTGGGTAATTCCCCGAGGTTGCCCAAGTAGTAACCGAGGCGCGCTTGCTTGGGGAAGGCCGGCGCGTAGCCCTCCTGGTTAACATGGATCGCTGGGCTGGTGCGTAATGGATCTACGATGACAGCGAAGGTTTCCTTGGCGGGTCCGAGTAGCCCATCGGCTTGCGTGGCCACTACTTTTTGGCCCTCGGTCAAAGGACGAGCGAGTTGCAGGTAAAGCGAGTTCTTCACCCGCAGGTCACGTTCGAGCAGAGTGGCAGAGCTCACACGGCGTTTAAACCCTACAGCCATCACCGCGATGATTTGGCCGTCTGCTGTGACTTGAAAGGTGTTGGGCTCAGGCGTGGCGCAGCGGCCATCGGGCGTGACGAAGTTCCAGCGGTCCACGCCGGCGGGGGGCGGGGCCTGGGTGGTGATGAGCCGCAGTTCCAGCAAGTTCGGGCTTAACGCACGTAGGCCGTGTTCGCCCACGGCCGGGGGAAGTAGCCGCAGCGGGGCGCTGAGTGGTGGGCCGAACGGCGTGACCTCGGCGAGAAGTGGCGGCCCCGCGTGAAGTGTTACCCAGATTAGTACGACGAGAAGTCCAGAGCGCTTGAAGCAGGTCGAGAAGTTCATCGTGCGGGTGGGGTGGGGGCGAGCGACGGGAACAAGCGGTCGCGCAGCCGCAAGGAGGGGCGCTCCACCAGATGGGCCAGCCATCGGCCGCAGACAACCGCCGCCACTACATAAACAGTGGTGATCCCCGCCCATAAAACCCCGGCTGAAAACGGCGTTCCGGCGAGGTGGGGCACCAGTTTTTGCAGGGGGATTTGCACGAGGTCGATGTGCCACAGGTAAATCGAGTAACTGTAAAACCCGACCTGGCCCAACTGGGCAGCCGGCCGGGTGGCGAAGAGCTTTTCCCAGCGCACGTGGGACGAAGGCAGATTCAGCACGCCGAGCAGGATCAGTCCGAAGCCGACATACACCCCAACCAAGCCAATGCTGGCCAACCAGGGGCTCGCTTCCGGCGACAGGCTGAGCGTGGGGGCGGCCAACAGCATGCCGGTGAGGATCAAGGCGAGCGGGTGGCGGCTTAGCGGGGCGAGACGCGCCGGGTAAAAGTGGGTACTGTAGGCCAGCAGTGTACCCACTAGCAGACCGTCCCAGCGTAGGTGGGTCGCATAGAGGTTCATCTGTTCGCGACCCAGACTCAGATAGTCGGCATGGCGCAAGGCCGCGGCCGTAATGACTCCGCCCACGATCAAAACCGGTAGCCAACGCAGGAATCCGGCCAGGCCGCGCACGCGCAGCATCATCAAAAACAGCAGCGCCAGCGCTAGGTAAAAATGCTCCTCCACCGCCAAGCTCCAGGTGTGGATGCGCGGGGTGTGAAAATAGTTTTGGACGTGGAGAAAGTTGGGCCAGAGCTCGGCCCAGACTGCCGCGGGATTCCCTGCGTGATGCCGCCAACCCAGCCAGAGCGCCACAATCACCAGGTAAACTAGGTAAGGCGGCCAAATCTTAAACCCGCGACGGATCATAAAGCGCCGCACGTTGACGTGGCCGCTGTGCCTGTATTCGGCAAAAAAGAGCCCGCTCACCAAGTAGCCGCTGAGGACAAAAAATAGGTCAACCCCCGCCCAGCCGATCGTCTTCCATGCGTTTGCGAAAGGCGTGAGCGCGCCGAGGTCGGTGGTGGCCATGACGCCGTGCCGACCCAGCACCAAGAGGATGGCGAACCCGCGGAGCATATCCAGCGGGAGCGAGCGGCCAGGGTGCCACGTGCGTGCCAGGGTGGGGGGGCGGCGGTTTGCCGTTTCGGGTGCGGTGAGCATGGGCGAGTGGTTCTACGGCACGAAAGGGCCGTCGCAGGTGAACCGCTTTGATAGCCGAAGAAACCCAGCTGCCCAATAGGGTGCGTAGCCCGTTCGTACCGACTTTTCGGGGGCCAGCCTGTCGGTCATCGCAGCTCTACGACCCGCCGTGCGCTTGTTCAGGACGACGATTAAACGATTATGCCTGCGCTAAAGCTGGCGATAAACGAGCGGGACCAGACTCTAGTTTTTTGACGCTCAAAACGGCTTCAATTCCAGCAAGCCCTGCTGGTTTTCAGGCGCAACTGGTGAGGCCGATTACGTCGTCACGGTCCAAGACGCGGCGTTTTTGGAGTCCTCGACCACCTCTACAGCGGTGACGAACGCGCGTCCACCGGTATGCTGGCGCACGAGCGCGTCGAACACGCCATGGAGGTGGCGGGCGAGCCCCTCGCACGAGCAGCTTTCAACGACGTAGGTTTTCCATGCCTCAGGGGCTGCGGCGACCAGCGTATCACGCAGCGGGTCTTCGGCGTTGAACACACAGGCGTGGTCCAGGTTCAGGTTGATCCACTCGCGCAAAAACTTGAGCTTGCCGAAATCCACGACGAAGCCGTTCGCATCCGGGGCAGTGCAACCGAAGGTGAGGGTAAAGGCCCAATTGTGCCCGTGGATGAGCGCGCAGTGCCCGTCATGCCGGTGCTGCCGGTGGGCAAAAGGGATGTCGGCGTAAGTTTTGCGGCAAGTGAGCATGGCGTTAAAAGGCGCAGTTACCCACGAACCGCCGCTTCTGCCAAGAAAAAGCTCCATCAGCCCGAACTGAAACGTGCGGCGAGGGGATCAGCCGCTGTGAATTCGCCCCTTCTGCGACCTCGTTTATTTTTGGAGTGAACTTTATCACTGGGGTCGTTGTCTTGGACCCTGTATGTCCACGCGTTCCTCTGGTTCCCGAGTCAGCACCGTGTTATCGCTCACCGCTTCGGCGCTCAGTGCCGGGCTGGGCATTTGGCTTTGGCTAAACGTTGAGCCGCCCGTGCGTTTCGGCGCTTTCGCGGCTCTCGTGAGCTCGGGCGTGGCCTTCGCGTCTATTTTCTTTCGTAGCACCGCAGCGGCCGCCGACTCGACTCCCGTGCCCGCGCCGCCGGTATCGATCCCTGCGCCCATCGCGCCAATCCCCGTGCCAGCCCCAGTTCAGCACGCTCCCGCGCTTGATCCGGTGATGCTCGCCGATGCAGGCGCGCTGCGGTTGCTCGCCAAACTCCAAGAACAGGGCCGCCTGTTGGACTTCGCGATGGAGGACATCCGCACCGTGCCCGACGCGCAGGTCGCCGCCGTCGCGCGTGTGGTTCACACGGGGTGCCGCGAGGCGCTGCAAAGCACCTTCACGCTGGAGCCCCTGCAAGCGGCCCAAGAAGGTTCAACGGTCACACTTGCCCCCGGGTTTGATCCTGAGGCGAACCGTTTGCTGGGGCGCGTCGCCGGTGCGGCCCCGTTTACCGGCAAGCTCCTCCATCGCGGTTGGCGCAACACCGGTGCGGTTAAACTCCCTCACGCCAGCGATGCGGCTAAACCGCACTCCGGCATCATTGCTCCCGCCGAAATCGAACTCCGCTGAGCATTCGCCTCTGCCGTTCGCAGTCGAATCGCTCGTTCATTTCTCCTTTTAACCGCTTTCTCGCTTCATCATGGACACCGTCTGCACTCTCGCCCTCGGCATCGACCTGGGCACCAGTAACTCGGCCGTAGCACTCGTCACGGGCCCCGAGCCTGCGCGTATTGTTCCGCTCATCCAAGCTGCCGGCCCCGGCGCGATCGAGTCGCTGTCGCTGCTGCCCTCCGCACTGTATTTGCCGCATCCCGACGAACAAGTTGCCGGTTCGTTCACCCTTCCTTGGACCGCAGGCAAGGATGCTCCGGTGGTCGGTCGCTTTGCTCGCAGTCGCGGCGCCCTCGCCCCGGATCGGCTCGTGACTTCCGCCAAATCCTGGTTGTGCAACTCCCGCATCGACCGCACGGCGGCCATTCTCCCCTGGCAATCCGACTCCGTGCCTTCCGCCGCCAAAGTTTCCCCTCTCGACGCCACCACCCATTTTCTTACCCACCTGCGCTCGGCGGTGAGTCAGGCCGACGAACTCAACTGGGCCGCCACCCGCGTGGTGATCACCGTTCCGGCCTCCTTCGACGAGGCGGCTCGTAACCTTACCCGCGACGCCGCCAGCCGCGCGGGTTTTACCGAACCCCTCCTGCTCGAAGAACCCCTCGCTGCGTTTTACGCCTGGCTTGAAACCGCTGGCACCGACTGGCGCCGCCACGTGCGCCCGGGTGACGTCGTGCTGGTTTGCGATGTCGGCGGCGGCACGGCCGATTTTAGCCTGATCGCCGTCGGTGAAACTGCCGGGGCCTTGGCGCTCGATCGCATCAGCGTGGGTGAACACATCCTACTCGGCGGCGACAATCTCGATTTGGCCCTTGCCCATGCGTTGCGCGCCCAACTTGAAGAAGTCGGCCAAACGGTGGACGAATGGCAGTTTCTCGCCCTCGTGCAGGCCGCGCGTGACGCCAAAGAAGCGCTCTTTAATGACCCCGCTTTGCCCGGCGTTCCCGTGGCCGTGCCTACACGCAGCGCCCGGCTTTTTGCCAACACCGTTTCGACCCGACTCGAACGCCCTTTGCTTGAAGCCATCGCACTCGACGGCTTTCTGCCGCTCACCGCGCCCACGGATTTCCCAGCTGGGCGCAGCGCGGGTGGCTTGCGCGAATTGGGGCTCAACTACGCCGCCGATCCCGCGCTGAGCCGCCACCTCGCCCGCTTCCTTCAACGCAGCGAGCAAAACGTCGCCTCCTCCGCTGACTTGCAGGCCCGTGTGGGCAACGCACTCGCCACCCGTGCGCACGGCCTGCTGCGACCGACCCATGTGTTGTTCAATGGCGGGGTGTTTAAGGCTGCGCCCATGCGCCGCCGCGTCCTCGATTTGCTCGCGGGTTGGTTCGGCGCTGCTCCCGCCGAACTCGCCGGAGCCGACTACGATCTTGCGGTTGCACGCGGTGCGGCAGCCTACGGGCGACTGCTCAACTCCGGAGCAGGTGTGCGCATCCGCGCGGGCACGGCCCGTTCCTACTACGTCGGCCTTGAGTCCACGGTGCTCGCCGTTCCCGGATTCAAGCCCGCGATCAAAGCCCTTTGCGTTGCCCCCCAAGGAATGGAGGAAGGTACCAGCGTCACCCTCGCCGAACGCGAATTCGGCCTGGTCGTCGGCGAACCGGTGGAATTCCGCCTTTTTAGCAGCACCTCCCGCGCGGGTGATCGTACCGGCACGCTTGTCGGCGATGCGCTGCGTGATCTTGAGGAAAGCGCGCGCGTCGAAACCGTGCTTCCCCCGGGTAAAGGCCTAGCCGAGGGTGACGTCATTCCCGTGCGCCTGGTTTCACGGGTGAACGAACTCGGCGTACTTGAACTCCACTTACGCCACGCAGAGACCGATCGGACCTGGCGATTGGAGTTTAAGGTTCGCACCGCCTGAGCCCGCGCTCGCCCGTGTCTGATCTCGCCTCCTCCATCGTCGCGCCTTTGCCGCCCTGCACACTGAGCATCGGCATCGATCTGGGCACGAGTAATTGCGCCCTCGCCACCGTCGCCGCTGCGGCCGATGGCACCGTGTTGCCACCGGAAATCGTGCCGATCGCCCAGATCGAAGAAAGCGGCACAACGCTCCTCGCCGACCTGCTTCCGTCATTCCTGTATCACCCCCGGCCCGACGAGCAGGCCACCCTCGGCCCGTCGCCCGTAAGCGGTTACCTCGCACGCCGCGCCGCACCGCGCACCCCAGGTCGCGTGACCCACGCCGCAAAATCCTGGCTCAGTCACCGCCTCGTCGACCGCACCCGCCTGATTCTACCGTGGGGTAGCACCGAGGTTGTGGAAACCGAGCGGATTTCGCCGGTCTCCGCCTCTGCCCAGCTCCTGCGTCAAATCTGGGCCAGCGCCCGTCCGCTGCTTTCGACATCGCTTGATCCTGATGCCGAAAACGCTCCCCCGGTTATCCTGACCGTGCCGGCCTCTTTTGCGCCCGACGCCCAGGAACTCACGCTCGCCGCTGCACGCGAAGCCGGTCTGCCCGCTCGCGTGCGCCTGCTCGAAGAACCGCAGGCCGTTTTTTACGATTGGCTCGCGCGTCACGGTGGCGCCGCAGGGCTCAATCGTTGGCTGAAAGACCTCACGCCCGCCGTCGTTGGCGTGCAAACCACAGCACATCGCTCGCTCAACCTGCTGGTTTGCGACCTCGGTGGCGGCACCTCTGATTTCAGTCTTTTTACTGCGCGTCTCGCCGGGCCCGATGATGCGACCGGGCTGCCCCAGCTCGAACGCATCGCAGTTGGTGAGCACCTTCTGCTGGGAGGGGACAACATTGATGCCGCGCTCGCCCATCACCTTGAACGCGCATTGGGCGTGGCGCCTGACGCCCGAGCTTGGCCTGGACTGATTGCCGCCGCTCGTGATGCCAAAGAGGCCATTCTCACCCGCGATGCAGCCGACACCACCCCGCACATCGTTGGCATCGTCCTTCCTGGCGGCGGACTTTGGGGTGGCACGCGCTCGCTCACGTTGGACCCACAGGACGTTCGCAACCTCGTGGTCGACGGTTTTTTTCCCGCCTGCGCTGCCGATGCAAACCCGCAAAAACCCTCCAGCGGCCTGCGCGAACTCGGGCTACCCTACGCAGCAGATTCCGCCATCACGCGTCATTTGGCCGCGTTTTTGCGCGGGCACCACGTCGATGCCGTACTCTACAACGGCGGCACCCTTGCTCCTGCATTCCTGCGCGAACGGCTAACTGGGTTGTTGAGCGAGTGGCAGGGGCATCCCGTCGTGGAACTCGATAACCCGCGCCCCGCTCAAGCCGTTGCTCTCGGGGCGGCGTGGTATGGTGCGCAACT
>CANIXX010000087.1 GCA_947471115.1 Opitutaceae bacterium | reverse complement strand
GCAGCGTGAAAAGTCCGAGTTGGCGGCCGCGGTGGTGCAGGAAGAGAGCCTGGCCACGGTGATGGACCTGGACAGCCTGCGGCGGATTTTGGGCTGAGATGCCACTGAAAACGGTAACAGCTAACGAGAAGTATCGCCCGTGCCCCAGCACTAAGCCTGAATTCCGAAGTTCAAACCAACCACAGATTACACAGATTGCACAGATACAATCCCTTAGGTGGTACACGAACTCAATTTGATCCTCTTTTTCATCCTGTCTTTAAATTCATAACACTTTGTTATCTGTGCTCATCTGTGAATTCCGTGGTTAAAACTTCGGCGTTCGGGCTAAAAGCACCATACCCGCGGCCGATCAGCACTGAAAATGGTATGAGGCAAACCTGCGGGCTAAAGCACCGCGCTACCGCAGAATACGATCCGCCACTTTACTTTCCCGATTCTTTAAGCCGTTTACCGCATCGGATTGAGCTCGGACGTGAGTTTTTGCAGCCCGGACGTATCGTTTTAGGTACCGGAGGCACTTCCTTGTGAACCGGACGACAGGTTTTGGCGTTCGAACGACCCCGCTTGCGTTCCGAAGGCTCCCGCTTGAAGCCCGGAGGCGCTCAACTCAGGTCCGGAGGCCCCCTTTTAGTGCCCGGACGAGTCGGACTGTAACCCGGAGGCCCTTGTTTAGCTCCCGGAGGAGGTTGTTTAGCATCAGGACGACGTTGCTTAGCATTCGGACGGCGTTGTTTGGCATTCGGACGGCGTTGTTTGTCGCCCGGAGGACACTTTTTACTAAAAAACCGACCGGACGAGTTACCGGGGGCCGTTTCTTTGATCCATTCGGTTACGCCGTGTGATTAAAATATCCGCGCGCGGAGGTAGGGTGCTTTAGCCCGCTGGTTTGCGTCGTATTCTCACAAACGACGATGCGGGCTGAAGCACCGCACTACTTTAGACCCGACAACTCTAAGGTTACTGCCTCCTCATGCTAATTTGCGTTCACCTTAAGCCGAACGCCGAAGTTTTAACCATAGAATGCACCGATGAGCACAGATATCAGAAGGTTGCTGAATTTTAAGAGAGCATGAAAACGGGGAATGAAGCCGGTTTCGATTTTAACCTAAGGAATTTGTATCTGTAAAATCTATGAAATCGGTGGTTGGTTCTAACTTCGAATTTCAGGATTAAACGTCTTCGCCGTCCTCTAACACCAAGCGCACTTCAGTAATAAGACGCTCCACCTCGGATAAAATCGCAGTCGTTTCCAACCCCACTTCCATGCACCAGGTGGGATCAGCCAGCTTCTGCGTAGCCGTCGCCTCCAGCCCAGCAAGGGCGTCACGCAGATGCCCTCGGGCCTTCTTTAGCCGCACTAAAACCGCGCCGGCCAGAAGTGATCCCGGTGGCCAGGGTGTTTCATCCAAGGTTGAACCCAAAGCGCCTGCCAACTTGCCGGCGCAACTCATCACACCCTCGGATAACTCCCGCAACGGGTGCTCACGTCCATCCGCCTCCGTTAACCAGCCTCGCTGCTCGGGTTCGTCGATGAGTCGGTGGACAAGCGCATAACAACGCGCAACAAGCGGTTTCCAGTGAGTCGGGCGACCACTGGCCTCATCGGCCTCGGGTTGACTGCCTTCGTCGTCCTTCGCGGCGGCAATCACCTCTTGAGCTGCCGTATTCATTGTATCAATCCAGCGGCTTTGAATGGCCTTCTCGTCGGGGGTGAGCGGCGTGGGCTCAGGCTCGCCGCGCTCGCGCCGCATCCGCTTGCGCTCCTCCTCCATAACCCGAGGAAATTCAGTGGGGGCCAGGGCTTCGCGTTGCATGCGACCGGTGACCCGATCAAGCAGCCGATCCATGCGGGCGGCATTCGCATCGGCGCTCGCCTCGGATGTGCTGGTGGGAGCGTCTTCATCCCCTTGAGCCTTGGCCGCTGTCGCTCCGGTCAACTGCTCCATAAAGGCGATCATCGCCTCGCCGTTGGCTGTGCGCTGTACCTGCTCACTGGATTCATCCATCGACCACGTGCATTCGGAATCGAGTTCCAACTTATAATTCGCCGACTCGATGACCACCCGGCCGTTGGTCTCACTGTGCCATTCTAAGTACAGGCTGTTGCCCCAATGCCATGGAAAGGGTTTCCGCGCCTCAAAATAGACCATCAACTCGTCCATTGAGCAGTCTGGCACCTTGACCTTGCGCGAAGCGGTGATGTCGCCGGTGACGCCACGCTGAAGACTGGCAAAGTTACCTAAATCGCCCGACTTGGGGTCGGGGTTGGTGAAGCGCAAAACATGTCCCGCAAGGTCCCGCCAAGCGTTGCCCATGAGCGCAAGAGTCACGGGTTCGTCGCGTCCGGCGAACCAAAGCCGCCCTGTCACACGACCGCGGATACGATTATCCAGTTCGCCTCGAATTAAAGATTCCTCAATACGCCACGCCATGGGCAGAACATTGGGCACTTCCCGGTAACCGCGCCAGCATTCAATCACAGGACCGGCGACAGGGATCAGCGACGATACAACCAAACAAAAGTGTAACCCATTAGGTGACACTTTTGTTTGGGTTTTTATCAACCGACCCGTGCAGGCAAACGTCATGCGCCCGAGTTCTCCCACCGTGCTGCCGCTCGCGCCTAAACGCCGTGGTAAATTAACCTGTTCCATCGACGGTTTTTGATTCCATGTTGGGCCGCATGAACGCCCCTGCCCTCCCCCGGCGCCCGCAGATCCTTCTGCTCAATGCCTCGCTCGCTGGCGACACGGGCAATACCGCCGTCGCCCTCGACCACATGGCCGCCCTGCTCGCGCCCCAAGCCGACTTCGCCCGCCACACCCTCGCCACCGCGCCGGGTTTCGTGGCCTGTAGCGATGCGCTCGCAGCCGCCGATGCCGTGGTGATCGGCACCGGCACACACTGGGATTCGTGGAGCAACCACCTCCAACGCTTTTTGGAAGAAGCCACGCCCGCCGAAGGCACCGCGCTCTGGCTGGGAAAACCAGTCGCCTGCGTCGTCACCGAGCACTCCGTGGGCGGCAAGGGCGTGCTTTCGCGCCTCCAAGGCGTGCTGGTGACCCTCGGATGCTTAATCCCGCCGATGAGTGGCGTGGTGCTCTCGCTCGCCGCGCAAACAGCCGCACAGTCCGCCCCTTTTGAGCCCGACTGCCGCTCGCTGCCCGGTGCAGCGAAAGCGACCGACGCCACGCAGGATTTCTGGTGCGCCGACGACCTCGCGGTGGTTACCCACAACCTCTTGGCCGCAACCCTGCAACTGCGTCTGGCACAGCCAAGCTGGCAAACGTGGCCGGTGGATCGCACAGGCTTTGACCAGCGCTGGATCAGTCTTTAACCCTGCGAACTCCCACCATGCGCTCGTTTCGCCAAACCCTAGTCGGTTTACTCATTTTATTCATAACGATTCAGTTCATCCGCACCAAAAAAAACATCGCCGCTGGGCCCGACCCGCGTGACATCCTGACCATTCACCCGGCGCCTCCAGAAGTGCAGAAAATCCTGCGCAACGCCTGCTACGACTGCCACTCCAACACCACCCGTTACCCGTGGTACGCGGAAATCCAACCGCTGAGTTTGTGGCTGGCCTCCCACGTCAAAAACGGGAAACAGCACCTCAATTTCTCCACCTTCTTCGACTACCCCGCCAAACGCGCCGACGCCAAACTGGAAGCCGCCGCCGATGCGGTCGCCGAGGCCGAGATGCCCCTGCCGTCCTATACCTTCGCCCACTCCGACGCCCGGCTCACCCCCGAACAAATCAAAGCCCTCACCGATTGGATCACCGCCGTGCGCAGCCGCATCCTTGCCAGCGAACCCGAAACCCATGAATGACCATCCCTACGTCCTCGCCCGCGCCTTGATCGATGCAGCGCACGCCGCCGACCCAACCCGCACGCCCGAAGGTCACCCCGCCGAACTTATCTACGCTGACCGCGTGGAAGCCTGGGTTAACCGCCTCGACGTCGCTGCCTCACCGATACTTCGACTCGCCGCGCGATGCCAACACCTCGAGCGCTGGCTCACGCCCCGAGCCACATTTCCCGAAGGAAAGGCGGGCTATCTTTCGTGGCGTCGTTCCCTTTACACGAAACAAGCCGAACGTGCCCGGGGCATCCTGCTCTCCGCCGGTGTAGCCACCGACGAAGCCGCCAACGCCGCCACGTGGATCTCCAAGTCCGGCCTAAAAACCAACCCTGGCACGCAAGTACTGGAAGACGCCGCCGTGCTCGTTTTCTTGGAAAACGAAATCGCTGATTTTGCCGCCAAAAACGCTGATTACCCGCGCGAAAAGTTCATCGATATTCTGCAAAAAACGTGGCGTAAACTCAGTCCGGCCGGCCAGCAAGCCGCGCTAGGTCTGGATCTGCCGCCCGTGATCGCCGGCCTGATCCACGACGCACTCGTCGGCTAGACCCACGAGCACGGCCCCTACGTTACCCGCGTAAGGCGTCACGCATCGCGTGAAATTTCAGCTCGGTTTCGGCAAACTCCCGTTCCATGTCGGAACCAGCCACGATGCCCGCGCCCGCGTAGACACGCGCCGTTTCGCCGTCGATCAACGCCGAGCGGATGCCCACCAAAAACTCGCCGCCGCCACGGGCGTTAACCCAGCCAATCGCTCCCGCGTAAAGGCCGCGTGAAAACCCTTCCAACGCGCCAATGCGCCCCACCGCCGCCTCCCGGGGCGTCCCACCGACCGCCGGTGTTGGGTGCAACTGCGCCAGCGCCGCAAGCAGGCTCACGCCCTCCGGCAAAGCAGCGCTCACCGGTGTGTAAAGGTGCTGCACATTGGCCAACTTGCGCAGCAGCGGTTGCGCGGGAAAATCCAATACCAAGCCAAGCGGCTCCAATCGGCGGCGGATCGAATCGAGCACGTGCAAGTGTTCACGGCGGTCTTTTTCACTGGCAAGAAGCGCCGCTCCAAGGGCTGCGTCTTCACTGGCGCCCTGCCCACGTCGGGCTGAACCGGCCAACGCCTCGGTTTCAAGAACGCCCTTGCTCACCCGCACCAGCCTCTCGGGACTGGCGCCGATGAAGCTTTGCCCGCGCCCATTGGCGACCGAGAAACTGTAACAACCCGGAAAGCGTTCGCGCAGGCCGTTGAGCAGGTGCAATGGATGCAGCGGGGCGGCGGCGCGCATGTCCAAGGCGCGGGCGAGAACGATTTTGTTAACCGCTCCCTCGGCGATCGCCGCCAGGCCGCCCGTTACTGCGGCGCGGTAATCGCCCACCTCGGTGGTCTGAAAGGTGGAGGGGCCGGCTCGTTCTGGAACCGCTGCGGTCGGCGCAGCATTCCCACGCGCGTAATCGCAGTGCTTGAACTTTTCATGTGCTCGCCAAACACGCTCGGCGAGCGTCGCCAGATCGGCATCCGGGGCGACCAACAAGTTGGCCACCGCCGTCGTGACCTCACCGGCACGCGCCACTTGCCAACGCGGCACAAACACCCGTGCCGACGGGAAAGCTTCGCCAGCCGTGACTTCGTCGAGAAACGTGAACGCGTTAAAAAAATGCGGTCCGCCAAAGGGCGCGTCCACCTCGCCCACCGCTATCGTGCGCGCTAACACGTCGTCGATAAACCTCTGTACCGAACCAAACCGATCCGGCCCGCTCGCCTCGTGCACAAGCAGCGCCTCGGCGCCGGCAATCGCCGTCTGAATCGAGGGGCGCTCGGCGTAAAAATGCAGCTCACCGGGCTCAAAAATTGCCTCCAACACGGCCAGCGGGTCGAGCGCCCCCACTTTGAGCGAAATGCTCACCAAGCGCTCCCGCCCGTCCGTGCGCGCCGCCTCGCGACACTGGCGTAAAAACGCGACCAGCGCCTCAGGCGACGCGTTCGCAGCGGGGTTGATCGGTAAGATGGTCATGGGACCGTAATCGTTCTCCAACACTTCAAAAACTAAAGGCCTACAATCGAAATCCTTTAACCGCTAATGAACTCTAATGGCCGCTAATGCGGAATTCAGAATCCGTATTTTATTAGCGTCCCTTAGCGTTCATTAGCGGTTAAAAAATCGGTGGTTTTACACGGGAGCGGCTGGTTACAACTGAATCGAAAACTGCCAGTGGTGAGGCTTGATTTTTTTGCGTTAACCGGTTCTTAAACCGACTTCGGAGCCTCGGGCTGCGGGCGCGGGAAAAGGATCGCGGTCTCGGCCACTTTGGAGCCGGTAAGGCGGTTGCCCCAGACTAGCTCATCCTTCCAAACCGAGCCCATGGTGTAACCCAACACAGCGTGGATTTTGCTGGTCGTTTCGGGCATGACGCAGGGCAACAACGACACGCCCAAACGGAGCGCTTCGGCGATCGTGGCGAGCGAGGTTTTGAGCAACGCCTGGTCCTTGGGATCGGCGGATTTAACCAGTTTCCACGGCGCACGGTTCTCGATGTAGGCGTTGGTCGCAGTGATGAACGCGAAGGTGCGCTCCAGCGCGATGTGGAATTGGAAGCCTTCGTTTAACGAGAGGACTTCGTCACGGGTTTTCACCCACAGCGCCTGCAAGTCCTGCTCGGCTTGCTCGTTGACCTCCGCCGCTGGCACCACACCGGCGGCAAAGCGGTTGGTCATGTTAAGGGCGCGGTTAACCAGGTTGCCCAAATTATTGGCCAACTCGGCGTTGTAGCGGGCGAGGAACTGGGCGAGCGAGAAATCGCTGTCCTGGCCCACGCTCATCTCGCGGATGAGGAAGTAGCGCAGGGCATCGACCCCGTACTTGTCGGCGAACTCGGCGGCATCAACAAAGTTTCCCGTGCTCTTGGACATTTTTGAGCCGTTGATCGACCACCAGCCGTGGGCGAGCAGGGACTTAGGCGGCTCGATGCCGGCGGCCTTGAGCATGATCGGCCAGTAAACCGCATGTGGCGGCACGAGGATATCCTTGCCGATGACGTGAAAATCGGCCGGCCAGAACTCGGGTTTGTCGATGACGGCGGTGTAATAATTAACCAGTGCGTCGAACCACACATAGGTGACAAATTGGTCGTCGAAGGGCAGCGTGATGCCCCATTCGAGGCGCTCCTTCGGACGCGAAATACACAGGTCGTTGAGCGGCTCGGCGAGGAACTCCAAAACCTGCTTTTGGCGGTAGCGCGGGAAGACAAAATCCTCGTTGGTTTTGAGGTGGTCGATCAGCCAGTCCTGATACTGGCGGAGTTTGAAAAAGTAGTTGGATTCGGTGATCTCGGTGACCTCGCCGAAAATCTCCGGCCATGAGCCGTCGGGATTGCGGTCCTTGTCCTGGAGAAACTGCTCCTGGCGGGTGGAGTAAAACCCCTTGTATTCGGCTTTGTAGATGAGGCCCTGATCGAAGAGCTGCTGGAGGAGTTGGCAGACGACCTTTTTGTGCCGCTCCTCGGTGGTGCGGATGAAGTCGTTGTTGGAAATGTTGAGCTTTTTACAAAGGGCGCGGAACTCCTCGGACACCTCGTCGCAAAACTGTTGCGGGGGGATGCCGCGTTTTTTGGCGCTTTGTTGAACCTTCTGGCCGTGCTCGTCGACGCCGGTAAGAAAATACACGTTGTCGCCCATCAAACGGCGGAAGCGGGCGATGACGTCGGTGAGCACCTTTTCGTATGCGTGACCGAGGTGCGGCGAACCGTTCACGTAGTCGATGGCGGTCGTGATGTAGAAGTTCTTCATGGGCGAAAGGAGGCAACTGAATGCACGTCGCGGGAAATGTCGAAGATTTTGCAGGCACTGTGCTAAAGGTGCCGCTCCAACGAGCAGGGCGTGCCGAGAAGGCCGGGGAAGATGTAGGCCTATGATTTAGGGCAAGGCTTGGCCGTCCCTGGCCAATTAAATGAGCCTAACTGACCCGGAGCAGACTTGGAAGTTTGCGCCACTTTTTGGTCAGCAATGAATATTAGTTGACCCTAATTATCGGCCTGGATTTAGGTAGCCCTAATTTTACTATGAGCCTCAAATTCATTCACAGTCTTGTGGTGGCACTAACGATTCTAGGCGGGATCAGCGGTGGCGGATTTACTCACGCCGCGCAAGCTGCTCCGGCCACGACGGCCGTGCCCGAGCGACCGCGCGTGTTGACGACCTTTACCATCCTGGCGGACATGGCGCGCAACGTCGCCGGCAGCCACGCTGACGTGGACTCCCTCACCAAGCCGGGCGCGGAGATCCACGGCTACGAGCCCACGCCGCGCGATATCGTTAAAACCCAGCGCGCCTCCCTGGTTTTATGGAATGGGATGAACCTGGAACGCTGGTTCGAGCCGTTTTTCGCCAATGTTAAAAACGTGCCTCAAGTGATTGTTACCGAAGGCATCGAGCCCATGGGAATCACCGAAGGCCCTTACACCGGGAAACCCAACCCGCACGCTTGGATGTCGCCAGCCAATGCCGTACGCTACGTCGAAAATATCCGCGCGGCACTCGCCCGCGTTGATCCCGCCCACGCCGCCGCCTACGCCGCAAATGCCGAGGTTTACTCGGCTAAAATCCGCGCCCTCGACGGCCCGGTGCGCGCGCAGCTCGCGCGCATCCCCGAAGCCCAGCGCTGGCTGGTCACCAGCGAGGGCGCGTTCTCGTACTTATGCCGCGACTACGGCATGCGCCCGCTTTACCTGTGGCCGATCAACGCCGACGCCCAGGGCACTCCGCAACAGATCCGCGCCGTAATCGACCAAGTGCGTGCGCATCGCATCCCCGTCGTGTTTAGCGAAAGCACGGTGAGCGACAAACCCGCCCGCCAAGTCGCCAAAGAAGGCGGCGCACGTTACGGTGGCGTACTGTATGTCGATTCGCTCACCGACGCCTCAGGCCCCGCTCCCACCTATCTCGCGCTACTCCAGGCCAACGCCAATACCATCGTTAACGCATTCAGTGCCCCTGCCACTCCTTAATCATGAAACCCGCCTCATCGTCCCCGCCCGCTGCGTCCGCTTTGCACGCCGCGTCCGCTGCTCACGGTGAGTCGGCGCTCACCCTCGTCGCCAGCAACGTCACCGTCACCTACGCCAACGGCCACACCGCCCTGCGCGACGCGAGTTTCCAACTCCACGGCGGCACCATCTGCGCGCTCGTAGGCGTCAACGGCTCGGGCAAATCCACGCTGTTTAAGGCCCTGATGGGATTCGTCACGCCCACCAACGGCGCGGTCACGATTAACGCCGAACCGGTGCGTGCTGCCCAGCGCCGCAGCTGGGTCGCCTACGTGCCACAGGCCGAGGAGGTGGACTGGACCTTTCCAGTGAGCGTGCACGATGTGGTCATGATGGGCCGCTATGGGTACATGAATTTCATGCGCCAGCCCAAAGCGGCCGACCGCGCCGCCGTCGAAGAAAGCCTGCGCCGCGTCGGCCTGTGGGACTTCCGCGACCGCCAGATTGGCGAACTCTCCGGCGGCCAAAAAAAGCGTGTTTTCGTCGCCCGCGCGCTTGCCCAACGCGGCCGCATTATCCTGCTCGATGAACCGTTCACCGGCGTGGATGTAAAAACCGAGGAAGCCATTATCACCCTCTTGCGCGAACTACGCGCCGAGGGCTGCCTCATCCTCGTGTCGACCCACAACCTCGGTTCGGTGCCCGAGTTTTGCGACCAAGTCGTGCTCATCAATCGCACCGTACTCGCCTACGGGCCGACCGCCGAGGTCTTCACGCCGGAGAACCTCACCCACGCCTTCGGGGGAACGCTGCGGCACTTTAACATCGAGCAATCCACGGTTAACGTTCACGACGGCCACCAGATCACCGTGCTCACCGACGACGAACGCCCCCTGGTGCTCGGCAAGAGCGGACACCTCGAATACCTCGACCGCGCCGGCCGCGAGAAGCTCATCTCGGAGCGCGAGAAGGAAGCCGAAGCGCCATGAACACGTGGCTGACTCCCTTTCAATACGACTACATGCTCACGGCGCTGTGGACGAGCACGCTCATCGGTGGCGTCTGCGGACTGCTCTCGGGGTTTATTACGCTCAAAGGCTGGTCGCTGATGGGCGACGCACTTTCGCATGCCGTGGTGCCAGGTGTGGCGCTGGCCTACCTGGCCGGACTACCGTTCTCGCTGGGCGCGTTTACCAGCGGACTGCTTGCGGCTGGGGCCATGGCGTTTGTGAAAATGAAAACCCCGGTGCGCGAGGATGCCGTCATCGGCATCGTGTTCACCTCGTTTTTTGCCCTCGGGCTGCTGCTGATCTCGATTTTTCCGAGCCGGGTGAACCTGAAGAGTATCATCTTTGGAAACATCCTTGGCATCGCCTCCGCAGACGTGCTGCAAGTGGTGATTGTCTCCGCGATTTGCTTGCTGGTAATCGCGTTTAAATGGCGGGACTTGCTGCTGTTTTGTTTCGATCCGAACCAAGCGCGCGCGCTTGGGTTACCGGTGGGGTTTCTGCATGTGTTACTGCTCTTATTGCTGTCGGCGACTGCCGTGGCGGCGCTGCAAGCGGTGGGCGCGATTTTGGTGATCGCGGTCCTGGTCACGCCAGGAGCGACCGCCTACCTGCTGACCGACCGCTTTGGCGTGCTGCTGCTGCTCGGCGCGGCGATTGGGGCAAGCACGGCGTTTATTGGCGCGTACGCCAGTTACTTTTTAAACGGTGAAACCGGTGGGTGCATCGTCACGTTGCAAACCCTAGTTTTTCTCGGAGCGCTGATATTCGCGCCTAAACACGGCCTGCTCGCGGGCCGCCGTGCGCGCCGTTTGGCCAACGCCACGCCATGACCACCCACATTCTGGATACGCTGCTGGAACCGTTCGCCTTCGGGTTTATGCGCCAAGCGTTTGCCCTGGGTGCACTGGTCGCGACGGTGAGCGCAGTGCTGTCGTGTTTTTTGGTGCTGCGCGGCTGGTCACTCATGGGTGACGCCATCTCGCACGCTGTTCTGCCGGGCATCGTGCTAGCCTACATCGCGGGTGTTCCGCTCGCCGTCGGCGCGTTTGGCAGCGGCCTATTTTGTGCGGTGGCAACGGGCTGGGTGAAACGCAACAGCCGCATCAAGGAAGACACGGTCATGGGCGTAGTGTTTACCGGCATGTTCGCTTTCGGGTTGGTGCTATTCTCCAAAACCCCGAGCGACCTGCACCTCGATCACATCTTATTTGGTAACATCCTAGGTATAACCACCGCGCAAATTTGGGAAACCAGTGTTCTGTCAGTCATCGTGCTCGGCGTAGTGATTGTGCTGCGCCGGGATCTGATGCTGGTGTGTTTCGATCCCTCGCATGCGAAGGTGCTCGGGCTGCGTGTGCAGCTGCTGACCTACCTGCTGCTGGTGTTGCTCTCGCTGGCGATTGTCGCGGCGATGAAAGCGGTGGGCCTGGTGCTGGTGATCGCCATGCTCATCACGCCCGGAGCGACGGCGTTGCTGCTGACGAAGCGCTTTGATCGTATGTTACAAGTGGCGGTGCTGATTGCGGTGGGTTCCTCGACCACGGGTATATACATCAGCTTTTTCGCCGACGGTTCGCCGGCCGCGTGCATCGTGCTGGTGCAAGCGCTGGTGTTCGTGGTGACGCTGTCCACGCGGGGTCTACGCCGAAGCGACGCAAGCCCGAGTAGGCCGCAACATTGATTCTGTCGGGTTGAGCTCAGAGCTATGGATTGCCGAAGGTTAACACTCCTACATCAGTGAGTATGAGTGCTCATCAGTGGTTAACTTGGATCGGGTTTGTTGATCCGGATACGGAGTTTTTAACCACTGATGGGCACTGATGAGCACTGATAAACCAAGCCGAGAAGTC
>CANIXX010000086.1 GCA_947471115.1 Opitutaceae bacterium | reverse complement strand
TCCACTTGATCCCCCTTTTTCATCCTGTCTTTAAATTCAGTAACACTCTGTTATCTGTGCTCATCTGTGCATTCCGTGGTTAAAACTTCGGCGTTCGGGTTTAGTCAGTCGGCTTAAAAAATCGGGGGCGACTATAACTTGTTAGCGTGGGGCTGCTCTTGTGTGGTGCGCTGAGATTGTTTTTTGTACGGGTCTTATGATTATCCCAAAACTGATCCGATCTTTTCTAGGTGGTTTTATACTTGTGACTGCTGCTCAAGCTGCCGACGCCACACTTGATTTACCTTACACGCCCGGACCGTTCGCTCCATCTTGGAAAGCATTGCAAGAGGGATATCAATCTCCTGAGTGGTACCGGGACGCCAAGTTCGGCATCTGGGCCCACTGGGGCCCTCAATCGCAAGCCGAGTTTGGTGACTGGTATGGGCGCAACCTTTATATACAAGGACACAAGCAAAACAAATATCACGTGAAGACCTACGGTCATCCGTCAGAATTTGGCTTTAAAGACCTTTGCAACGCCTGGAAGGCGGAAAACTTACGGCCTGATGAATTAATGGAAACCTACAAGGCTGCTGGCGCCCGTTACTTTGTTGCGATGGCTAACCACCACGACAACTTCGATCTATGGAACTCTCGGCACCAGCCTTGGAATTCCGTCAACGTTGGACCCAAACGAGATATCATAGGGGCTTGGTCCAAGGCTGCAGCCAACGCGGGCCTGCGCTTTGGTGTTTCCATCCACGCCAGCAGTGCGTGGAGCTGGTTTGAAGTTTCCCGGCTCAGCGACACCGACGGTCCCCGTGCCGGCGTCACCTACGATGGCAACCTTACACGCGAAGACGGAAAAGGAAAATGGTGGGAGGGCCTTGATCCACAGGATCTCTACGCCCAACACGGCCACAAGATCAGCCCCGCCGTGCTCAATCGTAAAGAGGCTTGGAAAAATCCCGGCGATCTTCCGTCACCGGCCTACTCGCGTAAATTCTACGACCGCGTGCGCGATCTCGTTGAAGTGTACAATCCCGACATCGTCTACTTTGACGATTCGCGCGTGCCACTCGAACAAGTCAACGAGGGCTACGGACTTCACATTTTCGCAGATGTTTATAACCGGAGCATCGCGCGCAATGGCGGTATTAATCAGGCTGTAGTTAATACCAAGCGGCTCAACGAAGACCAGCGCAAGGCGTTGGTTTATGATTTTGAAGTCGGTGTTCCTCGTGGCATTCTTCCAGAGCCTTGGCAGGTGGACGCTTGCATCGGGGCATGGCATTATCTAGAAGGGGCTAAATACAAAAGCGCCGAGCAAGTCGTGCGTGCTCTGTCAGACGTGGTCAGTAAGAACGGGAATCTCTTGTTAAGCATCCCGCTACGTGCCGACGGTACACTTGACGATCAGGGCCGGAAAATTCTCGGTTCCGTTGGCGATTGGCTGCGGACCAACGGCGAGGCTATCTACGCGACCCGTCCTTGGACGCGATTTGGTGAAGGTCCATCGAGCGAGGCTGACATCCCCGAGATCGCCAAAGGGGGCATCCCGCTGTACCAAAAAGCACCTTACACCGCGCAAGATATCCGCTTCACCAAGCGCGGTACGACGCTCTACGCCATTGTAATGGATTGGCCTGCCGATGGACGGGTACTCCTCCGCTCTCTGCCTTCCGGCGCTCAGGGACAGAACGCAGCATCCAAGGTTCGCATGCTCGGCTCCGAGGGTGAACTCCGATTCCAGCAAACCGACAAAGGTTTGTCGGTCGAAATGCCTGAAAAGCGTCCAGGCGATATCGCTTACGTGCTCCAGATCGACGGGGTCTTAGCTACTGCTCCTTAATCACGCCCAGCAGTTAATCTTCGGTTCCTTGAAAGCGCCGCCGTTTAAAGGCGGCGCTTAACCCCTATCTGATACCCTAAAATGAATTCAAAAAAACTACTGTCCCTTCTCGCGGGCCTTATCCTCGTCACCACGGGCAACGCCCAGTCCAAAAACGACCCCTTACCTTATACCCCGGGCCCGTTTGAGCCTTCATGGAAATCACTGAAAGAAGGTTATAAATTCCCTGATTGGTATCGGGATGCAAAATTCGGCATCTGGGCGCACTGGGGGCCTCAGTCGCAAGCCGAGTTTGGCGACTGGTATGGGCGCAACCTCTACATCGTTGGCCATAAGCAAAACAAGTATCACTTGGAGACTTTTGGGCATCCCTCAGAGTTTGGCTTTAAAGACCTCTGCAACGCGTGGAAGGCGGCCAAATTCGATCCCGACGCGCTGCTGGCGACCTACAAGGCGGCTGGGGCGAAGTACTTCGTCGCGTTGGCCAACCATCATGATAATTTTGATATGTGGAACTCCAAGTATCAGCCTTGGAACGCGGTAAACGTCGGGCCGAAACGCGACATCATCGGCGGATGGGCTGAGGCCACGGCGAAAGCGGGCCTGCGTTTTGGCGTATCGATTCATGCCAGCAGCGCATGGACTTGGTTTGAGGTGGCCCAGTTGAGCGACTCGGAAGGGCCGCGCAAGGGCATACCATACGACGGCAATGTAACGAAGGCTGACGGTGTCGGGAAATGGTGGGAGGGGATGGATCCGCAGGATTTATATACCCAATACGGACACAAAATCAGCCCGATGGTCCTTAATCGCAAAGAGGCCCTGCGCAACCCAGGGGAACCACCGACAAAGGCGTACGTACGGAAGTATTACGATCGCGTGCGCGACGTTGTTTCCACCTATAAGCCGGACTTAGTATACTTCGACGACTCCCGCATGCCCCTGAATGAATTTGTCGGCCTGCGCATCGTGGCGGATATTTATAATCAAAACATCGCCCGTAACTCAGGTAAAAACGAGGCTGTTGTAAACACCAAGCGACTCAAGGATGACCAGACCAAGGCATTGGTTTATGATTTTGAAGTCGGGGTTCCCAAGGGCCTCTTGCCTGACCCTTGGCAGGTGGACGCCTGCATCGGCGCCTGGCATTATCTAAAAGGAGCTAAATACAAACGCGCGGACCAAGTCGTGCGTGCTCTGGCAGACGTTGTCAGTAAGAACGGCAACTTATTATTGAGTATTCCTCTGCGCGGGGAAGGCACTCTGGATGACCAAGGCAAACAGGTCTTGGCAGGGGTTGGCGCTTGGCTCAGTCAAAACGGCGAGGCTATCTACGGTACCCGGCCTTGGACGCGATTTGGTGAAGGTCCCTCGAGCGAGGCAGACATCCCGGAAATCGCCAAAGGAGGCATCCCGCTGTACCAAAAAGCACCTTACACCTCGAAAGACATTCGATTTACCACGCGAGGTACGACGCTCTACGCGATTGTGATGAATTTGCCTGCGGATGGACGGGTAACGGTGCGTGCGCTCGCTTCCAGTGAGCCTGCTAAAATCACCAAAGTTGAGCTGCTCGGTTTCAAAGGCGAACTACGACACCGGCGCACTGCTGAGGGGCTTGAGGTGGAAATGCCCGCAAAGCCTCCAGGGGAAATTGCGTATGTTCTGAAAATCGAAGGTGCGGCGAAGTAATCCTAAATCCGGCAGTCGAATTTAACCGCGGATTGCACAGATTTTACTGATAGAATAACTTACATACTATTACGCGTTAAAATTTAACTCGCCCGCGTGGTGTGTATGAGGATTCTTCAATTCGTTGGTAATCTATGCATTCCGTGCAATCCGTGGTTCTAATGCTTTTTCTCGGGTAATAGCCTCCAAAACCTGCGGGCTCAGGTTTCTCAGCTGTTACTACTAACCCTTAGGCAGTTTCCCATTAGTAGAGTAGGGGAACTGCCAAGGTAACCCGCAAACCTTACTGGTTTGGAGCTACAAGATCATCCGTTGTATAAAGGCGCCGGTCGGGGCCGGCGCTGCGAATTTGGAGTATATCGACCGAGAGTGGATGGACCTGCCACGGTGTTCCCCAGCGGTCGATCAGTAGCCCGTCAACCAGCGCGGGGTGCGAGGCGGGCAGCGCAGAGTCGCCGAGGTTTTCGCGGTCAGTGAGGACGCGGGCAAGGTCTTGGTTGAAGCCAAGGGCAGGGCGACGTGCTGGCGGCACCGATTGCAGGTAGTTTTTAGTGAGGTCGGCGAGGGCGGCGAGATCTTCGCGCGGCGAACCGCCCTCGACGAGAAAACATTCCCAGGATTGGAGGGGCTTTTCCGCGGTGCCGCTGCGAGCCGGAAGAAGCCTAGGCGAAGTCACGGCCCGGACTGCGGGTGTGCTCGACTGTGGATCCTTTAAGCGGTCCACAAACCAAAGGACTCCAGCAGCCGTGGCTACTAGCAATAGAACGGGAATCAGCGAACGCCGGGTTGAATTCATATTAAGCCTTCATAATGCCGAGCGGCCCCACTGCCGATGGCGTGTAGAACTGGCGGATATTCGGGAGGACGTCAGGCAGGCTGCCCGGAGGGACGCCTAACCAGAGCGCGAGCTCCGCAAAATATTCATCTACAGATACCTCAGGCACGGTTACGCCTCGGGTGGTGACGACGCGATTACCATTGAGTGCGAGTTCGGGGTAGCTGCCGTAAACGCGGCCGCCGTTGACGGCACCGCCAAGAACAAACGCGTTGCCGCCCCACGCATGGTCTGAGCCTGCGCCGTTTGAGGTGAGTGACCGGCCGAAGTCGGATGCCGTGTAGAGCGTGGCCTTAGATTGCAGTCCGAGTTCGCCAAGGGCGGCCCAGTAGGCAACCAGGCAGCGGTTAACAACGTCCACCATGACATCCATAGTTTTGATTACCTCATCGTGGTGATCCCAGCCCCCGTAGTTGATGAAAAAAGTCTGTCGACGAAGTCCGAGTTGGGCTCGGATCTTCATGGTACGGACCGCAGCTTTGAACTGCTGCCCAAGGTTAACAGCGGGATCGTTGCCGGTGCTAGTGGAAGAGGGCGAGGTGTAGGTTGCAGGAGGGACGTAGCCCACATCGCCGGGGAAAAGCGTAGTGATCGCCGAGCCATCGAAGGCGTCTTTGAAGGCGGCGCTGGCGTCGATGGATTGGCGCAGGTTTTGGGTGAAGGTGCGGTCGAGCAGGTTTTGGTGTTCTTGCTGAAGGAGATTATCCACTGCAGCAGTGCGGATGGCCACGCGGTTGTTCAAACCTACGGCGGGGGTGGCTGTGACGGTGTTGTATTCACTCGGAAGAATGCTGCCGGTCGCACCAATACTGTAAGCGAAAATGTTTTGGCCCGTCTGCCAGATGTTGTTGCCGCTGAGCGAGGTGTTCATCGACACCCTGGAGTCGAGATTGCCGGAGTGGAGCAGATCGGCGGCAAGACCGGCCCAGCCGATACCCGTGGACTCGGTCACCACGGAGGTGTGCCATTGCTGGGTTTGGTCGGCGTGCGAGTAAAGCCCGCGTGGCAGCTTGCCGGTTGAGCTGTTGAACTGGGTTTTGGTTATTCGCTCCACCAACGTTCCGACGTTGGAGACGAAGGCGAGGCGACCCTGGCCGTAGAGGGACTGGATACCGGGTGCGCCTCCGTGGTCGCCGCAGCGGGGATGGACACCGAAGCCGAACTGATCGGTGGCGTGGGCGGTGAGTGCACGAATGGAAGCTTGCGAAAGGGCGAGACCTTCGGGGTTGGTTTTGGCGTCGTAAATGCCACCGCGGGTGGCGGCGTAGGTGGCGTGCGCTGCGCCGGACCCAGGCATGAGAAGGTTATAGGAATCCATGCCGCCGCCGAAGTAGAGGCAGACGAGTGCTCTGTAGTCGTCGACTTGCGTAAGGGATTGAGCTGTAGCAGCGTTGGCCATGCGCAGATTGAGCAAGGTCGAGAGCAAGCCTAGTGAGCCGACAGCGGCGCAACTGGCCTGACCGATGAAGGTACGGCGTGAGATGAGGGTAGGCATGGGAGGGTTATTTGAGCACTGAAAAATCGGTGGATAAGGCAACGAGGTGGGCGGCTACGCGTAGGCGAACGCGGCCGCGCTGATCGCGGACAGCGGGATCCGTAGTACCCATCGGATCGGCGAGCCTGCGAATGGCCCGGGTGATGGCGCGAAAGGTGGCTGGCGACATGTTGCCGTAACAGAGGGTGCGATCAAGCCTTGCGACGAGGATGTCAGGGTCGCCGGATGCGTCGACAAGCCAGGCTGCTTCGTCGGCTCGGGTGTTCCAGGACGACTCGTCGACATCGGGCGTGGCTGGATTGTCAGACTGGGTCGCAGTGTTGAATTTCGTCGCGTTGGCGTCGGAGCTGGTAACGGCGAAGGCACCGGAGAAACGATTCGGCACACTGATCGAGCTGACACTGTTGGTGATCTGCATCTCGGGGGAGAAGAGGTCATATTCACGGGCGGCACCAGGCGGACGGTAATCCGGCGAGTAGAAGTTGAAAACGCTGGGGGCGCTGAGCGGGCGTTGAAGGAAATCGCCGTTAAGAGTGCCGAAGCCGCGGTAGCGACCGCCCGCGGATTTCGGATTGGCTGGGGCGGCGTTAAATGCGCGAGCTAGGGCAACGAAGCGCGTGTAGGGTTCGCGCAATAGCCCATGGGTGGGCGATTTGCTTGGCCCATAGTCGCGGGCCTCGGTGTCGGTGAGGATGGCTTTGATCACGGCCCGTAGGTCTCCACGCTTGCCTGTGCCGTTGTCGGCGAATTTTGCGGAGACCCGGCCTATATAGGCGGGGCTGGGATTGGAGGTGACTAGCCGCTGGATGAGCAGTCGGGAGATGAACGGTCCGACGTTCGGGTGGTTGGCGAGGTAGTCGAGGGTGGCGCGGAGGTCGGCTTCGCCGGCTGCACCGGTGTCGGGAACGCTTGCGGTGCGCGCGGGGAGCTCAAGGGGCGCTATGCCGGGAAAGGCGAGCTTCTTGGCTGCCATATCGTGCTCTAAGTCGAACATACGCATGGGCCGCCAGGGAACGCCGTTGCTTCGGCTGAATGTGGTGACGGGGATTTCGGTGAAATCGGTGGGAGTTGTGAAGCGTGTGCCGTACATCAGGCCGGTAAAAATGCGGGCGAGCACGGAAATCTGTGATTGGCCGTAGGTGGCGATGGGCTCACCGGCGGGGACGACCGCGCCATCCGGGTCCAGGTGGGTCCCATTGGAGATAATTTGGGTACCGTCGGGATTTAGCCGCCAGAGCCCGATGGAGAAGAGCTGCATGATCTCACGGGCGAAGTTTTCGTCGGGGAATCGGTTGATGGCGGGGTCAGCCTTACGGTTGACGAGTGCGCTGAGGTAAAGGCCCATCCACGGATGGCGGGTGACGGCTTCGAGTAGATCCCGATAGTTGCCGAACGCGCCTCGGAGAAGCGTATCGTAGTAGTCAGCCATGCCACGATGGTCGGCGTTGAGGGAATCCATGCGGTCGGAGATGACGAAAATCTGGCTCAGGGCGAAGGCGATGCGTTGACGAAGCGGATCGGAAGCGTCGTCGGTGCGCATAGCTTGCCGCCAGAACGCTTCGAGCCGGTGATCGATTTCGGCAGTAGGGGTGGGGTCCCCGCCGATCTCGTTTCGCCATGTCTGCACGATGGGCATGTGCAGGTTAGGCTCGCGCTTGAACTGGTCGTCGATCCAGCCGGAGAAGCCACGACTTCGGACGCGGGCGATCTCTTGGTCGACGGGTCCGAAGGTGGCCTGTGTAAGGAAACGCGCGACGGCTTTGGCGGCGGGTTTGCCGTCATTGCTGATCGTGAGCGTTGCGGAGGTGGCGTTGCCAAGGGTGTAGCCCGCACTGGCATTGGGCTGGAGGGTAACGATGATGGTCTTATCTGCCTCAGGCGGCGTGCGGGGGAGCGGGGTGAAGGTAACGGTCGTCTCATCGGCCCCGAGTGGAATGGTGGCGGTGCCGGAGGAGGACGGGGCGTAGTCGCTTCCGGCTACGGCGGTGCCTGTGAGCGTGAAGGTGATGGTGACAGGATCTAGGCGACCGGTGCGGCGGATGACAACCGCGCCGGGGTCGGGCCAGTCTTTGGACATGGTGGCGTCCGAGGTGGCTATGGTTATGGTGTGCGCGGCGGTTTTTTTTAGGAGGTCGCGCACGCGTTCGAAATCCGTGGTGCGCACGCTAGGGGTGCTGGATGAGTTACCTAGGCCCTCGCTGAACACGCGAATGGGATCGAATCCCAAGGTCCGCTCCTCCCAGTCGGAAAGGCCGTCTCCGTCGGAGTCGAGATCGGAGGCGCGCAGGCGTACAAAGAAGCGGGGCGCACCGCCCGTGGCGACGCTGGTTTTGAGGAGCCCACCGGCGCCGATGGCGGAGACCGCGGAGGTCCATTGGGTGAGATTGGGACTGGTCTCTAAGCTGTAGTATTTGCCGCTTTCACCGAACCACTGTGCGTCCGATCTTTGTGCTGATGGAAAGGTGATGGCTGCGGCGGGAATAGAGGCGGGGTTAAAAGGGTTCGTTCCCGCGATGCTTTCTTGTAAGTTGGTAAAACCATCACCGTCCGAGTCCGCCGAGGGGGCGAGCGAGCCAGTTGAGAACTTGAGCTCCCACGCATCGCTTAATCCATTGTAGTTTAAGTCTATTATAGCGTGTGCGGACGAGTATATAAAACAGCTAAAAATCAAACGAAGTCCGCAGATGCGGCCGATTGATGGCAAAAAACGGATTATAGTAGTGGATACTGGGGATGGCGGGGTAAGCATGTTTTTTTGGGGCGTCGATATCCTAACATACCAGTTTACGAGGCGAACTTCTCCCTGTTTATAGTTGCTAAATAGAGCAGGAGCTTGGGGGTAGTCCCCTGCATATAGGGATGTGGAAAGGCGGGGAGGGGTGGGGTAGCTAAGGCAGGGCCGCCTCCTCATTCAAACCACTCACCTTGAAAATACATTAGGGGGCGTTTACGTACTTTGCTTTGATGAACGTGAAAGTGGCAGCTTTTCGTCGCCTAACGCGTTATTTTTGGTTATATTAGGGTGGATTAATTGGTTTTAATTTGTTAATATTTTGTGATTTTTTTGTTTCGTGTAGATGGTTATTGAGCCTGATAAATTAAGCGTCGGCTACCCGGCGTTTTAAATAGTGTCGAGCAAGACGTGCACCGGAACGCGTAGTTCCGCAGTCTCGGAACCATCTAGTAAACTAGTGGGCAGTAACATGCAAAGTGTTGGATCGAAAGTAGCGCGCTACGTCAGAGCTCAATCCAACAACCTTCGGATTTTCGGATAAACTGAGGTCAAGCGAAGTGACTTATCGACATGGTTTATCAATGTTTATCAGTGTGCATAAGTGGTTAAAAACTCCGTTTCCGAATCGACGAACGTGGTCCAAGTTTAATACTGATCGAGAAAAAGCGTTTGAACCACAGATTGCTCGGAATACACAGATTGCCAAAGTATTAAAGTGTCCTCATTCACACCACAGGGGGAGTTAGATTTTAGCACGGAATAGTGTGTGAGTTTTTCTATCTGTGCTATTCGTGCAATCCGTGGTTAAATTCAACTGCCTGATTTAGGCTGATGCGCACTGATATTCACTGATGCTGGAGTGTTAACCTTAGGCAATCCTTAGCGGTTTTATCCGACAAGTGTCATGTTACTACCTGCTCGCACCCTTGGAGCCCCTAAGTTCCTCACAATCGTGCGCAAACCCTCACCAAACAAGTCGACTCCACTATAACGTGTTTGTCTTGGACGCTATTGTCCGGGGCAACCGCCCGGCCAAACCTCCGTTCAATGAAACGCAACCTCCGTTAATTAAAGTCCATATGGGGATTCGTTCTCCTGCTGCTCGGTTTGAACATGCGCCTTTCTGCAGCCGAGCTTTATGTCGCCCCAAACGGCCGTGACACTAATAATGCCCCATTCACGCTGTAAAACCACGTCCGGCTCATGGACTACAAAATCCAGTTTCCTATCATGTAACTGGGAAGGCTTTTATCTCCATGCTCTCACGTTTAATGCCGTCTCCTCAAACCGACCCCGAACTCGGTCCGCTTCGCCCGGGGCTCGTGTTTTCCTTCTTCAATGCGATGACGTGGCAGATCGCAATCGGCACTCCGCTCGTGCTCTTCGCCGAGCAACTCGGCGCCGGGGCCGACCAAGTGGGGCTGGCGTACTCAATGGTTTTTCTGCTCACGCCAGTGCAGATTCTCTCCACCGCGTTGCTGCCGCGTTTTGGCTACAAACGTCTGATGCTGGGAGGGTGGGGCATTCGAACCCTTTTGCTCGTGGTGCCAATATCTCTCGCGGTGCTGGCACCGCAAATCGGAGTGCGTTCGTGGATGGCTTCGACCCTAGTCGGGGCGATATTCTTTTTCTGTCTCTTCCGCGCCATCGGACTGGCTGCGTTGATGCCTTGGTTCTACGCGATCATTCCTCCGAGCGCTCGTGGACGCTACTTCTCGAGCGATTCGATCCTCTCTGGTGTTTCCAGCGTTCTGACCTTGTTGGTCTGCGCAGGTCTGTTTGCCGTACTGCCGGTATACACCGCACTGGGGCTCCAGTATGGAATCGCATTAGGGGGCTCGATTTGGAGTTTTTATGTGCTTCGTCGTTTACCCGACGGGCCTGCGCCGGAGCCCATAAGTCTTCGCGTGGTTTTGCGGGCATTGCCACGCATCGTCACACGGCGAAGTGAGTTTCGGCGTTACCTTTTTTTGTCGCTTCTGTGTTTTGCCGCGACGTCGCCGATTTCGCCCTTTCTGGCCTATTACCTAAAAACAGCGCAGCACCTTGCCCCCGGTTGGATCATGGGGTTGGAGGTCGTTCGCTATGGCGGTGTGATCGTCGCAGCTTTGGTTATCCGACGCCGGATTGATGCTGTGGGCGCGCGGCCCTTCATGCTTTTGTCCCTCGGACTTTACCTGGGCCTTTCGCTTTTCTGGCTGGTTTTCGTGCGCTCCGGTTTGGGTGGACTCCCCGGTTTAGTGGCAGCCTATCTGATCCTTGGCGTCGCAGGCACGACGTGGGCGGTGGGCAACCTCACCTACCTGCCGAAACTAATCCCGGTGGAGCAGCGCACATTGATGATCTCCGTTTATGGTGCCTTTACGGCACTGGTCGCCGGACTCGCTACCATTGGCTGGGGCTGGGTGCTTCGGCCAGGGGGAGCCGTGGTCGGAATAGATCCGTGGCGGTTTCAGGTTTTCTTTGCGATCACGATGGGCTGCGCGGCATTTATCTCATTCCAGCTTGCCCGTCGGCCCGAACCTGATGCCGAACCCGCCACGCCGCTCATGGTGGTAAATGCGTTTCTGCGTCCAACCCGCGCGGTTTCGTATTTGATCAACCTTGTCGAGCCTCCGCCTCCCTCCGTTCGATCCAAAGCAAATCAGCCCAAGGCTGAGTAAGCGGGGCGCTGGGCCTTCCGGAAAGCCTCGCCCCGCACCAGTCGGCGTCTCGCGTCGGGGCGGGCGAGTAGTTCGTTAAAGGTTCTCGCCTCCGGGATAAGCAGCTCGGCCCTCGCCCCAGGAGCGATGCAGCCGTGGTCGGGGCGTGACACCGCGCCAGCGGGGGGGGGGGCGACCGCCCTAGCCCGCCGTCTGCCGCTGGTGCGGTGCGGCCGCGACCTTGGAGGTAGAGGTTGAAGAGGGGCAGGGAGATGATGCCGATAACTCCAAACGAATGTGACTACCCATACACAGCTTTCTAGACTCGGAATCATCCGGTAACCTAGTTGGCAGCACCCTTCGAATTCATCGATAAATTGGGGTCAAGCGAGGTAACTTATCGACATGGTTTATCAATGTTTATTAGTGCGCATAAGTGGTTAAAAAACTCCGCTTCTGAATCGACGAACACGGTCCAATTTTAATACTGATCGAGAAAAAGCGTTTGAACCACAGATTGCACGGAATACACAGATTACCAACGTATTGAAGTGTGCTCATTCACACCACAGGGGTGAGTTAAATTTTAGCACGGAATAGGGTGTGAGTTTTTCTATCTGTGCTATTCGTGCAATCCGTGGTTAAAATCAACTGCCTGATTT
>CANIXX010000085.1 GCA_947471115.1 Opitutaceae bacterium | reverse complement strand
GCGCGGGCCAACGGTATGAGCACGCTAGGCCAATCCGGCTGGGCCAAAGTCAAAACCGGCCTCACCACCCTCGACGAAGTGCTACGCGTCGTCACCGTTGTAGAAAAATAAGCCCGCCCCCAACGGAAACGCCTAACCTAATAGGTTAAGCTTTTCCGGACTGCGCGCCTTGGCCCATGCCCACCTTCACCTACACCGCCCGCGACCGCTCCGGCCAGAACGTCACCGATCAGGTGACTGCGCCCAATCGCAAGGACGCCCTGCGCCTGCTCGGCGCTCGCGGTCTCACTCCGATCCAAGTCAGTGAAAATTCATCCGGCAAACGTCCGCCGAGTGCCATTCGCTCGGGCCAGGCCTCGTCACTCAAACCACCCGCGTTAAATCCAAAATCAACGCCGACACCCCAAGCGACAGCACCTGCGGCCTCCGTGCTCAACCGCCGCGAGCGCCTGCCATTTCTCGAATCCCTGGTCGACCTCACCACCAGCGGACTTTCCGCCGGTGAATCCGTGCGCTTACTGAGCACGCGCATTAAAGAACCCCGGATGCGCCTGCTCTGCGGCCTGCTTTGGGAGCAACTCAGCGAAGGCGCCCAGCTCTCCCGCGCCATGAGCACGTTGCCTGCCGTCTTTGACAACTCGACGCTCAACCTCATCCAATCCGGTGAAGCCACGGGCAACCTCAACGACGTGCTCTACCGGCTCATCACGCACCTGCAGGAGCAGAAGGAGCTTCGCCAAAAAATCCTCACCTCGCTCGCCTACCCCGCGTTCATGATGTTCGTGGCAGGCGGAGTGATCCTGTTTTTCATGCTCTTCCTGCTGCCCCGGCTGCAGACCCTGCTCAAGTCGCTCGGCGGCGAATTGCCCACCTCGACCCGCCTCTTGCTCGGGCTGTCCGATTTCGGCCTCAAGTACGGCATTTTTGTAATCGCTGGACTGGCGTTCGGTGCGGTAGCGTTTTGGCGCTGGCGACAGACTGAAGCCGGCCGCCTGCAAACCGATGCCTGGGCCTTACGCGTACCCATTCTCGCTCCATTCTCGGTCTCCCAGACGGTCCTCGCCTTCAGTCAGACGCTTTCCGTGTTATTGGAGAACGGTATCACCACCAGCGAAGCGCTGCGTATGACAGAACGGCAGATTCAAAACCGGGTGCATCGGGCGGCCTTCGATGAAGCCACGGGGCGTGTGCTGGAAGGCGAAGCGTTGTCGGCGTCGCTCGCGCGCACCGGCTGTTTTCCCGACCTCGTGCTCGACCAACTGGCGGTGGGAGAGAACACCGGCAACCTGGTGCCCTGCCTTAAAAAAGTCGCGGTCACCTACCAGAAGATGATTACGGCGCAATTAAACGCCTTCACCAGCATCATCGCCACGGTTGTTCTTCTGGGGGTGTTTTCCTTCGTCGGCTTCATCGCCTTCGCGATTGTCAGCGCGGTGTTCCAACTCAGTTCCAGCTTTAAGATGTAAGGTGCGGCCTGTATGCTCCCCCATAAATCGCTAGCATCCAGCTCCTCCATGTATCCCATTCACCCGCAGGTGTTGAGCGTTAAGGATGGGCTCATCCCCGCTTATTTTGCTGCTGCGGCCGGAAACGGCCCAAGGCGTTCGCGACATTAAGGGCCACGCAAGGTTGCTTGGCTTACGAACGACTTCCCTGCACGGGCATAAGCCAAGCGTCTAGCTGGAACTTTACCGAATTACATTAGACATTCGCGCGCACAAAAACCGATAAAGGCTGAGCCCCAGCAGCACGATTCCGACGAAAAGAAGGCCGCGCCCAAAAGCGTAATCCACCACCTCCTTGCCTCCAGCTTTCGCCTGCTGCACGACCGGTGCGGTTTGATCCGCCAGTCGGGCCAAGTTAACCGGTGACACCGTCTGGTGTACCGCCTCCAGCAGCTCCGTCAGCTGTCTCGCCGTCTTTTCCAGCTGCGCTGCCGTCGTCTCGTAATCTTGAATGCGAAACGGTGCCCCTCGCGCCTTAACAACCCCCACGCCCGAAACGGCGGGCGAAACCGGCTCTCCCACCCCAAAGCGCTTCATCAACGCGTCAAACGTCACCAACGTGGTGTTAAGCGAAGCCGACATGTCTTGGCCCGCCGCCAACGTCTGCCGCACCTCGCCGACCAAGGGCGTCAATTGGCGCTCTTGCGCCTCAAGCGCTTTGACCAGCTCCTCGCGCTGTTTATCAACCTGCGCGGGTAATTGTTCGACCACCCGACTCACCCGGTCGACTGAAGCAGAGAGCTGCGTGGTGTTGGCCACCACTTGCTGAATCACCGGCGACGCCAGCGCGTTGGCGTTCAAGAGCTCCAATTGCCAGCGGAGGAGCTGGGGCATTTTTTGCGTCACATAAAGGGCCCGCTCGGCAAATAAACGCGTCTGCGCGATCTCGCGGGTTGCCGGATCCAATCCCACCAACGGATCCAAGCTCAGCTGATCATACAAGCTGCCCAAATGCGGAACACTGCTCTTTTTTCCCGAAAGCAGTTGGGCAGTAAGGCCGGCCGCCCGCATTCCCACCACATATTCCGGGTGGGGGTTTGCCTGATACCAAGCGTCCAATTCCCGCCGAAACTCAGCCTGATGACTCGATGAAAGCACCCTATTGGTCAGCTGCCAGATACTTTGCTCGGCATTCCGGCACTTCGCCAGCAGCCCACTGCCAGAATCGCCCAAACCACGAGGAATCCAGAACGATTCCAGTCCCATTCGGGTCAACGTGATGAAAGCGGTCATATCGAGCAAATTGGCCGCCGGATTTGCCCCTGAAACGATGGCGCACGTGGATGAGCCGAAATCAATCCGCCACTGTAAAACTTGCGACGGATCAGCCGGTTTACCGTCGATCTTGAGCCCACCAATTTCGGCGGTGATCTGGGCAGACAACTCCTGCTGTACCACGACCGGATCCACTGACGGAGAACGTTCCCGACCTAACGAGGCAACTCCTTCAATAGTTTTGCCTGGTGCATCCACGACCGTTTTGACGGCGCGGCACCCGGCGCCAGGCCCCGCGTAGAGCAGGGCAGCAACCAGGACGGTTTGCGAAAAAATGACTGGGGGGAATTTCATCATGGCTGGTTGGATACGGAAACGAACGGGGAAGCAGCTGACATGAGTTAACGACACAAAAAAGCGCCGGGCGATTTTGCCCGGCGCTTGGTATCGCCCATAATCCAAGTCTTACCTAGCCAGCAACCACTCGCCCAAAGCGCCTTGGTAGAAACCCAGAACGATGGTGGCGGCAGCCAATAAACCGAGGGTCATTCCGGCGGTAAGGCTTACCGGAGTGCGTGCCGGGCGGGTGTCGGTTTCGCCTTCCAGAAGCGGCGCAGTCCAGGTCGAGAAGTAGGCCGCTTTGATCCAGCCGAAGTAGTAGTAAATCGAGACCACCACACCGACGATGGCCACGGCCAGCAGAGTGTAGAGGCCGGCCTTGAACGCTGCGATGAAGATAAGGAGTTTACCCATAAACCCGGCCAGTGGCGGGATGCCCGCCAGCGAGCCCAGACCAATAGCCAGGATCGCACCGAGGAATGGATGGGTTTTGGCCAGACCGGTGTAGTGCTCTAGGTCTTGGTCGGCGTCGTTGGCACCAGCCACATGGGTCATCACGCCAAACACGGCAAAAGAGGCCAACAGGTAGGCGAAGAGATAAAAATAAACCGCGCCCGCAGCCAAAGGTTCGGTCGCAGCGGCGATCACGGCGATAAGCAGGTAACCGGCGTGGGAAACACCGGAAAGGCCGATGAGGCGCTTGACGTTGTGCTGGGTAAGAGCAGCCAAATTACCAAAGAGAATCGTGGCAATGGCCATGACGGAAAGCACCGGCACGAGCAGGGTTTGATAGGAACCGAATACGTTTTTGGTGAGGATGAGCAGCACCGAAAAACCGGCGGCTTTGGAGGCGACGGCGAGGAATGCGGTCACGGGGGTCGGCGCACCTTGGTAAACGTCAGGGATCCAGATCTGGAAGGGAACCGCACCAATCTTGAACGCGACGCCGGCGAGCACGAAGACGATACCGACGCTGGCGAGGAAGTTATCAGGGTTGGCCTCAAGGAACACGCGAAGGGCGTTGAAGTTCATCGAATCGCTCGACGAACCGGGGAGCGTGGGGTTGCCGGCCACACCGTAAAGCAACACGATGCCGAACAACAAAATGGCGGAGCTAAGCGCGCCGGTGATCAGGTATTTGAGGCCAGCCTCCAGCGAGAGCGGGCTGGTGCGGAAATAACTGACAAGAATGTAGAAGCCGACCGTGACGGTTTCGAGAGCGACGAAGAACAGGACGAAGTGGTTGCTCTGGGCGAGCAGCATCATCGCGGCGGATACAACCAAGGTGATCGCAAAGAACTCGACCTTGGGCAGCTTCTGCTTGGCCAAGGCGATTACGCCGAGGATGCACACCAGAATGGAGGTGAGCATGAAGAAGCCGCGCATGAACTGGCCCTCCTGGGTGTGGCGAATCAAGCCGCTAAAGGTCTCGTAAGCCACGAATGGGCCGTAGCGCAGGTTCCACACAAACCCGAGCAGCAGACCAATCTGGCCGGTGATGGCTACAGTTGGGATAATCGACTGCCGATTTTTCGGCAGGAAGATCTCCAACACGAGGAGAAGCAAGGCGAGACAGCCGAGCGAGAGCTCGGGGGCGATGGCCGCCCAGCGGTTGTCGGCAGCGGCCTGGATGAGTTCGGGTGACATGGGCGGATTGCTAAATTATTGGCCGGCGGCCGCAGTTATGACTTTGGCGGAATAGACGGATTCAAGCGCATCGTTGAGCGGGTTGGACAGTGACTTGGGCCAGAAGCCGATGAAGAACAGCGCGGCGATCAGGATGAGCGCTGGGAGTTTTTCCGACCAACGCAGGTCGGTGGCGGGCTGTGCGGCCAACACCTTGGTGAGGGCCTCGGTGGGCTGGCCGAAAAACACCTTCGCGGCAGCGCGCAGACCGTAGATAGCGGAGATGATCACACCCGAAATAGCCAGGGCGGTGAGCAGAGGGGAGAATGTCCACGCGGCGACGAAGATCGTGAGTTCGCCCCAGAAGTTGGCCAAGCCGGGAAGCCCGATGCTGGCCATGGTGGCGGTGACAAAGAACGCGGCGAGCACCGGAGTTTTTTGCGCGAGGCCGCCCATTTCATTGAGATCAAAGGTCTGGGTGCGGTGATAAACGCTGGTCGAAAGCAGGAACAGCAGCGCAACCGAAAGGCCGTGCGCAACCATCATCAGCACCACGCCGCCCGCACCGACCGACGAGAGCGTGGCGACACCGAGAAACGCGTAACCCATATGCATGACCGAGCTGTAACCGACCATCTGTTTGAGGTCGCGCTGGGCGATGGTGATGAAGCCGATCACCAAAATGTTGCCGGCTACGGCCAGCCAGGCCAGCGGCTGCACCCAGTGTGCGGCGCCACTCGGAAGCAGCGGCACAGCGATTTGAACCAGGCCGTAGAGGCCAAATTTTTTTAATACGCCGGCGTGCAGCATGGCCGCCGAACTGGGGGCGGCTCCGTAGCCGAGGGGAGCCCAAGTGTGCAGCGGCCAAAGCGAAACCAGAATGCCGAAGCCGAACATCAGCAGACCAAAGATGTAGGTCTGCACACCGGCGGCGATACCGTTCTCAAGAACGGCGTGGCGCAAAGTGATAAGGTCAAAGTTTTCCGCCCCGCTTTTTACGTAGATAGCGATCAGGCCGAGCAGTGAAAGCATCGCGCCGGCCGTCAGGTAGATGGTCATCTTCATGGCCGCGTAGCCGCGGTCTTTGCCGCCCCAAATGCCGACCATGATGAACGTCGGGATCAGCGCGAGTTCGTGGAAGAAGTAGAAAAAGAAAATGTCTACGCTGGCGAACACACCCATGAGGCCGGCCTGCATAACCAGCAGCAGCGCCAGGTAGGTTTTGATGCGCTCGGCACCGGATTGAATGGCGTAGAGACCGGCGGCAAGGCCGACAAGACCGGCGAGCACGAAGAGCGGAAGCGAGATGCCGTTAAGGCCGAGCGAGAGGTTAATCCCGAGTTCATGCAGGCCGGTATTGTAAGCCGTCAGGTAGGCGTAATCGCCACCGATACCAACGGGAAAATGATACCAGGCGTGCAACGCGATGAGCGCAGGCAACGAGAATCCGAAGACGGCGACAGACTTGGCGAAGCGCACCGGAATCCCGGAAGCGATCACCACGGCCGCCAACAGGGGCGCTGCGATGGAGAGCAGAAGAAGATGGGAGAACATGACGTTGTTGAACGAAAATTGCTTTAGTTAAGCCAACCACCAGCGAAGGCCCAAAGGACGGCTGCACCCGCTAGGAACCAATAAACGTAGGCGTGCAGGCTGCCGACATGGAGCGCACGGGCTCCAATGCCCACCAGCCCGACGACTCCCGAGAGCCCGCGGATGATCAGGCCGGAGAGGAAAATCCGCTCAAGGAAATCGAGTAGCATGGCGAAGCGCTGCTGAACTTTGGCGACATACCAATTGTAGGCACCGTCGAAGGACGCCTTGAGGACGACCAAGAAGCCGAAGACTGCGGGAGACTTGGTTTGCAGCGTGTCGACGCTGCCCGGCTTGTAGAAGGCGAAGGCAGAACCCGCGCCGACCAAGAGGATGCTCAGGCTCATTACCAACACGCCAGGGCCCTCAGCATGCGGAATCTGCGACCACACGCCGTCGAAGGCATGTCCATAAACGCTGAGGGGGCCGTGGGTGTAACCTGCCACCACCGCCAGAACGGCGAGAACGACTAGGGGCAAGGTCATGCTGATGCCGCCCTCATGGGCGTGGGCGGCGTGCTCGCTGCGAGAGGTGCCCAGAAACACCAGCTTCCACATGCGCACCATGTAGAAGGAAGTCAGGATCGCCGTAATGAACAGAATCACAAAGACCGGGAAATTATTCAGCTCGGCGAGGTGAAGGATGGCGTCCTTGGAGTAAAATCCGGAGAGGAAGGGCAGGCCGGCAATGGCAGCGACGCCCAGCGTAAAGGTAACGAAGGTCAGCGGCATCTTCTTCGACAGACCACCCATTTTGAAGATGTCCTGCTCGTGGTGGCAGCCGTGGATAACGGAGCCCGAACCGAGGAACATCAGCGCCTTAAAGAAAGCGTGTGTGGTGAGGTGGAACATCGCGGCAGCGGCGCCTGCAAGAAGCGGGGCCGAAGTGGGCAGGCCATCGTGGCCGATGTTCAGGCGGCCCAAGCCGAAGGCAGCGACCATGTAGCCGAGCTGGGAAAGCGTCGAGTAAGCCAAGACCTTCTTGATGTCGCTTTGGGTGATGGCGCAGAGCGCGGCGTAGAGCGCAGTGCCGGCACCAATCCAGGTGACGACGTCGAGAGCCAGCGGGGAAATCGCGAACAACGGCTCAAGGCGGCAGAGCATAAAGATACCGGCGGCCACCATCGTGGCGGCGTGGATCAGGGCTGAGACAGGCGTCGGGCCTTCCATCGCGTCAGGCAACCAGACGTGAAGAGGAACCTGTGCGGATTTACCGACCGCGCCGCAGAACAGGAGCAACGCGATGACGTTGGTATCCACACCGGCGATCGAAACGGTGGCGGCGGCAATGTCGGAGAGGTTAACCGTGCCGAAGGCGTAGTAGCAGGCGATGATACCGAGGAGGAAACCGAAGTCACCCACGCGGTTGGCGATGAAGGCTTTCTTCGAGGCATCGGCGGCGGACTGCTTCTCGTGATAATGGTTGATCAGCACGTAGGAGCTGAAACCCACCAACTCCCAGAAGATAAAAATCATGAACAAATTGTCCGCCAGTACGATGCCGAGCATCGAGAACATGAAGATCGACAGGCCGCCGAAGTAGCGGGCCTTGGCCGCGTCGTCGTGCATGTAACCGAGCGAGAACACATGGACGCACAGGCCAACCACACCGACGATCGAGATCATCAGCGCGGAGAGATCGTCGAACTTGATGCCTAAAGACAGCGTAAAGTTACCCAACGTCAGCCAGTCGGCCGAGTCAGTGAAACGCGCGCCGGTGTAAGCCAGCGACAGGCCGCCGGCCGCAATGAGCGCGGCGGTGAACGTCGACACCAGCGAGGCGATGGAGCCCTGACGGCGCAGGAACAGCGCGATCACGGCGGCCGAAGCCAGCGGCGTCAGCAAGGTGACGAGGGCTACGAGAAGGGGCGAAAAGCCAAAAACGGTGGTAGGCACGGTGACGTGGGTAGAGGCTTAGTTTTTCAGCGCGTTGAGCTCTTCGACCTGGATGGTCTGGCGACGGCGGAATAGCGCCACGATGATGGCGAGACCGACTGCCACTTCGGCAGCAGCGACGGTGAGGATAAAGAACACAAAGACGTTACCGTCCATAGTGCGGTTGAAGTGCGAGAACGCGACGAGCGCGACAGTCGAGGCGACCAGCATGAGCTCCAGGCACATGTAAATCACCAGCGTGTTCTTGCGCAGCAAGACGCCAAAGAAGCCGATGGCGAAGAGCACCGCGCTCAGATAAAGATATTCGTTAATTCCTACGTTCATTTAACGTCCTCCAGGCCTTCAAACTTTTTGCTGAGCACGATCACGCCGAGCATGGCGATGAGCAGAAGAAAACCCACGATCTGCACGGGCAGCAGGTAGGTCGTGAATAGTTGTTCGCCGTAAGCGCGCAGACTGGCGCCAACAGGGACAAGTGGTGCTGTCGTTCCCGCGAACTCTGGAGTCGCGATCGATCCGCGCTGAGCGAGAGTCGCGAGGCCGGTCACCAGCAGAGCCAGCCCCAAACCGGAGGCGACGATCGTCGCCTTTTTAAAGGGCTTACGAACCCCACCGTAGGTATCGATGAGCATCACGATAAACAGGAACAGCGCCACGACCGCGCCGGCGTAGACAAACACCATGAGCGCCGCCAAAAGAAAGGCGTCGAGCAGGATGAACAGCGCGGCCACGCCCACCAGGCTCACCAACAGGCTGAGCGCGGAGGCGACGGTGTTTTTGCAAAGCACCACGGCTAGCGCGGAACCGGCAGTAAGGGCCGAGAAAAGATAAAAGAAGATGTCGGGCGACATGGTGAAATAATTCGAAAGGGATTACGAAGCGGCCTGAACTCAGTGCTCGTTGCCGTGGGCTTCGGCGGCCTTTTTCTTGTCCCACTTGTGATGCTGGTCGGGCAAGGTGCCGCCGAGTTCGTAAAGCTTGGCCTTGTTGTTGACCATCTCGGCGCGGGTGTAGCCGCTCATCGAGAACTGGTTTTGCAACCAGATCGCCTCCTCAGGGCAAACCTCTTGGCACAGGCCGCAGTAGATGCAGCGCAACATGTCGATGTCGAAGGCCTGAGGAGCCTTTTCAACGTGAGCGTTGGGCGAATCCGCGGGGATTTCGCCGGGCGTGATGCGAATCGCCTTGGGCGGGCAGACGAACTCGCAGAGTTGGCAAGAGACGCACTTTTCACGACCGTTGGGATCAATGACCAACGTGGGCACGCCACGGTAGTTTTTGGAAATCTCGGGGCGTTGCTCAGGATACTGGAGCGTAACGGTGGGCTTGAAAAAATGCCTCAGCGTGGTCCGCAGACCACCAACGATCTGAGGGATGTAGGTGCGCTCGAGGAAGGAGAGCGGTTTACGTTCGACTTGAATGACAGCCATGGTGCGGGAGAGTTGTGATCGGTTACTTTTGCAGCAGGGCGATGCCGATCGTGTAAGCGATCAGGTTGGCGATGGACAGCGGCAGCAGCTGCTTCCAGCCGATGTTCATGACCTGGTCGTAACGGAAGCGCGGGAGCGTCCAGCGCACCCACATGAAGAAGAAGATCGAGAGGCAGATCTTCACCAGGAAGATGCTGATGCCGAGAACGCCCATGAACAACGGGTGTGTCGCAACCGGGATAATGTGGGCCAAAGCCTGCACCGTGTCGGTGAGGGTTACCCACGGCAGCGGATTCCAACCGCCAAAGAACAGCAGGATAAACACAGCCGAGCCGATGACCATGTGGCAGTACTCCGCGACGAAAAACAGCGACCACTTGAAGGCACCGTATTCAGTGTGGAAACCGCCGACCAAGTCAGACTCGGATTCAGGCATGTCGAACGGCTGGCGATTGGTCTCGGCAAAGAGCGCGACCAAGAAGATGAAGGCCGACAGCGGCATGGTGAACACGAACCAGGCCCCGCCCCAGAAACCGGGCTGGCTTTGGCTTTGCACCACGTCGAACAGGCTGAGCGTGCCTTGGCCACCGGGAGCGTTAATCCACAGGAACACCGGCAAAACGGACAGCGTCATCGACAGCTCATAGGACACCAATTGAGCCGAGGCGCGGACAGCACCAAGGAACGGATACTTCGAGTTGGATGCCCAACCAGCGAGAATCACGGCGTAAACACCGAGCGAGGAAACGGCGAACACCGCGAGCAGGCCGATATCGACATTGGCCAGAACCAACGGGACCAGTTTACCGGCGGAATCCAAATACGCGCCAAACGGCACCACGACTACTGTGGTGAGCGCGGGAATCATGGCCAAAATCGGCGCGGCGATGAAGTAGAATTTATTAACGTGGCCGGGAACCGGGTCCTCCTTGAAAACGAATTTACCACCGTCGGCGGCGAGCTGGAAGATACCGAGCTTTTGCAGTACCCAAATGCCGGGTACCCAAGCGAGTAGCGGAGGCAGGGTGCGGTTGGGGCCAGGACGGCCCTGGAGCCAGGCGGAGATTTTGCGCTCGGCCATCGAGCACGCGGCTGCGATGGGGAAGAGCACAAGGATCACGGCGGTGCCTTGCAGAACAAGGCGGATCCAGAGCGGAATTTCGAAATAGAGGTCGAACATGGCAGCGCGGCTGGGTTAGACGGTCGCGGCGGCGAGCGCAGCGGGCTTGAAATGAAGGGTCTGGTCTTCGACGAAAGGAAGTGCCCGCCACGTTGTGGCATCGAGAAGGACACCCGTATCGGGAATGTTTTTGTAGAGCACCGAAGCAAGGACCGGCACCTCGGCGGCAATCAGAGGCCAGAGTGTGCCGATCTGATCAGCGGGTGCAGCGGCACCGGCGGCGGCGACCAGCTTGGCGAGCACAGACAAGTCGTTGTGCGCACCGGCCAGAGGCGGAATCGCCTGGATGAATTTCTGGATACGAAACTGCTGATTCACGAACGAGCCGGCTTTTTCAAACACGGTGACCGTCGGAATGACCGTCTTGGCGGCGGCACTAGTCGCGTTGGCGTGAGTACCGAGGTAAACGACCGAGACCTTGGCGAGTTGCGCGGCGGTAAGGCCGGCGGCGATCAGGTCTTCACCGATCGAAACCACAGTCTTCACCTTGCCCGCGTCGATGTCGGCGGCGAGTGAGGTCAGCTGGGCGGCCGGCAACGAGGAGATGAGCCCGGTCACGAGCGCACCACGGACGTTCGGATTGCGGTCAGCGGAGATGAGAAGCTTGTCGCCTTGGGCGGTGCGGCTGACGAGAGAAACGGAAGCGTTGAGCGCGGCGGCGAGCTTCTTGGTAAGGAACTGCTCCTCGACCGAGCTGCGACCCGAACCGACCACGGCGATCGCCCCAGCGAACGCCTTGAAACTAGCGGCGGCTTGGGCGATGAGGGAGTCGAGCGCGATCTCCGAAGTGAGGCGATCCGCAGCCTGAACCTGCTTGTAGAGCACGCGGCCGGAGTCGGCCATCCAGGTGTCGTTCACCTCGTCATTACGACGTGGGGTGATACGATACAGCGTGCCTTCGCGGGACCAAGCGACCGTGTTAACACCAACCGAGGACTCGGTGCAGATGGTATTGGTCTGCTTGAGGAACCAGACGCGCATCTTGAAGCGGAAATCCGTCGAGGTGAGCGCGCCGACCGGGCAGATATCGACCGTGTTGAGCGAGTAGTTGTGATCGAGCTTTTTGTCGGGGTGGCAGGTCAGCGTGGAGTAGCTGCCGCGATCAACAAAACCGAGGACATCCGCTCCAGCGACGTCGCGGG
>CANIXX010000084.1 GCA_947471115.1 Opitutaceae bacterium | reverse complement strand
TTTCGAGGAGCCGTGTACGCCGAGTCGTTTTCATTCGACTCAGAGCAGGTGCGGACCAGTGTTTCGATCGGCTTTAACCGGTTCCCATTCTCTGATCTGACCTTTGTGCAATGACTTCGCCCACAACCAAAAATCGCACAATAAACATTATGTCTAATCAGGGCGCGGGGCAAAATCTCGCCGTTTACAGCCCTTGTGCGCCTTGACTTCTCCTCTCTTCTCCTGGCTCCAAACACGCTCTTCCGGCGTTCTTCTTCACCCCACCGCTTTGCCCAACGATCAGGGCATCGGCGTTCTCGATGGATCGGTTCAATCCCTGCTCGGATTTATGCACGATGCAGGCATTCGCCAATGGCAGATTTGCCCCCTGGGGCCAACTGGCTATGGGGATTCCCCCTATCAGTGTTTTTCAGCATTCGCCGGTAATCCTTACCTGGTCGATCTGTACCCGCTGGTTCAGTGCGGTTTACTAACGGACGCCGACATGGATGACGTGCGCCAGTTACCCCGCGATCACGTGGATTACGGCTGGTTGTACGTCACCAAGTTCCCCCTCCTTTTCAAAGCGTTCAGCGCGTTTGTATCCCAGGGACGAAAAGCAGCCCTGCCCTACGGTGATTTTGAAGCATTTAAACACACGCATCGGTCCTGGCTTGAGCCTTATGCGCTGTTTTTGGGGTTAAAGGACCACTTTGAGGGTGCCGCTTGGTGGGAATGGCCCGCTGAGGTCCGCTTTTTTTCCAAAGCCAAGAAATCCGCGCTGGCAAAAACTGTCGCTGCACGCGCTGAGGCCCACGCCTTTTTCCAGTTTCTGTTCTTTGGCCAATGGTCTCGCGTCCGTGACCATGCAAAATCCCTCGGCATCGAGATTATTGGTGATGCACCTATCTTTGTGGCCCGTGACAGCGCCGATGTCTGGGCTGCGCCCCAGCTTTTCAATGTCGATTCCAAGACCGGCGTGCCACTCGCGGTTGCGGGCGTGCCACCGGACTATTTCTCCGCCGACGGTCAGCTTTGGGGTAACCCGCTTTACGATTGGTCAGCGCATGCTGCCGAAGGCTTCGCATGGTGGATCAGCCGATTGAAGGCGAATTTCGCTCTGTGCGATATCGTGCGCATCGATCACTTCCGCGCATTTGACACCTACTGGTCTATTCCTGCGACGGCCAAAACCGCCAAAACGGGTGAATGGAAACAGGGTCCAGGCCTCAAGTTTTTTGCCGCCGTTCACGCCTCGCTTCCCGAGGCACGCATGATCGCCGAGGATTTGGGTGACTTGTTTCAATCGGTGCGCGACCTGCGCGCCGCCACGGGTTTACCCGGGATGACGATTCTCCAATTCGCCTTCGGGGGCGACGCCAAGAACTGTTACCTGCCGCACAACCTCACGGCTAACTCCGTTGTTTACCCGGGCACTCACGATAACAATACCACGCTCGGCTGGTATCGGACGGCCTCCGAGAAGGAACGTGACCATGTTCGCCGCTACCTGCATGTCACGGGCACCGAAATCGGCTGGGATTTCATCCGCACGTCGTACGCCTCGGTCAGCAATATGGCGATAATTCCGCTTCAGGATCTCTTTAGTTTGGGCGCTGAGGGCCGCCTGAATACCCCGGGGGAAGCGGCGGGCAATTGGCAGTGGCGTTATCCAGAGTCGCAGCTTCGAGCCCTCCATTTTGATGGTGGTGCGGCCTACCTTCGCGATCTCGGCGTACTGTACGACCGTGTTTAACAACGGGATAAACCGCCCTGAAGCTCACCCAGCTTCACAGCTCTAAACCGGCTGCCCTGGGTGCATACTTAACGATTCGCCAAACCTTCCGCTGTCCGCCAACCCGAGGAAAAAAATTGGGAACAATTCAAGATTACGCGCGTCAGACGAGCTCCGAACTTATGTCAACAAAAGCTCAGGAGGTCGCCCTAGATCGTCTGTTGGTTGATCGCTTTAAAAGCGGTGACGATGCTGCGTTTAATGAAATGGTGAGTCGGCACTGGGACCGCATTTATGGAATGGTCCACCAGCTCCTGCGAAACCAGCAGGATGCCGAGGAGGTCACCCAGGACGCGTTTATTCGTGCACACCGCGGGCTGGGGAGCTTCCGAGGTGAGGCCGCGTTTTCGACTTGGCTGTACCAAATTGCCACCAATTTGGCGCGTAACCGCTACTGGTATTGGTGGCGGCGTCGGCGTGATCAAACGGTCTCGTTTGATCAACCGGTGAGTGACAGCAACAGCACGCCGCTTTCGGAGGTTTTCTCGACCGACATGGCAACCCCTGGCGATATCACGGTAAACCAGGAACTCGTCGATCACATCGCTTTGGGCATGGAGAAAATTGGCGCAAAACACCGTGAGGTATTAATTCTAAGAAACGTTAAAAACCTGTCCTACGAGGAAATCGCCGAGGTTCTCGGCATTTCGGTGGGGACCGTTAAAAGCCGGATTGCTCGTGCCCGCGAAAGCCTGCGCACGGCTATCGGAAAGGACTTCAAGTGAACGACCGACGATTCACCGAATTGCTCAACCTCTACCTTGATCATCAGATCACAGCTGCGGAGGCCGCAGAGCTCGAAGCCGCCGTGCACAGTAGCCCCGCCCGGCGCCGGACTTACGAAGAATACTGCGTGCTTCAACGCGCTTGCAGTCAACTCGGCAGCAATGCCCGCGCCTGCGCCCCCATCGCTCCCCGCTTTGCCCGTTCGGTGCAGGACGTGGAACGCAAAATCACGGCCCCGCGCCGCGCTCACCGCTGGTATCCGCTTCAACTCGGCGGGCTTGCCACATTGGCCATGGCAGCGGGTTTCGCTTTGGTCCTCACCCTCAACCAATCGCCTCAATCCGATCCAGCACACGTGACAGGGAACCAAGGGCCGGCCGCAATACATTCGGCACCGGTTTTGGTGGCTGCGAGTTCGACCAAACTGCCGGAGGTCGCGGCGGTAACGCCCTTCACTGTTCACCCTTCGCTCGTCGCAATAGGTTTAGCGGCAGCACAGAACGCGGACGATTCTCAAGCCGCCGGGCCTGACCGTGAGGCACTGGAGTGGACGCAACGGGTTGACCAACTTCCCCGCAGCACGCTCGTTCTCGATGAACAGGCATTTACAGCGCGCGCCATGGTCCCGGTGGATACCCACGTGTTTAAGCGCCCCCATTCTCTGCAAAATTCCGCTGAGTTCACCGGGTTCCAGTTGTCGCGCTGAGGCCTTGCCAACCGGGAGATTGAATCCATGGCAAACTCCATGAGCTCACGCTCAAGGCCACACCTTGAGAGAACACACTCCTCGTGGCTTTGAGCGTGACCTAAGGATAACCGAAAACCTAAACACTAACGCTGATGAGCATCAGGGCAGTTTGGCTTGGATCAGCTTGCTGACGGCACCGAAATCGATGAGGCCTGCGTCGGGGAGCTGCTTGAGCACACCGATCACTTTGCCCATATCCTTTTTGCTCACCGCACCGGTTGTCGTAATGGCCTCGGCGACGAGAGACTCCAGTTTGCCGGCATCGAATCCCTTGGGCAGATACTTTTCGACCAGGGCGATCTCTTTGAGGTTGGCCTCGATCAGGTCGTTGCGACCGCCTTTGGCGAACTCGATGTTGGCAGCCACGAGGTTTTTCACGGCTTTGCGCAAGGTCACCAAGACCAGCTCATCGTCGATGGGCTTATTGAGGTCCATCGACGCACGCTGAATGGCGCCGTCGTTGGTGCGGAGAATCGTGGCAAGGGCGCTGTCGCGCGCTTTGACTGCGATGATGATGTCGGCTCGGAGGGTTTCGTAAATCGTGGCCATGGTTTAAAGGCGCAGCGTGAACGCCCGCGAGCCCCTGTCGAGCCGACTGATACCGGTTTAACGAAGGAACTGCGTGATTCGGGGTATCGCCTCGGTGTTGGCGTCCGCCAGCACGTAGTGGCCGGCATCCTCCAGGTAGTAGCTTTGTGCCTGGGGAAGGCGCTTGCCCCACTCCTCGTAAAAATAGTCGTTAAAGCAGAAATCCTTCCCTCCCCACATGATGAGAGCCGGGTTGTTTTTAAAGTTCTTCAGGCCTGCCGCCGTATCGGTGAGCGTGCGCCAAGTCGGATGCGACGGCAGCATGGGAATATCCTTAACAAAGGCGTCCACCGCGACCCGGTTTGCCCACGAATTATAGGGCAGTAAAAACCCACGTTTCTCGGCGGCGCTCAGTTTGCGGCGGTGCATCGACATCCACACGGCGGGGCCAGCAAAGCCGTTGAGCCCACGGACCAGTGCGGTGCCGGGGAAACGGGTTTTGCACAGGGCGATGCGACCAGGGATGTGCGGCGAGGGAAACGCCCCGGTGTTGAGCACGACGAGTTTGCCGATGCGTTGGGGATAACGCGCCGCATAACCAAAACCGATCGCCCCACCCCAATCATGCACCACTAAATGAATACGCTTAACCCCAAGGTGGGTGAGGAGCGCATCCACGTCGCCTATACGCGACTCCAGCGTGTACGGGTAGTCCTGGGGCTTTTCGGATAACCCCATGCCGATGTGGTCAGGCACAATGCAGCGCATGTTTGGCGCGACTGCCCGCACCAACTCGCGGTAATAAAACGACCAGGTCGGATTCCCGTGGAGCATGAGCACGGCCTCATCGCCGTCGCCACCCTCATCGAGGTAGCTCATGCGCGCTCCGCGCGGGGTCGCGAAAGAGCGCGGCGTGAAAGGATAAAGGGGCTTAAGCCAGTCGGGTAATGTTACCATTCGAGTGCGAGCATCAGACAATTTAGACCGCTGCCGATTCCGAGCAGCGCGACCTTGGTTCCGTCGGCCACCGCGCCTGCCTCAACCGCTTTGGCGAGCGTGGAGGGCAGCGCAACTGAACCAGTGTTACCTAGGGTTTCAAACGTGGAAAAATCTTTGGCGAGATCCAGCCCCAGCGCCTCATAAAGTTTGCGCCGGTGCGTGCTGCCAACCTGGTGACAGATAAACCGGTCCGCCGTGTTCGCATCGTAACCGGTTTCGGCGGTGAATGCGTCCCACGTGTCCTTCGCCAGCGCCAGGCCCGCTGTGAGCAGAGCCTCGCTGTCGGTTTGCATGGCCAGTGCCTCGGCCCCGTGGTTGTCACCTTGGCAAAGCTCGCTGTGCACGGTAGCCGCGCGGGCGATACCGCCCAGCAGGCGATGCGGGCGTGCGCCGCGAGGTAAAACCGATTCGTGGCACACGACCGCACCCACCGCTCCCGAGCCAATGGTGAGATTGGCGAAAAACGGCTTGATGCCGTTTCGGTCCAGCGGCGACTCCAGCAGCGTTTTGAACGTCTGCTGCACCAGCGGGCCGCCGTTTTCACCGGAAACGACTAGGGCGCATTTAATTTGACCGCTCTCGATTAACCCTGCGGCAACGGTGAGTGCGTTGAGGAACCCGAGGCAGGCGTTCGACACGTCGAAAATCTGGGCGCTGGCAGGCAGGCCGATCTTGCGATGGGCAAAGGACGCGGTGGCCGGCTCCATCATGTCACGGCACACGGCACTGTGGATAAACAGCTCGACCTGCTCGGCGCGCAGGCCGGACTTGGCCAAGGCCGCTTTGCCGGCCGCAGCACTGGCGTCGGACGGACGCGTGCCGGCGGGCCAGACCCGGCGCTCACGAATGCCGGTCATCAACTCGAGGCGTCCAAAAGGCAGCTTCAGGCGCTCGTAAAGCGGACGCAGGCGCTCCTCGATGTCGGTCGTGGTCAGGACCTCGTCGGGCAAAGCGACGGCGAGGGATTCGATGCAGGTGTGGGCGAAACGCATCAGGCTTTGGACTCCATTCGCATGGCCAACCGCACGACCTCTTTGTCGAAGTAGTTACTGCCGAGACCGGCGTCTACGACGAGCGTGGTACCATTGACGCCACTACTGCGCTCGCTGAGCAGGAAAATGGTGGTGTTGGCCACTTCGTGCGTACTCAAATTACGCTTACGGAAGGTGAGTTTTTCGGCGTAAAGATAACTCTCCAAATAGCCGGGGATGCCGGCCGAGGCGCTGGTTTTAAGCGGGCCGGAACCTACGACGTTGAAGCGCACCTCGCTGTGATCGCTGAACGATTTGGCGAGAAAGCGGGACGCCGACTCAAGGGCGGCCTTGATCGGCCCCATGTAGCCGTAGTTGTCGGGCGTCACCTGTAACGAGGAGATGCCGATGGTCACCACCGAGGCGTTTTTGACCAGCAGGGGCTTGAACGCGTTAGCCACCTCCACGAGCGAAAACGCCGAGATGGCGGTCGCCTGAAGGAAGTCCGCGCGCTTGGTTTCGTGAAACGGTTTAAATCCCTCGCTGTAGTTGGCGAAGGCGATCGAATGGACGATGCCGTGGATCGCGTTAAACCCAGCGGCGGCGACGTCAGCGGCGAGGCGGGCGGGTGCGCCCTCCTGCTCCACGTCGCACACGAAAACCGGCTTGCCCGCCAAGGTGGTTTCCAAGGACGCCTTACGGGCGGGACTGCGCACGCTGTAAACCACGACCGCGCCCTGCTCCTCCAGCGTTTTGGCGGTTAACCAGGCAACGCTCTTTTTGTTGGCGACACCCAGGACCACGAAGGTCTTGCCGGTGAGATTTAAGAAATCACTCATTACTGCTGTTGCTGCTGCTGCTGTTGAGCGGCGGCGGCGCCACCCTCGGGCGTTTTCCATGCCACGGCGAATTCGACCGTAAGCACCCGGGTGCCATCGGCCTTTTTGATCGCACCAGTCATCATGGTGAAGGCGCCGACCACTTCCTTTTTCTTCACCTCGATGAGAATCGTGTCGCCGGGGTAAATGGGGCTGCGGAAGCGCACGTCGGATATCTTGGCCAACAGCGGTACGCCCTCGCCGGGTTTGGCTCCGGCGGCCAGCGCCTGCTTGGCCATGAACAGGGCGCCGGTTTGAAACACCGACTCGCACAGCAGAACGCCGGGCGTGATGGGCGCAGAGGGGTAATGCCCTTTGTAGAAATCCTCCTCGGCCCGCCAAGTGCGGCGGGCGGTGAGGCTGTCGGCGGTTTCGGCGACGATATCGTCGACAAACAGAAAGGGCGGCCGGTGCGGGATGAGATCGGTGACGGCGGTGGACATGGAAAGGTTGAAACCACACCGAGACTCCCCCTGCCCTGCAAGGTCGGAAATGCCCGAGTCGGCGCTAGTTTTTTCGCAGCGCGGCGAGGATTGCCGGCACGTCGGCATGAAGGTCGAGGCGGTTACCCTGCGGTTCGTGACGGATCGCATCCGGTCCAGCGGGTATCACGACGTGGTAATCGAGGTTCTTTAGCTCGGCTAGGCGGGTGAAACAGGGGTTAACATAATCGCGGTGGAAAAATTCCACCACCCGCGTGACCGCTGGGCTGAAAACGAGGTTGGCCAACCCCGCTCCATGCGGTGCCACCACTTCGCGGGCATGGGCGAAGGCGTTGATCTGGTCCCGCCAAGAGAGCTCCTCGAGCCGCAATTTTGTGAACCCACGCGCCTCCAGGTGCAGCCATAAATCAGCTTCGTTGAGTACGCGCCTGCGTCCGGCGTTTTCGCGACTCACGTAGATCTTATCTCCAAAAACAGACACCGTCCCCCGCCAGGGTGCGGCAAACTCGGCCACCCGTTTGACCCCAAGTGGGCTCGGCTCCCCTGCCCTCCCCGTGAGCGGTGGAATCAAAAGCTGTTCGCACTCAAAATGCGTATGCCGCCCAACCGCCAAAATCGGGCCTGAAAAACGCCCCAAATCAAAGGCTTCGCGAATAAACGGCGCACGCTGACTGACAATAATTCCGGTTCCCGCAGATCGCTCTAGCGCCAGCAGCCTCGGCAGCTCCTCAAGCAGCCAGTGGCAATATCGGGTGCCGAGATTGACCGCGACTACCGCCGTCGCCCCCGCAATTCGAACCGGTGGCCGGATCCGAGTGTAACCGAGGAGCCAATGTGAATCGGCGGGGCCGCCGAAATCAGTGGATACATCGTTGGCCACTGAGCTTCCATCGGGGGCGAGCACAGTGCCGGAGCCAAAAACCCGGCCGCCTGGCAACTGTGCAACCCGGTTGGCTGCGGACGTTGCGCCTGACTCTACCTCAACGTTTTTCGAATCAAGATAACTTCCGCCAAACCGTGCGAGCAGGGCGTCCAGCCGTTCGCAGGCGACGGGCGGCGGCAAGTAGCTGGAGGTGCTCGTTTTCAAGGGATTTTAATGCGGGTGAAACCGTCCACAGGCAGCGGTTCCAGCATAGGCTCCATCTTTGGCTCCCGCCTGACGCTTTAGCGGCGGCGCGGCGGCAAGCGCGGCGACCAGGAGAAATACTCCTTGGGCTCCTCGGCCAACGGCGCAGCGGCCGATTTCCCGGCACTTGATGACGGCGTTGTCGGGGGCAAGCCCGCGGCTTCGCGCAGTTTGTCCTTCTTGCTTTTGCCCTTTCCCTTGACGCCGCCCGTGCTCGGCGCGGCCGGCACGATGACTTCGGCTGGCTCCAGCCCTTCGAGTTGTTCACGTACAATAGCCAGCCGGTTCCGCTTCTCGATGAGACGGAAATGCGCATCGGTTTCCGCGCTGATAAAGCTCACCGCGACTCCGCTTTCACCGGCGCGCCCGGTGCGACCGATGCGGTGAACGTAATCGGCAGGCGAGCGTGGCAGGTCGTAGTTCACCACCACGGGCAGGCTGGTAATGTCGATGCCGCGCGAGGCAACATCGGTGGCGACCAGCACGCGCACCCGGCTTGCCTTAAAGTCCGCCAGCGCCTGCGTACGTGCGCCTTGACTGAGTTCGCCGTGAAGCGCGGCCGAGTCGATTCCAGCGCGTCGCAGTTTTTCGGCGACGTGTTCGGTGGTGTACTTGGTGGCGACAAAAACCAGCACGCGGGTCCAACCGTTGAGCTCGATGAGATTGCGCAGGAGTTGGGTGCGCAGCGGCGCGTCGACCTCGAAGGCGCGTTGCTGAATGTCGGGCGTGTCGGTGGGCGCCGCGGGCATTTGGATGCGCGTGGGATTAAGCAGAAGATTCTCCGCGAGTTTCCACACCGCCGGAGGAAAGGTGGCTGAGAAAAGCAGGTTCTGGCGGCGTGCGGGGAGCAGGGCGATGACACGCGCAAGCTCGTCGGCAAAACCCAGCGAGAAGAGCCGGTCGGCTTCGTCGAGCACCAGGGTCTGCACAGCTGACAGCGCCACGGCGTTGTGATCGACCAGATCGAGTAGACGCCCGGGTGTGGCCACGATGATGTCGGCGCCGCCGCTGAGCGCCATCATCTGCGGATTGATGGAAACGCCACCGGTGACGACCATGGTTTTAAACGACTCGGCACCGGGCAAATGGCGTCCGTAGGCAAAAATGGCTTCGCCGATTTGGGTGGCGAGCTCGCGCGTGGGTACCAGAATCAGCGCACGCACAAATCGGCCGCGACCGCGCGGGGTGGCGGAGAGGGTTTGCAGCAGAGGCAAGGTGAAGGCTGCGGTTTTACCTGAGCCGGTTTGTGCGGAGGCCCAGACATCGCCTCCGCGCAGGATGGCGGGAATGGCGGCGGTTTGAATCGGCGTGGGCGTGAGGTAATTGCGCTCGGCGATGGCTTGGAGCAGTGGCGCGGTCAGGCCGAGAGAAGAAAAAGACATGGCCTAGCGATGAGCGCAGGTCGGGCAGGTGGGAATGCAAAAGATTCGTCCTGCCCGTTCGCATGTTTCCGGCTAGCCGCCCGAAGGCGCCGCGGAGGTGTTTTTCTGCGCGATATCCTTGCAGCCCTTGAGGTCGAGTTTGCCTGTGCCCAAGACGGGGATCTGGTCGACGCGCAGCACCACCTTGGGCACCCACAGATTCGGCAAACCGGCGGCGGCGAGCTTCACACGAACTCGCTCCACCGTGAGCTCGTCGCTGGTGGTAAGGATCACAAGCTGTTCGCCTTTGTTTGCGTCGGCCATCCCGACTACAACCAGCGGATAACCCTCGTCTTGATTGAGCGCGAAGCCCTCGATCAGGGCCTGCTCAACGTTGCCATGCGGCACCATCTCGCCGGCAATTTTAGAAAAACGCGAAAGGCGTCCCTCGATAAAAAGAAAACCGTCTTCATCGAAGCGCCCGAGGTCACCGGTCAGGTACCAGCCGTCGTGAAACACCTCAGCGGTTTTCTTCGGGTTGTCGAGATAGCCACTAAACAGGTTTGCTCCGCGGAACGCCACCACACCAGTCGCGCCCAGCGGCAATTGCTCCAGCGTCTCGGGGTTAAACACCCGGGCGGTCATGCCGGCCATCATGCGCCCGACCGAGCCAAAGCGCTTGCCCTGCTGCGCGGCCGCAGTGTCGGTGGGCAAAACGGGATCGGGCTGGTTCACATTGGTCGCCGGCGAGGCCTCCGTCATCCCATAGCCCTGGAGGACGCTGAGGTGGAACTTGCCCAGAAATCCCTCGTACAGGTCGACCGGCAAGCGCTCGGCGCCGGAAACAAGGATCTCCAGTGAACGAAGATCGGCGGGCACCGCTTTTTTGAAGATGGGCCGCATAAACGTGGGGGCGCCCACCATCACGCTGACCGCCTCCTCGCGAATCGCATCGATGATCTTTTGGGTTTCCAGCGGACTGGGAACCGACACCGAGCGGCAGCCGCGCAGCAGTGGGTACCACATGTTCACGGTGAAACCGAAACTGTGGAAAACCGGCAGGCAGCTCAACATCACGGCCGAGGGCGGAAACAGGGAGAGCGTGGAAAATTGCCAGCAGTTGGCCAAGATGTTGCGGTGGCTCAGCACCACGCCCTTGGGCTCGCCTGAGGTGCCGCTGGTAAAGAGCAGGCCCGCCTCTTCGTTGTCACCGCGATCCGGCAAACGCAGGAGCCATGGCAGGCATTGGTTGGGTAAAATCAAGGCGGCCAAATACCAGGGCAACAGCGCGCGTTTGCCGCCGATTTGTTGAAACACCGAGGTTAAATCCAGCGTGGATTCGGGCCACGGAAAGCCGGTGATTTTCGCCCGCATCGCGTCGGCGGAGATGATCGTTTTTAGCCCCGCCATACGCAGGCTCGCCTCGATGGCGGCGCGGCCGGCGGTGAAATTGAGGTTCACCGGAACTTTGCCTGCACAGAGCACCGCAAGGTTGGCGATGGTCGCGCCAGCCCCCGGCGGCAGCACGATGCCCACGCGTCGTTCCGGCACGCTCCGGCGCAAATGAACCGACAAGGCGGCTGCAGCCGCAAAGAGCTGAGCAGCGGTCAACTCACGACGGGCCGCCGTGCGATCAACCATGACCACCGAACGCGGGTTACGGCCCAGGCGGCGAACGATCTCGTTGCCTAAATTGCGTTTTAATTGAGGCCGCTCGTCATAGGCCGCGCAGCCCAAGTCCAAGAGCGCATGGCGCACTTCACCCGCCTGCGCGCGCTCGGCGGGAATCGGCTCGCCCCAGGCCACGCAGACGGCCGAACGCATGAGCCGCGGTGATTTAAAAAGATACTTGTTGTCCGAAAACGAAAACACCGAGCCCCAGAGGCCATCGTGCGCCACGGGAATGACGGGAACCCCTGCTTTACGCGCCATCAGCTCGAAGCCGCGTTCCAACTTCATGAGTTGCCCCGTGCGCGAGATCCCACCCTCCGGGAAAACCAGCACGAGTTCACCGGCTTGGAGCGCCAAGGTGACGCGGCGAACCGTTTCGAGCGCACTGGTCTGGGAGACCGGGATGGTTCCGGTGAGATTAAAAATCAGACGGAAAAACCAGCTTTGTTTCAGAAAGGTTTCATGCCCCACGTAGCGAATGGGCCGCGGGCAAGCTACCTGAAGCACGATGACGTCCATGTAGGACAAGTGGTTGGCGACGAGCAGCGCCCCACCCGCCTGCGGCACGCGCTCGGCGTTGAGCACGCGAATGCGGTAAAGGAGGCGGCAGGCTACGGCTACCGGCCATGCCAACCAGCGGCTAACATGCGCTGGGGGGAAAAAAGCGGTTTCATCCATACGATTAAAGTGGGTTTAACCAAAACGGGAGCGACGCGGTGACTGGGGCCGAATGAGGCC
>CANIXX010000083.1 GCA_947471115.1 Opitutaceae bacterium | reverse complement strand
GAGCATAATGCAAGAATTGAAGTAGTCGCCATCTGTAAGTTCTAAACTGTTTTAGGTCATAACTTAAAAAACGGTGGATTGCCTGTGTTTTTTCCGAATTTCTGCTTTGGGATAAATTTTAAGACACCGTAATGTTTATTTAGGTATTTTAATGCGCTTTGTTTTTTAGGAATACAGGATGATATGCTATTAAGTTCTTTTCCCGTAATTTAGGTCATCTAGCGCACGTAAGAATAAAGCGGACTTACGCAGAATGAACGTGAGGAATCTATCAGTGCGTGAAGGCAGGTATTCGGGTTAATAATGGAGTGTTACTTGCCGGTTATTACGACTCTACCTTCAACCCGAACTCCTGAGTTGGTCGGCGCGATCTGGCGCAACCTGCTGGGCATCTGACCGTTCATTCACCCACTCGAAGCACTATTTAGTGCACCTCGGGGATTCACTCACGATCATCTGCTCCAGCATCTTGCGCCAGCTCATCGCCGCCAACTCAGGAGTTCGGGTTTAACCGATTCCCTACTTGAAGCCGGAGAGGGTGGGTTTAGTTGCTCCGTCTAACACTGGTTATTCCTCATAGAAAACTGCCTCAATCAGGATGCGAAGAACAGGGTGGCCGACTTGTTCGATTTTTTGTCCCCAAAAGTTTCGAGCGCCCGAAAACCCGAACGCAGGTTTTTACAGGCAAACGATAAAAAAAACGGAAATGCGCCCTTTGCGGTGACGCGGTTGCTCGGCACCCGGTAATAATTGCCTCAGGTCCTTCGGTTTGTCCGCTTCCTCCGCCTAGCTGATACGATTGGGTAGCTTAAATATTTTTTAAGTTTATACCTTATAATGTGATAAGTGTGGATTGTGATGTGTGGAATGGGGTTTGCTTTGGTAGGAACCAACTCAAATTCCCTAAGCCTGTGCCTGACCTTTATTTTTGAAATCGTATGAGCACCCCACACGCCACTCCTTCCGCCGCATTACCCGTTGCCCCGCAAACGCTCCTGTTCTTTTTGGCGCAGCGCGATAACTACCGCGCGCCGCTGTTTTCGGCCAACGAGGTGTTCTGCGGTCCAGATGCGTCTAGCGAGTCCACCGGCGGGCGGCCCACCGTCGTCCAGTGCCCGTTGGGCGAGTTCGATATTTCCGATTTCATTCGAGCTACCTCTGGGTTGGCCAAGCCCGAGCTTTTGATCATCAAGATTGACGCCAGTTTGCGCTGCTGCCCACGGAATCTCTTTAAGTTAAAATGCCCTAAGGTGTTGATCGTAGGTGATACGCATCACATGGGTAACCCCTTGGAGCGCGTGATTCGTTACGCCCTGTCTGAGCCGTTTACGCACATCATCATGGATCATACGCGCCACCACGCCCATTTCCTGATGGAGGCGGGGCTAAAAAACGTACACTGGATCCCCGCCGTCGATTTTTCCTTCCTGCCACGCGAGGTGTGTGCCCGGCCTAGCAACCCGCTCACGTTTGTCGGCCAGGTTGGCCGCCATCACCCGTTCCGCCGCTACGCTCTTGATAAGGTGCGCAATGCCGGCTTGCCCCTCGAAATCCTGCGCGGTTCTAACGCCAAAGCCGCCGATATCTACGCGGACTCCCAGATCACCCTCAACGTCAGCCTCAACGGTGACCTTAACCTGCGTGTCTTTGAGTCGCTCGGCGCAGGCGGTTTTCTCCTCACCGACCGGCTCGCGCCGGCTTCCGGCCTTTCGCGCATTTTTGAGGACGGCAAGCACCTCGTCACCTGGGGTTCGGTTGATGAGCTCATCGAAAAAATCCGCTATTACCTCGCGCATCCCGACGAGGCCGCCGTGATCCGTCGCGCTGGACAAGCGGAGCTGTTCGCCAACCACTCTCCAGCGGTTAAAATGCAAGAGGTTTTCGATCTCGTCCATAGTGGTAAGGTTAACCCCCGCTACGATTTAGAAGGAGAACGTGCCGACTTGAGTGTGCGCTTTCGGCGCGAGGATATCGACGTCTGTGTCCGCGAGCGCTTTGCCGCCTACCAGGTCGTTCAGGAAGCGCACCGTACTAGCCTCGGTGTGACCGTCTGGTGTGATAATCCCGCCGCGCTGGACAAGTTGGCCGACCTCCCTCGCCTGCGCTTTGCCCCTGTCGCCGAGATGCCGGTGATCAACACCGACGGAACGGTGGATTTCCTCTGGATCGAGGGAACCGAGGATGAGGTGAAATCCTGTTTGTTAGGCCGTTATTTTAAGCGGTTGCTGCTGCCGAAGGAACCCACGGCCGCCCTCAAGGAAACGTTGGCCCAGTTCGGTTACCATGCGGACGCCACGTGCTCGGCCCATTACCGCCTCGAAACCCCAGCTGCACTTCTTAGCCAAGCCGCTGCCGCGTCCCTCACCGACTTCGTCGCAGCGAATCTTGGCCGGGCGATTGAGTCGGCGCGTTCAGCCGATGAATGCCTCACTTGCGCCGAGCTGGCTGACGCGCAGGAACTCGCCGATTTGCAGTTCCGCGCGATTGAGCGGGCGGTCGGGCTGGATCGAAATCACGCGGGAGCGCTCATTGCGTTAGCAGCGGCCACCCTTGGGAAGGGAGATTCCGGTTCAACCTTACTTTATTTAGAGGAGTTGCGCCGGATAGGGCCGTTGCCCGCCGAGGCCGTTGAGCTCTACGACCGCTTGCATGACGCATTCGCTGCACATCCCGACCTGCATAATTACTATGAATACGCCGGTTTGTTGCCTCTGCCGCAGGCCGAAAAACCGCGTAAAATCCTGATGGTTACCAATCTCTTTCCGCCGGAGGAGCTGGGCGGCTACGGACGTAAGATGTGGGAGTTTGCTCATTATCTGACGGCGCGTGGCCACACCGTGCGGGTGTTGGCCAGCAGCATTCCGGCATTGGCCAAGACCCCCAACGACGAAGAGCTGGCTTTGGAGCCCGCCGTGAAGCGCCTGCTCCGGATGAAGGGCACGTGGAAAAAGGGGATTCCCGAGTCGATCAACGACCCAGTGGAACTCATGGCGTGCGACGCCCACAACCGAGCCTGCATCGAGCAGGCGATTCATGAGTTGGCACCCGATGTCGTGTTTGCCGGCAACCTGGATTTCCTCGGTGCGAACGTCATCCAGACCGCGTTCGCCCATAATTTGCCGGTGTTACAAGCGCTGGGTAATATCGCTCCGGGATACAGGGTCGAGGAGCTGCCGGTGGGTGGCACCTATTGGATCGGTTCCTGCAGCCATTGGAATGCGCGCAAAGTCCAGTCGCTCGGCTACAAAGCGGGACGGGTGGACGTGATTTATCCGGGGGCACGGGTGGACCGCTTTTTCAAACTCAATCTGCCAGATCGGGCCCGTTTGCGGATATGTTTCGTAGGCCTGGTCATGACGTTTAAAGGCGTGCACACACTGGTTGAAGCGTTGGCGCATCTCGCCTCGCGCGAGATCGATTTTACCTGTGAGATTGCGGGGGAGTGCACCAAGCCGGAGCTACTCGATACGCTCAAGGGGGTTGCCGTCACCCACGGTTTTGCCGACCGTTTGGCGTTCACCGGTTTCCTCGACCGTACCCGCCTGACTTCTCTTTTGGCGCGCACGAACGTGTTGGTTTTTCCGACTATTGTGGAGGAGCCGTTTGGCATTTCCCATGTCGAGGCCATGGCGGCCGGACTGGTGGTGATCACGTCGGGGACGGGTGGGGCCAAGGAAATTGTTACAGACGGGGTCGATGGCCTGCTGTTCCAAGCCGGCGATGCTGTGGCACTGGCTAATCAGCTGCTGCGGCTGCACGAGCAGCCCGAGCTTTTCGCCGCCTTGCAGATCGCCAGTCAAAACCGCGCCTTTAATTTTTCGATACCGCGTTCGGGCGATAAAATTGAAAGCCTGATCACTGAAATCATGGCGGCTAATTCGCCGTCATCGCGGGCTTTGATTCCTGAATTTATATAAGGCCGAGGGAAATACTCGTTCACTGCATAATGTTCCGCTCAAGCGCCTAGGCTTGCCGCAGGAAGCTGCTGGGCTGTTGGCTTTTTTGGCGGCCGATCACGGGGTGTTCCGCACGGGGCGCAATGATCGGGTAGACGGCGTGCGGGTACAGTCGGCGAGTTAAGCGCTAGCGCGGTAGCCCGCCTGTGGCGGCAAAATCTGCCACCCTTTGGGGGCATATTGGGGTGTTTACCCTACTTGGCTTTTTATTGAAGTTTAAGTTACTTTATATTAGTTGTTTGCGTGATTATGTTAAATTTGGCCTGAGCTTTGCTTAATAGGGTTTCTCTATGGTTACCCTCGCCAAACACGCCCGCCTTCGCTCCTCACCTAAGTCCAAGGTCGTTCCTGAGTTTGTCCGTCATTATCACGACACGTTGGAGACCGCTTGGAAAAACCACGATTGGTCCGACGTCGCTGATCTGGCCGACGCGCTACGCCGTTGCTGGCAGGATCGCCGTCAGGTGTTCCTTTGTGGCAATGGCGGCAGTGCCGCTAATGCCATTCACCTGGCCAATGACTTCCTCTACGGCGTGGCCAAGACCGATGGGCGTGGCCTGCGCGTCACCGCCCTGACCTCTAATTCGGCCGTGATGACCTGCCTCGGTAACGACATCGGTTACGCGGACATTTTTTCCCAACAACTCTCAGTCTTGGCCGAGCCCGGCGACCTTCTACTGGCGTTTTCCGGCAGCGGCAACTCGCCCAATATCGTCAAAGCCCTCGAACGCGCCCGCGAGCTGAACATGACGAGTTACGCGATTCTCGGTTTTTCCGGCGGCAAGTGCCTCACGCTGGCCGACCACCCGATCCATTTTCCAGTCGACGACATGCAGGTGGCTGAAGACCTCCAGGTCATGATCGGCCACATGCTCATGCAGGAGCTCTCGCAGCACCCGCGCGGTTGGACTCCTGACGCCCCCAGCGCCCGCTCCAGCACCGTCCGCAGTTCCCATTAACCACCCAGCCGTTCCCATGTCCGAACGCATTGCCATCATCGGTAGCAATTCCTTTTCGGGGGCCAGCTTTGCCCGTCACTGCCTCGCGGAGGGCTTGGAGGTGCTGGGGCTGAGTCGCTCGCAGGAGCCGTCCGCCAGTTTCTTGCCCTACCGCTGGTTGCCCACCGAGGCGCAGGCGCGGTGGCGCTTCGTGCAGGCCGACCTCAACCAGGATCCCGACCGACTGATGGCCGCTCTCGATGCGTTCGCGCCGTCGATGGTGGTGAACTTTGCCGCCCAGGGCATGGTCGCCCAGAGCTGGCTCAATCCCGAGCACTGGTACCAGACCAACGTCATGGCCAACCTCCGCTTGCACGAGGCGCTGCGCCGCCGCACGTGGCTCAAAAAATACGTGCACGTCGGCACTCCCGAAGTGTACGGCACCACCTCCGGCGTCATCACCGAAAACGCACCCTTCAACCCGAGCACGCCCTACGCCGCCTCGCGCGCCGCCTGCGACCTGCACCTGCGCACGTTTTTTGCCAATTACGGTTTCCCCGTCGTCTGGACGCGCGCCGCCAACGTCTACGGTGCCGGCCAGCAACTCTACCGCATCATCCCGCGCACGCTGCTCTCGATCCAGCTCGGCCAGCGCCTCCCGCTCCATGGCGGCGGCCATTCGGTGCGTTCCTTTATTCACATCGACGACGTGGCCCGTGCCACCCTCGCCATCGCCCGCAACGCGCCCGCAGGCGAGTGCTACCACCTTTCCACCGACCGCTTCATCAGTATCCGAGATTTGGTTAAAACGCTTTGCCAACTCCTCGGCGCCGACTTCGACCGCGTGGTGGACATCGTCGATGACCGCCCCGGCAAAGACGCCGCTTACACCCTCGATAGCACCAAGGCCCGCCAATCCCTCGGCTGGACTCCGACCGTCTCACTCGAAGACGGGTTACGTGAGACGGTTTCTTGGGTGGCCGCCCACTTTGAAACGCTGCGCACGCAGCCGCTCGACTACATCCACAAGCCCTGAGGCTTTTTTACCTCCAGACGCCTCCAGTTAACCCCGACGCGCTTCCAGCCGCTCCCCGCCATGGCCAACGAAAAAATCATCCCCTTCGCGCAAGCCGCGACCCTCTGCGCCGATCTTCGCGCCTCGGGAAAAACCGTCGTCCACTGCCATGGCACCTTCGACATGATTCACCCCGGGCACATCGTACACTTCGAGGAAGCGCGCGCTCTGGGTGATGTCTTGGTAGTCACGATCACCGGTGAGGAGCACGTCAACAAGGGCCCGGGCCGCCCCTATTTTAACGACCAGCTTCGTTCACGCTGGATCGCCGCGCTTTCGCCCGTGGACTACGTCGTGGTGGTCCCGTACCCCGCCGCCGTCGAGGCGATCGAGTGCGTGTCGCCCCACTTTTATTGCAAGGGCCGCGAATACGCCAACGCCGCCAACGACGTCACCGGTAACATCGCCGATGACCTTGCGGCGGTGGCGCGGGTGGGCGGTCAGGTGCGCTACGTTGGCTCCATTGTTTTCAGCTCCACGCGCCTGCTCAACTCCCACTTCGAGCCCTATCCGCCCAACGTGAAGGCGTTCTGCCGCGCCGTCGCCTCCGAGTGCAGCTCCGACCGCTTTCGCCAGATCGTGGACAGCTTTTCCAAGATGCGCGTGCTGATCATCGGCGACCTCATTTTCGACCGCTACACCACCGTCGAGGTTCAGGGCCTGACCTCCAAAAACCGCATCCTCTCCGGTCGCCACATGGCCGACGATATGCAGGCGGGCGGTGCCCTCGCGGTGTACCGGCACATGCGCGAATTCACTCCTCACGTTAAGCTGATCAGCCTGGCTGGCACCGAGCCCTGGCTCGATAGCACGCTGGCCGAGTTCATCGAGCCCGATGGCGACGCCATCATCCGCAGCCCCGACTTTACGACCATCGTCAAGCAGCGTTTCGTCGAGCCCCGCATCGAGGGCAAGGAGTTAACCAAGCTTTTTTCGGTTAACTACATCGACAAGGAAAAACCCAGTCCCGAGCTACAGCAGGCGGTCATCCGCCGCATCGACGAGTATATCGAAAATTACGACCTGGTGCTGGTGATGGATTTCGGCCACGGGCTGATGGAGGACGTGGTCCGTGAGCACGTGCAGGACAAGGCCCGCTTCCTCGCCGTGAACTGCCAGACGAACAGCAACAATCACGGTTATAACATCATCAACCGCCGCTACCGCCGCGCCAACATCTTCACCCTCGACCAGGCCGAGCTCCAGCTCGCCGTAGGAGCACGCGATTTGGATTATGGCCAGGAGCTCACCAAGCTCGCCCGCCAACTCGGCAGCAGCTACGCGTGGCTCACCCGCGGCTCGCACGAAACGCTTGGCCGCAACTGCGTGAAAGACATCTCGTCTTGCCCGCCTTTTGAGCGCCAAGTTGTGGATACCGTGGGTGCGGGCGACGCCTTCTGCGCGGTCGCCAGTCTTGCAGCCGCGAGCAAGGTGCCGCTCAACGTGGCGACCTTTATGGGCCAGCTCGCCGGCGCGCAGTCGGTGCGCATCGTGGGTAATTCCGAGCCCATCCGAAAGGCCCGTTTACTAAAAGGCGGCATGTCGATGCTTGCTTTCTAATTATATATTTACCAACTTTTTACCTGTTACTCGCCCCTCGTTAACCCCGAACGCATGAACATCCTTCTTACTGGCGGCTGTGGCTATGTTGGCACCCCTCTCACGCTCAGTCTTCTCGAAGCCGGCCACACCGTTACCGTGGTCGACCTCCAATGGTTCGGCAACGACTTGCCGGCTCACCCACGACTTACCGTAATCAAAGAAGACATACGCAACGCGGACCGCGTTCCCATGGCCGGCATGGATGCGATTCTGCACTTGGCCAACGTCGCCAACGACCCCTGCGCCGACCTCGATTCGAAGCTCAACTGGGAGGTTAACGCCCTTGCCACCATGCTGCTGGTCGAGCGCGCCATCGCCCACAAAGTCCCCCAATTTATCCACGCCAGCTCGGGCAGCGTTTACGGCGTTAAAGACGAGCCCGAGGTCACCGAGGAGCTCTCGCTGGTTCCGATCTCCGACTACAACAAGACCAAGATGATCAGCGAGCGCGTGCTACTCAGCTACGCCGACCGCATCTGCGTCAACATCGTGCGCCCCGCCACCGTCTGTGGTTACTCTCCGCGCATGCGCCTGGATCTCTCGGTTAACCTCCTGACGATGGCTGCGCTCACCAAGGGTAAGATCACTGTTTTCGGCGGCGACCAGACCCGCCCCAACATTCATCTGCGCGACATGATTCGCGTGTATCACCACTTCCTAGCCGTGGGCAAAGTCCACCCCGGCATCTTCAACGCCGGGTTCGAAAACATCTCCATTTTGGACATCGCCGAGCGCGTGCAAAAACACGTGCCCGCCGAGATCACCGTCACTCCTTCCAACGACCCGCGCTCCTACCGCTTGTCCTCTAAAAAGCTCCTCGCGACCGGGTTTGCGCCGAAGTTCACCGTCGAGGACGGCATCACCGAGGTGATCGCCGCCTACCGTGACGGCCGCCTGAGGGACGAGGAACGCTGCTACAATATCAAGACCATGATGAAGCAGGCGATCAAAGCCTGAGGCTTCGCCCAAGCGTGCAGTCAACCTCGCTTACCCGCTAATGAAAACCATAGCTGCGATTTTGGTGGAGCAACGCCGCCCCCTCGAAATCACCGAAGTTGAGTTGCCCATTCTCCGCCACGGCCAAGTGCTAGTGGAGATTGCCGCAACCCGGATTTGCGGTTCCCAGATCGGCGAAATCCAGGGCGCAAAAGGACCAGACAAATACCTGCCGCATCTGCTCGGCCACGAGGCGGGTGGTGTGGTTCGGGAGATCGGCCCCGAGGTCCACCACGTCAAGCCCGGCGACCGGGTGGTCGCCCACTGGCGTCCGGGCCGTGGCATCGAGTCCGGCGGGAGCACCTACCGGCGCAGCGACGGATCGGGCGTCAACGCCGGCAACATCACCACCTTCCAACGCTACAGCATTGTCTCGGAAAACCGCCTCACGGTTGTCCCCTCCGATCTTGATTTCGAGACCTGCGCGCTTCTCGCCGACACCCTCACCACCGGCTTCGGTGTTGTGACCCGCGATGCGCAGGTGCGGATCGCCGAATCGGTGGTGGTGATCGGCTGTGGCGGCATTGGCCTTGGTGTCATCTTGGGTGCCCATCTTGCCGGCGCGCATCCGATCATCGCTGTCGACATCCATGACCACAAACTTGCCCTTGCGCGCGCTCACGGTGCCACCCACACCATCAATTCCTTGCACGAAGATTTCCCCGCCCAAGTGCAGGCGATCCTCGGCGGCCCAGCCGATGTAGTAATTGACGGCACAGGTCTTCCTTCCGTGATCGAAAAAGCCTTCGCGCTCACCGGCCCCAAAGGACGATGCGTTATCTTTGGTGTCATGGCTCACGACCAAAAGATTTCCATTAACACGCTCCCCCTCCATTTTGGTAAAACCCTCACCGGCTCCCAAGGTGGCGGTAGCCAACCCTCCGACGATATTCCCCGCCTCATTCGCATGATCCGCGATGGTCGCCTCGATGTGTCGCGCTTTGTCTCGCACCGTCTCGGGCTAGAAGACGTGAACGATGCCGTCAGCCGCATGCGCTCCGGCGAGATTGTTCATGCCATGATTCATTTCCCCCTTTTCACCGCGTGAACACCCTCCCCAATTCCGCCCGCCCCAGTACCATTCCCTTCGGTGCTCCCAACGAGCAACTGGCCAACCTCGCGGCCCAGCTTCGTTACCAAGTGGTGCAAATGTCCCACCGCTCGGGGGCACCGCATCTGGGTTCCTCGCTTTCGTGTATCGACATTATGGTGGCCGCGTACTGGAGCGCCCTGCGCATCGACCCCGCCGAGTCCGGCCACCCGGGCCGCGACCGCTTTATCCTCAGCAAAGGCCACGCCGCCCCAGCGCTGTACACCGCGCTAGCTGCACGAGGCTTTTTCCCTGAAGCGTGGCTTGATACTTTTGCCACTCATGGTGGCCACCTGGCTGAACAACCCGCGCCTCACGTCGTTCCAGGGGTTGAACTCGCCACGGGTTCTCTGGGGCATGGCTTGCCCGTCGGCTGCGGACTCGCGCTCGCAGGGCGTATTCAAAACCTCGATTACCGCACACTCATCGTGCTCAGTGATGGCGAATGCAACGAGGGCTCAGTCTGGGAGGCCGCGCTGTTCGCTTCGGCCAAACAACTGGGCCGCCTTACCGTGGTGATCGACTACAACAAGTGGCAGGCCACCGGCCGCAGCGACGAGGTCCTCGGTCTGGCCTCGTTGCGCGACAAATGGAGTGCTTTTGGCTGGGATGCGATCGAGTTGGACGGACACAATATTCCTGCGCTTGCCGCAGCGCTTGCGCCTCGTGGTGAGGCCACCGGCCGCCCCCGCGCCATCATCGCGCACACGATCAAAGGCAAAGGCGTCCCCTTTATGGAGGATGATAACAACTGGCACTACCGCATCCCGACCCTCGAAGAAGTTACCCAAGCAGCCCAGCACCTCCAAACCCCATGAGAAACGCCTTCGCTAAAGCCATCACCGAGCTCGCTGTCGCCGATGAGCGCATTGTTTTGCTCTCGGGTGACATCGGTAACCGCCTGTTCGACGAGTTCAAGGAGCGCTGCCCGGATCGTTTTCATAACTGCGGCGTGGCCGAAGCCAACATGATCGGCGTTGCCGCCGGTCTGGCCCTATGTGGTTTTCGCCCCGTCTGCTACACCATCGCGCCCTTCGTCACCTACCGCTGCATCGAGCAAATCCGCGTCGATCTGTGTTATCACAACCTGCCCGTCACCATCGTCGGCACCGGTGCCGGCTTGGCCTACGCCTCTCTCGGTGCCACCCACCACTCCTGCGAAGAGGTCGGCATGCTCCGTCTGCTCCCCGAAATGACAGTGTTGACCCCGGCCGATGCCGTCGAGGTCCGCGCGCTGCTGGCGGACTGTTTCAAGCTCACCGGACCCGCCTACATGCGCATTGGCAAAAAGGGTGAGCCGCTGGTGCACCCCGCGCCCTTGGCTGATTTGGCCATCGGGCAGGCCCGTTCTTTGCGTCCCGGTACCGACCTAAGCCTGCTCGTCAGCGGGGTGTTGCTGCCGATCGCGCTTCAAGTGGCTGATACACTCGCCGCCTGCGGCATCAAGGCCGAGGTGATTAGTTTTCCCACGGTTAAGCCGCTTGATGTGCAGACCCTGCAACGGTGCTTTGCTGCTTATCCGCTGGTTGTAACTATGGAGGAACACAGCGTGCTCGGTGGCTTCGGCAGCGCGGTTGCTGAATGGCTCGCCGATTACCCGCAGCCGTCTTCGCGCCTCCTTCGGCTCGGCTCGCCCGACCAGTTTTACCATGAAATTGGCGACCAGGATGAGGCGCGTGAGCACTTCGGCCTTACCGCTCCAGCAATCACCCAGCGCATCCGGACGGTTCTCAACCGCTGATTATGGTTCTCGGGGTCGATTTCGATAACACTCTGGTCAGTTACGACGCGATTTTTCACCGCGTGGCTCTAGAACGCGGGCTCATTCCGGCCAATCTCGCGATGACGAAAACCGCCGTCCGCGACCACCTGCGCGCCACCGGTCGCGAATCCCTGTGGACCGAGATGCAGGGTTACGTTTACGGACCACGCCTCTCCGACGCTGAACCTTTTCCCGGAGTGAAGGAGTTTTTTGCCGCCTGCCGACGCAACAGTGTGCCCGTTTTCATCATCAGTCATAAGACGCGCCACCCCTTTTTAGGCGAGGCGCATGATCTGCACGCCGCCGCCCGGGGCTGGTTGGGCAAACACGGGTTTCATGACGCTGAGGGCGTCGCATTGCCTGAGTCCCACGTATTTTTAGAAGTCACCAAAGCTGACAAAATCGCTCGGATCGCCGCCTGTGGATGTACCTGTTTTATCGACGATTTACCTGAGATTTTGGCCGACCCAAATTTTCCCTCCAACGTGGAGAAGCTGCTGTTTGGTGCGTCCCCGCTTCCGCCCGGTTCTGGCGAGATGCGGGTGTTTTCCACGTGGTCGGAGCTGCATGAATACCTTC
>CANIXX010000082.1 GCA_947471115.1 Opitutaceae bacterium | reverse complement strand
CTAGTAGGCAGTAACATGAAAATTGTCGGATCAAACTGCTATGGATTGCCGAAGGTTAACACTCCTACATCAGTGAGTATGAGTGCTCATCAGTGGTTAACTTGGATCGGGTTTGTTGATCCGGATACGGAGTTTTTAACCACTGATGGGCACTGATGAGCACTGATAAACCAAGCCGAGAAGTCTGACCCCAAATGCATCCGACAACTCAAAGGTTACTGCCTACTAGAAAATGGTCGCCGGATAGCTGAAACACCCCGCCCACTTCCCCCTTGCCCGCACTTGCGCGACCCGAACACACTTCGCGCCGATGTCGCAGTCGTTTGCCCGTATCGTTTTTTGGATCACGGCGATTTTCTTCGCCGCGTTCTTCGTCTGGCCCCTGTGCCAAATCCTCAAAGGCGGCTTCATCGATGCCGACGGCCATTTGACGCTCACCTACATCGGCGCGCTGCTCTCCGACCCGATCTACTTGGGCGGATTGGGCAACTCCTTCCTTCTCGCCTGCGCCTCGACCACCCTCACCTTCCTCATCGCCCTACCGCTCGCATTTTTGAGCGACCGCTTTCGCTTCCCGCTAAAAGCCCTGCTCGGCTCGGTGGTGCTCCTGCCGATGATCCTGCCCCCCTTCGTGGGCGCGATCGGCATCAAACAGATTTTTGGCCAGTACGGCGCGCTCAACGCCCTGATCCTCGAACTCGGGTTGCGCCCCGCCGGCTGGACCTACGACTGGTTTGCAGCCAGCCCGTTTTGGGGCATCGCGGTGGTCAACGCCCTTTCGCTCTACCCCATCATTTACCTCAACGCCACCGCAGCCTTGGCGAACATAGACCCCGCCATGGAAGAGGCCGCCCAAAACCTCGGCTGCACCGGCTGGCGGCGATTTTTCAAAATCACCCTGCCCCTGATCCAATCCGGCCTGTTCGCAGGTGGCACCATTGTCTTCATCTGGGCGTTTACCGAATTAGGCGTGCCGCTCATTTTTGACTACCCAAGGGTGATCGCGGTGCAGATTTTTTACGGACTCAAAGACCTCGGCGGCAGTCCCGCTCCCTACGCCCTGGTCACGGTAATGCTGGTGAGCACCACCGTGATCTATGCTGTGGGCAAAGGCCTTTTTGGCCGTCAACAGCACGCGATGATGGCCAAGGCCACCAGTTCCGGCGGCCCTCGTCCCCTGCCACTCCTAGCCGCCTTGGGCTGCACGGCCGCGTTTGCCGGCGTAACATTTTTGGCGGTGCTTCCGCATCTGGGCGTGGTGCTGGTGGCTTTTGCCAGCGACTGGTACGCGAGCGTGTTTCCGCAGCACCTCACGTTGGCTAACTTCGAACTCGCGCTCGGGCACCCGCTCACCGTTCCAGCCATTGCCAACTCGCTCAAATTCGCCAGCCTGTCCACGCTCGTCGACTTGGTTTTAGGCATCGCCATCGCCTACGTGGTGGTGCGCTCGAAACTGGCCGGCCGACAACTCCTCGACACCATGGCAATGCTGCCGCTGGCCGTGCCTGGGTTGGTGCTCGCCTTCGGTTACTTGGCGATGAGCCAAGAAGGCAAATTCTTCGCTTTCCTTAACCCAATCGCCGACCCCACGATTTTGTTAATCATCGCGTATTCGGTGCGCCGCTTGCCCTACGTGGTACGCTCGGCTGCCGCCGGCTTTCAGCAGACCAGTGAAACCCTCGAAGAAGCCGCGCAAAACCTCGGCTGCCCGCCGCTCAAGGCGGTTTTCCGCATCACCCTGCCGCTGATCGCCGCTAACCTGATTGCTGGCGGCCTTCTGGCATTCGCCTTCGCCATGCTGGAGGTAAGCGACTCGCTGATACTGGCGCAAAAGCAGGCCTTTTATCCGATCACCAAAGCGATTCTGGAGCTGTTCCAGTTACTTGGAGACGGCAAGTTCATGGCCAGCGCCCTCGGTGTGTGGGCGATGGTTTTTCTGGGGGTGACGATCGTCGGCCTGAGCTTGGTTCTGGGCAAAAAACTAGGCGCGATTTTTCGCGTATAGGGGCTGGGGCTACCGAAAACATCGAGCAACCGGTGTGTTGTTATCGCTCAGCGTTCGAGCCTACGGTTTGAGTGAGCCGAGCCGCAGCTTAGTTTCCACGGTTGACCGATCTAACGCCCCACTTAGGGTGGGCAAAGTATTCCATCCGTGTTTGCCCAATCCGCCCACTCCATGATGTTCCGCCGGCTCTGTATTATCAGCACTCTTGCCGCACTATCCCCGCTTGCCACCTTTGCGCAGCCGCTTGCGTCGCCCCCGGTGCCGGTACTCACCGACAACCTCGCCCAACGCTTCGCCAACGGCGTTGTAGCTGTAGCCGAGGACAAAGTGATCACCGTCGACGACCTGCGCCGCGAAATCGGCCCACGCGTGCCCGCCCTGCAGCGCTCCGCTCGCAACGAGAAAGAGTTCAACGAAAAGCTCGAATCCCTTCAGGAGGAAATCATTCAGGAGATGATCGACCGCATCCTCATCGTGAAGGACTTCAAAAAAGACGATAAGCGCAAGGTCCCGGCCAGCTACATCAACAACGCCATCGCCGAAGAGCAGATCCGCCGCTTTGAGAGCGACCGGACCAAGTTCCTCGCCTACTTGCGCAACACCGGCATGACCTATCGCGATTACCGCAAGAAGGTCGAAGACGACATGATCTACGACTACATGCGCAGCCAGCAGCGCAAGAGCAGCAACATAGTCAGCCCCGCCCGCGTCGAATCCTTCTACAGCGAAAACAAGGACCGTTTCCAGCAGGACGATCAGGTTCATATGCGCCTGCTCTCGCTGACCCGCCAGACGGGTGAAACCGACGAAACCCTGCGTGCGCGTGCCCAAAAAGTCGTCGACCGCTTTAAGGCCGGCGAAAAGTTCGAGGATCTTGCCCGCGAGCTCAGTCAAGACGCCAAACGCACCAAGGGCGGCGACTGGGGTTGGCAGCCCCGCGCCGACCTCAAGGCCGAGTTCAGCAAGCCCCTTTTTGAGTTAACCAAAGGCCAGTCAACCGATCCAATTCTGGCGCCCGAGGCGGTTTACCTACTGTACGTTGAAGATCGCAAATTTGCCGGTTTGCAGCCCCTAGCCGAGGTGCGCGAACAGATCGAACGCATCCTCAGTAATCAAATTGCCCGTGAGTCCGAAGCGCGCTGGCTTGAGCGCCTGCGCCGCAACGCGTACGTTAAAATCTACTGATCGCGAGTCATCAAAAAAGCGCCGACACGCCGAACACCTCGGCGCGTCGGCGCTTTTTTTTGCGGTTGCGACAGGCGTGTACTGGTGTGGTGAACCAAGGCGGCAGACGGCCGGCTGAACCACTATATCCAGCTCGATTTGAAGCAACGTGCTACACCCGACTCACGCCCCAATCAACGCACGGGGCTCAAAAAATGGTGGACACCACTGGACTCGAACCAGCGACCCCATCCGTGTGAAGGATGTGCTCTAACCAACTGAGCTAGGTGTCCCAAAGGTCGGCCAACGTGGGGAAGCCTTTCGCGCAAATCAACACCGATTTCACGCGATCTACGCCCAAAACCGAATCCCTCTCCGAAAAGTCGGTGGCCATCCGGAGCTTTTTCGGAAACCTGTCGCCATGCGTTTCTTCATCGTCATGACCGCCCTCGTCGGTGCCGCCGCCATAATGACCGGAGCCTTCGGCGCACACGCCCTCAAGGAATCCCTGATTGCGAAGGGCACCTTATCCGTTTGGAAAACTGCGGAGCTCTACCACTTGATGCACGCCCCTGCCCTGCTCGCCGCGTGTCTCTACGCGGATGCACACGCTTCAGCCCGCGCTCGTCGCTGGTTATCCCGCGCCTGCACCTGCTGGGGACTCGGCATCGGGCTGTTTTCCGGTTCGCTCTACTGGCTGGCCGTAGGCGGCCCCCACTGGCTGGGCCCTGTTACGCCTTTCGGCGGTCTGCTGCTCATCGCCGGCTGGCTCTGTGTGATCGGCGCCGCGCCCACGCGCCCCGCCGCAGATACGTCTGCCTAACGTCCCGCGTCGCCCTCGCCCTTTTCCGCTCGACCCACGCCACGATGGAACATCCCCCTGAGCTGCGCCCCGTGCTGGAAGCCCTGCGTCGCGTGGCCCGCCCTCGGCTTGCTGGTGGCTGCGTGCGCGACTCTCTCCTCGGGCTCACGCCCAAGGACTTCGATGTCGAGGTACAGGGTATCACCTTCGACGCGCTGCAACAGGTACTCGCCCCCTTCGGCGCCACCGACGTTGTCGGCCGCAGTTTCGGGGTAATTAAACTCCGGCTCAAGGGCGCCGAATACGATTTCAGCCTGCCCCGGCGCGAATCCAAAACCGGCTCGGGCCACCGCGGTTTCGCCGTCACACCCGATCCCTTGCTCAGCGACGCTGACGCGGCCGCCCGCCGCGATTTCACGATCAACTCGCTCACCTGCGACCCGTTTACTGGCGAAATTTTCGACCCTCATGGCGGTCAACGCGACCTGCGCGACCGCGTTCTGCGCCACACCAGCCCCGCCTTCGCCGAGGATCCCCTGCGAGTGCTGCGCGCCTTCCAATTCGCCGCTCGCTTCAACCTTACCCTCTCGCCCGAGACCGCCGCACTCTGTCGCAGTATTGCCGATACCTTTCATGAACTTCCGGTGGAGCGCGTGTGGGGCGAATGGGACAAGTGGGCCACCCAGGCCACCTACCCCTCCCGCGGCCTCGCGGTGCTAGAGGAAACCGGGTGGCTGGTGCATTTTCCAGAAATCGCCGCTCTACGTGGCTGCCCCCAGGACCCCGAATGGCACCCCGAGGGCGACGTGTTCACCCACACCGCGTTTTGCTGCGATGCCCTCGTGAAACAGCCCGACTGGGTTAACTCCCCGCCGGCGCGCCGCCGCATTTTGCTTTTGGCGATATTAGCTCACGATTTTGGAAAACCCGCCACCACTGCCCAATCGGAGGTGCGCGGACGCCTGCGTTGGCGCAGCCTCGGCCACGAGTCAGCCGGTGGCCCGCTCGCGGACGTCTTTCTGCGCCGCATTGGCGCGCCCCACGCGGTTCTGGACGCGGTGCGGCCGCTGGTGGTCTTGCACCTGGCCCACCACCACGGCAGCGGCGAGTTCAGCGACAGCCACATCCGCCGCCTCGCCCGCAAACTACACCCCGCAACCATCGACGACCTGTGTGCGATCATGATCGCCGATTCGCTGGGCCGCCCGCCGCTCACCGGAACCGAAAGCCTGCCGCTGATCAAAACCCTGCGCAACCGCGCCCATGAACTGAACCTGCGCCAAAACCCGCCCCGCCCCATTTTACTGGGCAGGCACTTGATCCACCTAGGGCACACGCCCGGCCCAAAGTTTTCGGCTATTTTACACGCCGGCTTCGAGGCCCAGCTCGACGGTGCTTTTACCGATGCAGAAGGCGCGCTCATGTGGTTGATAAACTATTTGCAGAAAATCCCTCATTCCGAGTCGTGACAAAACCCGCCCGACCCGTTCTGGTAACACTCCCCATTTAACCCAAAATATGTCCAACCAACTCGATCAGCTGAAACAGTTCACCGTAGTGGTCGCCGATACCGGCGACTTCGCCTCCATGAAGGAGTTCGCACCCCGCGATGCGACGACCAACCCGTCGCTCATCCTCAAGGCCGCCGCGATGCCCGCCTACGCCTCGCTCATGGATCAGGCCATCAAGGACGCCGGTGCCACCGCCTCGCTGTCCGACGTCATCGATCGCCTGTTGGTCGTCTTCGGTCTGGAGATCCTTAAAATCGTCCCCGGCCGCGTTTCCTCCGAAGTCGACGCCCGCCTCTCCTTCGACACCGCCGCCACCGTCGCCAAAGCCCGCGAGATCATGGCCCTCTACGAAAAAGCCGGCATCGGCCGTGACCGCGTGCTGATCAAGATCGCCTCCACCTGGGAAGGCATCAAGGCCGCCGAACTACTGGAAAAAGAAGGTATCCACTGTAACCTCACGCTGCTGTTCTCGTTTGCCCAAGCCGTCGCCTGCGCCGAGGCCAAGATCACCCTCATCTCGCCCTTCGTCGGCCGCATTCTCGACTGGCACAAGGCCAAGAACCCCACCGCCAACTTCGTAGGCGCCGCCGACCCCGGAGTGATTTCCGTTAGCCAAATCTACACCTACTACAAAAAGTTTGGCTACAAGACCGAAGTCATGGGTGCATCCTTCCGTAACACCGGCGAGATCGTCGAGCTGGCCGGTTGCGACCTGCTGACCATCGCCCCGACGCTGCTGGCCGAGCTGAAGGCGTCCAACGAGCCGTTGGTGCGCAAGCTCGATCCCGCCGCCGCAGCCAAGGCCGACCTGAAGCAGGTTTCGTTCAACGAAGCCGGTTTCCGTTTCGCCATGAACGACGACGCTCTGGCCACCGAAAAGACCGCCGAAGGCATCCGCCAGTTCTCGGTCGACATCGTCAAGCTCGAGCAGCTCATCGCCCAAAAGCGCGGTTAATTCGCCGACTACCGAAGTGGCACGGGCGTATCACCCGTGATCGTTGATCGACACTGATTGAAAAGCCCGTCGCCCTCACCGGCGCTGGGCTTTTTTTGTGGGCATAACTACGACTGCATTCATCTCAAATCACCTCCACCAATCGGCTGCCCTGCTGCAAAAACTTCACGACACCGCCCCAGCGAGGCTCGATCCAAAGCAACAAGGCGCGGTTAGTCCCGTTACCCACCCGTAACCAAACGATCACCGGCGCGGGCTCGATGCGAGTAGACCGTTCGGCAAAATCTTCATCCTTGGTCACAATGGCCGCACCGGTTCGCAACGCATAGCGCCAGACCGCCGTATCCGAGGCCTCGAGAAGGCCCACATCACCCAGGTGCTCTGCCTCATGACCTCCGGCAGAAAGCCACCTTGCCAGAGCAGGCGGCAATTGAGCATCGATCAAAAACTTCACTTGGCCAACGCGAACACCGTGTGATCGACCTGCCGGGCGGCGTATTCTAAACAGGCCTCGATATCAGCCCGCTCCAGATAAGGATACGATTCCAAGATTTCAGCCTCACTCGCTCCCGCGGCCAGCATTTCCAGCACATCCTTCACACGGATGCGCAGATTGCGAATACACGGGCGGCCTCCGCATTGCTCAGGGTTAAAGGTGATGCGCTGCAATTGGCTCATGATCGGACCGTAGTCGTAGCCCTGCCTGATGCAAGCCCCCGCACAATTCCAGCGCCTGTAGCGCGCTTCCCGCCGCACACCACAAACGCTCGCCTCCGCCGCCGAGCCCGACATTTCTCTACGAACCATGGACGGCACTAATTTCATCCAAGACCTCGCCATCGTGCTACTTGCCGCCGGGCTGGCAGGGGCTCTCTGCAAACGAATCGGTCTGTCCGTCATCGTGGGCTACTTGGCGGCCGGACTGATCATCGGGCCCTACACCCCGCCCTTCTCGTTTGTCACCGACGTGGACCGCATCCAAACGCTCGCCCAGGTCGGCCTGGTTTTCCTCATGTTCTCCATCGGCCTCGGCCTGAGCCTGACCAAGCTCGGCCGACTCGGTCTGCCCACGCTCATCGCCACCGCCTTAAGCTCCTTCGGAGTGCTGCACCTCACCCAGTTGCTCGGGTCAATCATCGGCTGGTCGTCGCTGCAAAGCCTGTTTGTCGCCAGCATGTTCATGGTCTCCAGCTCGGCCGTGATCGCCAAGATCGTCGGCGAGCTCAAACTTACCCACGAGGGCGCCGCCCAACGCGCCCTCGGCATCACGGTGATGGAGGATGTCGTCGCCGTGGTCATGCTCACCATTCTGGCAGGGCAAACCCAACTCGGTGGTGCCAGCGGCAGCCAGCACCTCGGCAGCCTGCTCACCACCATGAGCGCCTTCGTCGTGCTCCTGCTCGGGGCCGGTCTGTTCCTCGTGCCCCGACTGCTCCGCCGCCTCGAAGCCCGAGCCGATCCCGAACTGCAGACGATCATCGTCGCCGGTGTACTTTTCCTGCTTTCGATGATCGCCGCCAAGGCCGGTTATTCGCTCGCGCTTGGCGCCTTCCTGCTCGGCGCAATCGTCGCCGAAATGCCGCAAAAATCCGGCGTGGAAAAAGCCTTCGCCGGCATGAAAGACCTTTTCAGCAGCGTCTTCTTCGTGGCCATCGGCATGTTAATCGACATCAAGCTGCTGGCTGAAGTCTGGCCGTGGATTATCGGCCTGTTTGTATTTGTAATGCTGGCACGCCCACTGTGCACCGGCCTGGCCATGACGCTGTGCGGCACCGCCCCCCGCGAAGCCCGCCGTGCCGGGTTATTACTGAGTCCCATCGGCGAATTTTCCTTCATCATTGCCCAGCTTGGCGTAGGTAGCGGCGTGCTTCCTAAGTCTTATTACCCGCTGGCTGTTGGCACCTCGATTCTGACCGTTCTAGCCACCCCTTTCATCAATCGCCACGCCGACGCTCTGGTTACCTTGTCCGAACGAATTGAACCGCGCTGGTTCGCCCGCACCCTTGAGGCCTACCACGGCTGGCTCAAGCAGGTCCAAAACCGCCGCGCAGCACCCCTGGCTTGGCAACTCGTACGCGGGCGCATCCTCCAGATCGGCGTGGAGGTGCTTCTGGTTACCGGCTTGTTCATTTTCTCGGCACAACTGCTCGCCGCCATTATGGCCGTCTTTGATACCGGCCGCATCGAGCACGCCATGATCAATTATGGGTTCTGGAGCGTGTTCGGCCTGCTCGTACTCATCATGCTGCTGGCACTGTGGCGCAACGTCTGCGCGGTCGCGATGATCATAGCCGAGGGGCTCGCCGCCGGCACCCGGCTGCAATCCCCGGTGCTTTACACCGCCCTGCGCACCCTCGCCGTGTTCGTCCTCGGCTACTGGCTTTACGCCATCATGCCCGTGGGCGCATTGCCAGGCTGGGCCTGGGCCGTCATCGCCGCCACCGCCGCCGGCGTGGTGGCCGTGGCCTCTAGCCGCCTGATATACTGGCACAGCACCTGGCAATCTTCCGTTCATGACGTTTTCGCCACCGAGGCCGACGCGCCTGCCACCGCCCGCGCAACCGCCCGCGTCGCCCTCGACCTGGGCCTGGAAAACTGGGATCTGCACCTCGAAGACTGCGTGGTGCCAGACGACGTTGCCTATGCTGGTCAAGACCTCGCACACCTCGCCATCCCGACACGCTTCAGCTGCTCGGTGATCGAGATCGAGCGCAACGGCTTCGTCATCACCCGCACCGGCCCGGAACGCCGCATCTACCCCGGCGACAAACTCCTGCTGCTTGGCCCCGCACACGGTCTGGCCGCAGCCCGCGAATTCATCCAAAGCGATAAAAAAGCCCCCCATGAGGGCACCGAGGAGTTCAATGGTAGCGTTCTGCAAACCCACCTCATGCCCTTCGGCCCGCACACCGGCCGCACTTTGGCCGAGCTCGCCATCGCCCGAGACACCGGCGTACGCGTGGTCGGTATCCAGCGAGGCACCGAGCGCATCATTAACCCGGGCGGCGACCAACGCCTGCTCACCGGCGACAGCCTTCTCGTAGTCGGAACTCTTACCGAGCTGCGCACCTTCCGCCGCTGGCTACGAGGCGGCACCGAGACCCTGCCGCCCTTCGCTATCAGCCCTTCAGCAGCCTCAAAAACCGCTTCATGATCCGCGCCTTTCAATGGGACCTCGCCCGTCAGGTCGAGCGCCTCGATCACCTGCTCGCCCTCCTGCCCCGCTACGCCGCCTGGGGGTTTACCCGCCTGTATCTGCATCTTGAAGACGCGGTGGATTACCCGTCCCTTCCCGGCCTGGCCCGTGCCGACGCCTACACCTGGGCCGAGCTAAAAACACTCGTCACCACGGCCGCCGCTCACGGCATCCAAACCGTGCCCATTGCCAACCTCCTCGGGCACACCCAATACGTGATCAAACACCCGGATTGGCGCGACCTCAACGAGCTGCGCGATCCGGCCACAGGCGAAGCCCTGCCCGCCGGCCAAATCTGCCCGCTGCACCCGCGCACTGCCGAGCTGGTGTCGCGTCTTTTTGGCGACCTCGCGCCACTCTGTACTGCCGGCGAAATCCACGCCGGCCTCGACGAGAGTTTTCACTTGGGCAAACACCCGCTCTCCCGCGCCGAGGTGGCCGAGGTCGGGCTGGCGGCGCACTTCGCCCGCCACGTCACCCGCCTGCACGCAGCAGCCGCCAGCCACGGCCTGCGCCTCGGCCTCTGGGCCGACATGCTCGCGCTGCTGCCGGAGGCCATTCCGCTGCTGCCGGCGCACGCCGGACTGGCCGCCTACGACTGGTATTACCACCCGTTCGGCCGGCACCCGCGCATGGAGTTGTATAATTTTACCGAGTACGACCTTGCGTCCGCTCTCGCCGCGGCTGGCATCGCCTACTGGGCCTGCCCCATGAACGGCGCATTCCGCCACGAGTCCTCACCCGTTTGGACCGACCGCCTGCAAAACCTCGCCGCCTGGCAGCACCGCGCCCAGGCCACGGGCGCTGCCGGTTATTTGGTGACCAGTTGGGAGCCACACCGCCTGGCCTTTCCCGCAACCACGCTCATGGATGCGGCCGCCGCCACGCTCTGGCTAGAACCGGGAACCCCCGTCGACCCGGCCAACCTGCTTGCCGCCGGCCTGCGCCGCTACGAAGCGACGCTTGGTGCCGTCGCGGCACGCAGCCTCGCCCGCCGCATTCTGGCCACCGATACGCTGGCGTTCGTGGGCAACTCGCGCTGGGAAATTAACAACGGCTGGGCCCCGGTCGCGTCCCGTCGCGACAGCCCCCAACCCTTCGCCCGCGCCTCACGCCGACTCTCCCGCCTGGCCGCTGCGCCCGAATTGACCGAACTGGGCGGCCGCAAATCCCCGCTCGGATTCCTCGCCTCCACCGGCCGCTTCCTTGCCTACCTCGCCGAGCGCGAGGCCTTTGTCCGCATCTGCGCGGCCCATATCCACCGCCTGCGCCGCCTCGGCCGCAACGGTAGCGAAACCAACACCGACGCGATGCACGAAAACCTTCGTCTGGCGGACGAGCTAGCCGGTTTCTTCGCCGACTCCATTAACCAAGCCCGCGAGGACGCCCGCCAGATGTGGATTGCGTCGCGCCCCGCCGACACGTTTGCCCCATCGCCCAACGCCCGCCTGCTGGCTGCCGACGAGGCTCAACTGATCGCGCTACGCGGCTGGTTCGAAAACTGCCGTGATCAATTCGCCCACGTGTTTCGCGCCTCGCCGGTGTGCGGTCGTTGGACTCTACGGTTCACGCTCCACCACTTCGCGCCAGCCCACCAGAAAGTGGTCATTGAACAACAGTCGACCGACGGGACCTGGCGCGAGTTGCACAGCCGGGTGTTGATTGAATTCCGCGGCCAATCGGCGCAAGTTAACACGCCGAAACTCCGCTTCGAATTCGCCTGTCCGGTGGAGAATCCCGATGTGCCGCTGCGCATCACGTCGCGATGCCTGGGCGAGTTTGCCGTAAGTCACATCGAGCTCACCGACGGGTTCAGCACGCGACGTCACCGACCACTTCAGACGCACCACCGGCTCGGCACACCTGCGCCCGCCTCGGGCTGGCCCAAAATCGACTGGCTGACCAACACCGGCGAAATCATGCTACAATTCAGCTAAAGCAGCCGCCCGCCACCATCGCGGCTACGAGTTTGTTTTGGAAAATCAGTTCTTTGACGGGGGCGGATAGGAAAAAGCGAGGCAGGTCTAGGCCTGTAGCTTAAGCGCGGCGGCCACGATGGGTTTGGCCCATTCGGGCGTGGTGGAGAGGTCTTTCGGCGCGGTGATTTTACCGGCTACCACATGCAGCAAGAGTACGGGCGCAGCGGTGCCGGCTGCTTCGGCGGAATTATCCCATAGCACGAATTCGGCGAGGTGCGGCAACAAGCGGATAATGTTTAACCGGCTATTGTCCCAGCGCTCGCGAATTTTCGCTGCAGGGATGTCGTGGCCACCTGCGACCACCCGGGCGGCCACACGGCGAAGGTGATGCTGCACCGAGGCGAGGCCAACGAAGCATACCTTGACCGCCATGCCCTCGCGGGTGGCTCGCAGCAGGAGTTGCGTGATCGT
>CANIXX010000081.1 GCA_947471115.1 Opitutaceae bacterium | reverse complement strand
CGCACCGGGGGTGGCGAACTCCTCGACTGCACCGAGCGGGGCGGCATCGACCAGGTCGGCAGGCACGAGGGCGCTGGTGGCTGTTTCGCGGTTGGCCGCGTAGCCGCTGGCCTCGTTGTAGATCACGTCGTCGTCGCCGATTTCAGCGGGGACCATGAACTCGTGGGAAAAACTGCCGCCCATCACGCCGGTGTCGGCCTCGACGGCGATGGCGGTTACACCGATGCGTTTAAAGAAGCGCACGTAGGCGTCCTTCATGGCCATGTAGCTCTTGATCGCGCCGTCGTCGGTGGCGTCGAAAGAGTATGAGTCCATCATGACGAACTCGCGGGCGCGCATCAGGCCGAAGCGCGGGCGGATCTCGTTACGGAATTTGGTGGCGATCTGGTAAAAATTTTTCGGCAGGTCGCGGTAGCTGGTAATCTCGTTTTTAACCAGCGGGGTGATGATTTCCTCGTGGGTCGGCCCGAGGACAAATTCGGGTTCGCGGGAGCGGCCTTTGTTGGCGCCGGCGTTGTCGACGCGGAACATGATCTCACGGGCGGCGGCCCAGCGCGGGCCCTGCTCCCAATTTTCCACGGGATGGATGTGCGGCATCCACAGTTCGATGGCGTCGGCGACTTCGAGTTCATCTCGGCAGATCTGCGAGATCTTCTGCATGACGCGCAGGCCGAGCGGCATATAGGTATAGAGTCCGCCGCCGAGCTTGCGCACGATGCCCGCGCGCATGAGCAGCTTATGGGAGGCGATCTCCGCATCGGCCGGGCTGTCGCGCAGGGTGGAAATGTGGAACTTGGTCCAAGTCTTCATGAAGTTCGCCAACGAAACATCCGAGTCGCCTCGGGGCAATGGTTATCCTTGCGCCAAGGAAAATTGGGATTTTGCGGCAGGCCGATCGTCCGGAAACGGGTGCGCCCTTCGCCGGTTAAACGTAGCGCAAACTTCCAGTCGCCTACGTTTTCGGCGTGAGCGGTTTGGTCAGTAATACAGTGCTCAAGCCAGGCAGGCGTTCGGAGAAATCGGAGGTGTCGTTGGCCTGGCGCAGGGTGCGCTGGACCATGCCCATCTTGGCATCGAGGTTGTCGATCATCGACACAAACACCGCCTCTGGTGTCGCCGCGTACACCGCCGCGCCCCATTCGGGTTCTCCCTGGTGACTGAGCACGATGTGCTCCAAGCGCTCCAGTCGCTCGGCGTCGAGGCGCGACTTGATCCCGTGTTTTCGTGCGAGTTGATAACCCAACACCACGTGTCCTTGCAGGATGCCCTTGCGGCTGCGTTTGGTGGCGAGTGAGCCCTCGTACTCAACCGTTTTTCCGGTGTCGTGAATCAGGATGCCGGCCATGGCCAGGTCGGCGTCGACTTCAGGGTAAAGTGGCAACAGGGCTTTGCAGGCGCGCGCCATGTGGATGGTGTGCTCCAATAGCCCGTGGCGGTAGGCGTGGTGCATGGCAACCGCCGCTGGCGTCCACTTGAACACCTCGCCGACTTCCTCAAAAATCCCGCGCACAGTCATGCGTAATTCATCGTGCTTAATCGCGTCGATGAAGTGTTGGAATTCAGCCCAAAGTTCACTTGCGGGTTCGGGCGCAACCTCGACTAGGTTGTCGATCAATCCAGGGGCGCCGAGCTCCTCCTCGGAGAGCGATGCCACCTTGAGTAATTTTGGCGAAAGCCTGCCTTGGTAATAATCGATTCGGCCCTCCACGCGCAGCACTCCTCCCTCGCCGGCCGCTTTGACCGTGTCGAATACAGCGCCGTCGCTAAATAGCGTACAGCCGAAGGACCCAGTACGGTCGCCCAGGTCGAGGGTGAGAAACGGATTGCCGTTGGAGGCGTTCTTGGCGGTGAGTTTTTTAACCACTAGGACACTCGCAAAGGGGCGCCCAGAGGCGTCGACCAGCGCCTTGAGTTCGCGGACAGAAAGCAGGGGGAGTTCGTCGGACATGGGGTAGGGTCAGGTGTATTTTTTAACCAGCTGGGTGTAGCCCTTGAAAAATGGGTGAGTGGCGTCGTGAAGTAGCGCGTAAAACACACTCTCCGAAGGCAGCAGATGGACACCCGCGCGCACCAAGGCGCTTAGGCAGAACGCGGCATCTTCGGGCCGTCGAGCACCTACCGCATCGCTGAGCACCGTGACTTGCAGATTGGCGTTAATCGCGCCCAACGCGCTTTGGTAAACACAGATCGGCGTCTCGATGCCGCAAATAATCAGGTGGTCGAGCTCGAGTTCTTCGATGGTTTCGGCGATACCATCGTCGCCGAACGCCGAGAAGGTGCTTTTGGCGTGAACCGGTGCGTCGGGGGCTAGCGCGAGCAGTTCAGGAGCGGTGCCGCCAAGTTTGCGCGGCAGTTGCTCGGTGAAGGCCACTTGAATGCCGAGTCCGACGGCCGCCTCAATGGCGAAAGCGCAGCGTTTTTGCACCGCCTCGGTCTGGTGGATACCCTTAAGAAAGGCGGGTTGCAGATCGACGACGAGCAGGAGGACACCGGCGAGGGGAGTGGGCTTGGGCATGGTGGTTTTAGGGATAGTAACGGCGGCGGGCTTTGACCTGCACGAACCGTTTCTCTGGAAGTATGTAGGCGGTGAGTTGGCCGCCCATCACGCAGGCCGTGTCGATTCCGACTGACCATTTGAGCTTATAAACTTCGGGACGTGGTGTGTGACCGTAAACGACAAAGGGTGGACCGGTCCACAGGTCGGCCCAGGCTGGCGAATCGGGGGCGTCGGCGCGTTTGCACGGCCGACCTTGGGCGTTAATCGACTGGATGCGCGTAACGACCTCCGCCGTCTGTCGTTGCCAGGGCTCGGTGGGCATGAATCCGCCGTGCACATACACGGTGTTCAGTTCCGCCTCGTAATAAGTGAGAGGCATAGCGGCTAGGTAGTCCCAGTCCGAAGGGCGAAGCTTTTGAAACGTGTCGGCGTCTGTTTCCCGTGAGATTGAATCGATCGGGGTTTTGGTTTTCCGGTACTCGAGCAGCCGCAGTTCATGATTACCTAGTAGCGAGATGGCGCGATTCTGGCGGGCGATGTCGATGACTTTGCAACTATCGGGGCCGCGGTTGATCAGGTCGCCGACTAGGATCAGACGGTCGTCCTTGGTGAGAGCGAGCTGTTCAAGCAGCTCGGCAAACTCTTGGTGACAACCATGGATGTCGCCGATGGCGATGATTCGACCGTTCATTCGTGCAAATGCGCAAATTTGCTAGCGTCCCCCCTTGGTGGAAGTAAACAAGAAAGCCTATGGATTTGAATCTGCAGCCCCTCGCCAGCTCCTGTTTTGTGACCGGAACCCCCTTCGGTGACGGCGAGCGAGTGATCAGTTTTTTGATGCGCAGCGAGACCAGTGAGGAAGTGATGCGCTACGACGTGGCGGTATCGGCCCGCGAGCGTTTAACAGTACCCGGCACTGTGGCCTGCAGTTGGGGACATGTGTTCAAGGCACGCAAGGCAGGGGAAAACCCCGAGCGTGAGCTCAAACTGACGGCCGAAAACTTGTTCGTTACCCTGGCCGATCCGGCGATTGAAATCGCCCCGGAAAACGAGCGCCTAGTGCAGTTTCTCGCGCTGATGTTGGAGCGCAAAAAACTACTGCGTCCCAAGGGCCGTGCGGCTGACGGTGCGCGCAATCTCTTTGAACATTCCAAGACCAAGCTGATTTACGCGGTGCCCGCCGGAGAGTTGAACCCCGAGTTTTTTATGGCGATTCAAGACCAGTTGAGTGCGCTGGTAGGTGGCGGTAAGAAACCGGTGCCAGAGCTCCCATCAAAATGATCGCGCGGTCGTCAGGGCCTTAGTTGAATTCCCATACTATTAGCGCTCGATCCTGAATGTAGCCTTGAACGCTGCTCGGGTATTGCCCCCCGTGCCGCAGCCTGCGAAATCCACGGGCTCCGCAATGAGTTTTTCGACTTTTACCCGCAGCATCCGTATCGCCCGTCCTGCAGCCGAGGTCTTCGCCTGGCATGAACGCCCGGGTGCGTTCGAGCGCCTTGCTCCACCTTGGCAGAAGCTCCAACTCATCTCCCGCTCCGGCGGTATCCGCGACGGCGCGACCGTGAGCCTGCGCACCAAAATCGGTCCGCTTTGGGTGCGCTGGGACGTCGAACACCGCGACTACCTCGAAGGCGTACAATTTCGCGACGTGCAGCAACGCGGCCCCTTCGCCCACTGGGAACATCTGCACCGGGTAGACCCTGTCGAGGACGGCCGCGCCTGCGTACTCACCGACGCCATCACTTATCAATTACCCTTCGGAGTCCTTGGCCGGTGGTTTGGCGGGGCGCTGGCACGGCGCGAGTTGACACGACTCTTTGACTACCGCCATGCGATCACCCGGGCCGATATCGAGGGCGCGGCGCGGCACATTGCGGTGCGCCCCATGACTTTTCTCGTCGCCGGTTCCTCGGGTTTGGTCGGTCGGTCGCTAACTGCGTTTTTGCAAACCCAGGGGCACACCGTGTTCCGGCTGGTCCGCCGCGCGACCAGCACGGCCGACGAGGTTTTCTGGAATCCCGCCACGGGTGAAATCTCACCCCAGGCCCTGCGCGGGGTGGATGTCGTTGTTAACCTCGCCGGCGAAAACATCGCCGAGGGGCGTTGGACCGAGGAACGCAAAACCGCGCTTCGGAGCAGCCGCATCGATTCAACCCGCACGTTGGTCAAAGCGATGGCGGCGATCAAAAGTGAGCGCTTGCGACCGTTCGTTTTCATCTCGGCGTCGGCCACCGGTTTTTACGGGAGCCGGGGCGATGAACAACTCGACGAACAATCCGCGGTGGGCGGCGGTTTTCTCGCCGGGGTGTGCGCGGACTGGGAGCGCGAAGCCTTGGCGGCCGAGGAGCTGGGCGTGCGCGTGGTACGGTTGCGCACTGGGGTGGTGCTCACGCCCGCAGGCGGCGCGTTGGCCAAGCTGTTGCCGGTGTTTACCGCCGGTTTGGGCGGGCCTCTTGGCTGCGGCAAGCGCTGGATGAGCTGGATCTCGTTGGAGGACCTCGTCGGCGCAATCTACCACGCGGTGCTCGATTGGCGCTGCTACGGGCCAGTCAACGCGGTCGCGCCGCAACCTGTTACCAATGCGGAGTTCACCGCCACGCTCGCGCGGGTGTTGCACCGCCCCGCTATGCTGCCGGTGCCGCCGTGCGCGTTGCGGCTGGCGCTGGGCGAAATGGCCGACGAAACCCTGCTGTCGAGCGCGCGTGTGTATCCGGGACGTTTGCAGGAGGCCGTCTACCGGTTCCGCCATGAAAACGTGGAGGCTGCCTTGCGCTCGTCGTTGGGCCGTGCAGCTTCCGCCCCTTAAATTATGAATCACCCCACGGTCGTCATCGGTGCTGGAATAGCCGGTTTGCTGCTCGCACGCGGGCTCGCGGCGTTGGGCGTGAACGTCGTCGGGGTTGAGAAAAGCCGGGGCTTTGGCGGGCGCATGGCCACCAAACGCGTGGGCGAGGCGAGCTTTGACTCCGGCGCGCAGTTTTTTACGGCGCGCGAGCCGGACTTTGCCGCCGTGGTCGCGGGATGGCAGCAGCAGGGCTGGATAAATAACTGGCCGGCCTCGCCGCATCGCCGCTGGGTGGGTTGCCCGTCGATGACCGCCGTGCCCAAGGCGCTGGCCGAGGGGCTGACGCTGTTGCGCGAGCACAAAGTCACTGCGGCGCGGCGCACGGCGAGCGGGCACTGGGAGCTGGAGATCGAAAACCAGCCGCTGTTACTCGCTGAACGGGTGTTGTTCTCCTGCCCCGTGCCGCAAGCGCTGGCCGTGTTGGCGGCGGGCGGCGTCCGCCTGCCGGAGTCGGTCGCCCCCGGATTGGAGGCAATCAGTTACCACCCGTGTCTGGCGTTGCTGGTGGTGCTGGCGGGCCCCAGCGCGGTGCCGGCTGATGGCGTGGCGTTGAGCGAAGGCCCAGTGCGTTGGCTGGCCGATAATGTTAAAAAAGGTCTCACGCAAAACTCGCCTGCGGCGGTGACGATTCACGCGTCGGCGGAGTTTTCGGCGGCAAACTACGCGCTTCCCGAGGCGGAGATCGCCGCGCTGCTGCTGCCGCAAGTCGAGCGCTGGTTGGGCGCTGCGGTTGTATCCACGACCCTGCACCGGTGGAAATTCAGCGAGCCCAAAACCACCCACCCCGAGCGTTGCGTGTGGTTGCCCGAGCTCGGACTTGGCTTTGCGGGGGACGGGTTTGGCGGCCCCAAAATCGAAGGCGCGGCGATGTCGGCCTTGGCGTTGGCCCAAGTGGTGGCGCAGCACCCCCAATCGGCGTCATGAGTAACGAGGTTATCATCGTGGGCGCAGGGCTGGCGGGGCTGACCTGTGCCCTTCGGTTGCAACAGGCCGGGCGCACCTGCGTGATCCTCGAAGCGGCTGAAGCTGTCGGCGGGCGCTTGCGCACCGACGTGGTTGAGGGCTTTCGGCTCGATCGCGGTTTTCAGGTGTTGCTCACGGCCTATCCGGAGGCCCGGCGCTGGCTCGACTACGCGGCGCTGGATCTGCGCGCATTTAACCCCGGGGCGCGTGTGCAAACGGAGACGGGATTGCATCGGGTTGCAGACCCGTTCCGGCAACCCGAGCACCTCTGGGCGACGTTACGCGCGCCGGTGGGTTCGCTCTTTGACAAGCTGCGCATCGCCACTCTGCGCAGCCGCGCCCGCCGAGGCTCGCTGGAGGAGGTGTTGCAACGTCCCGAGACGACCACGCGCGCCGCGCTGCAGGCGCACGGCTTTGGGGCGGACATGATCGAGCGGTTTTTACGCCCGTGGCTGGGCGGGATTTTTCTGGAACGCGAGCTGTCGACGTCCAGCCGGATGATGGAGTTTGTGTTCCGCATGCTGGCCGAGGGCGACGCGGCGGTGCCCGCCCGAGGCATGCAGGCGATACCGGATCAACTGGCGGCGGGGCTTGCCGCCGGTACGCTGCGGCTGAATACGCCGGTGGCAGCAGTCGCGCCGGAAGGAGTGCGGCTGGTCTCGGGCGAACACTTGTGCGCGGCCCACGTCGTGATCGCCACGGACGGCGCGGGCGCGTCGGGGCTTTTGCCCGAAGTCACGGCACCGGCTTGGCGCTCGACGGTGACGGTTTATTTTCAGGCGCCACACAGCCCGGTGGACGAAGCGACGTTACTGCTCAACGGCCAGGCCGGCGGACGGGTTAACCACGTGGCGGTGATGAGTGATGTCGCCGCCGACTACGCTCCTTTCGGCAAGGCCCTGATGGCGGTTTCAATCCTCGGCGCAGCCGTAGAATCCGACGAGGTTCTGGCCGCGCAGGTACAGGCCGAATTGACCGCGTGGTGGGGAAAGCAGGTGAGGGAGTGGCGGATGTTAAAAACGGTGCGCGTACGCCACGCTTTGCCGGTGCGTTTACCGCTGGTGAGCGAGCCGGCGCGGCCCGTTCGCCCCGGAGTCTGGGTGTGCGGGGATCACCGCGACACCGCTTCGATTCAGGGCGCGATGCAGAGCGGCCGGGTGACTGCGGATGCGATTATCTTGCCCGCCTAGGCGCGTGCAGCTTTGAGTCGGGGCATGTCCGCAGCCCTTTACCCCGACATCGTTGCCACCATCGGCCAGACTCCGTTGATCAAACTCAACCGCATCGCCGCCGGTTTGCCCGCGACGATTTATTTGAAGGCGGAGTTTTTTAACCCGCTGGGGAGCGTTAAGGACCGCATCGGCCGGGCGATGATCGAGGCGGCCGAGCGCGAGGGGAAACTTAAGCCGGACACGGTGGTCATCGAGCCTACGTCGGGCAACACCGGCATCGCGCTGGCCTTCGTGTGTTCGCAACGCGGATACAAATTGATCCTCACCATGCCGGAGACGATGTCACTGGAGCGGCGCGTGTTGCTGCGTATGCTGGGGGCTGAGATCGTGTTGACGCCGGGTGCCGAGGGCATGCCTGGGGCAATCCGCAAGGCCGAAGAACTGCTTGCGCAGCACGGCGCCCGCGGTTTCATCCCTCAACAATTCGAAAACCCGGCCAATCCCGAGGCTCACCGGCGTACCACGGCCGAGGAAATCTGGGCGGCCACCGGTGGGAAAATCGACGCCTTCGTGGCTGGGGTGGGCACCGGTGGCACGATTACCGGGGTTTCCGAGGTGCTGAAGTCGCGCTGCAACCTGCGTAGCATCGCGGTGGAACCGGCTGCCAGCCCGGTGTTGTCGGGAGGCAAGCCGGGGCGGCATTTGATTCAAGGTATCGGGGCAGGCTTTATTCCTAAAAACTGCAACGTCGCCATGATCGACGAGGTTATGACGGTGAGTGACGAACAGGCGCTGGAAACGGCCCGTGAACTGGCGCTAAAGGACGGTATTTTGGGCGGAATTTCAACCGGAGCCAACGTCTGGGCGGCACTGCAAGTTGCCAAAAGAGAGGAGTTTGTTGGAAAGGTGATCGTGACCGTGGGGTGCAGCTGCGGTGAGCGCTACCTGTCGACTGTTTTGGCCGACAAGGCGCGTCTCGAGGTTGCGGTCTAAACCCTAGACGGCCTAGGTATTCCCCCCTGTTGGGCCCCAGGTGAATCCGACTCGGACCAGGGGGAGCACTTAATGAAAAATGGGGGTATGTACTGGGGCCAGTTGAGGGGTTGGCTCGATAGCGGGAAAGTCCGGATCGGACTAGAGTGTAGCCATGAGAAAGGCCCACACACTCGCCGGATTGGTGTTCACTTTCTCCGCTTTTATTTATTCGGGCGAGGCGGCTGGTTTTCGTAATCCGGTCTCTGGAGTTTCATTGGAAACTGCCCTGCGAGACGCCCACTCGCTGGTCGCCAAGCGCCCTGATCTGAGCGTGCTCAGGGTCGAGGGGGATTCGATGCTGCCGTTTTTTGGGCCGGGCACAGTTCTGGTGGTTAAACACATGAGCGCCGAAAAGCTTCGGGCGGGCATGGTGGCCGTTTACACCAACCGCTTCAACGAAACCGTGGCTCACGGGTTGATCGAAGTTACCCCTTCCGGTTGGACCGCAGGCGGATTTAATAACTCCACGGCGGACAGCACGCCGGTGACCGCCAAAAACCTCGTCGGCGTGGTTTACGCGACTTTCCACTCGGATGCCTCGCCGACTGCGCCCCACCTACTTTCCGCCCTCACAACCGCAACTCCGGTAGCGCTGGCGGCCCCAGCACGCTGAACATGCTGAAAAACTACGGACAATTACTCTCCCCTATGAATAAAACCCACCTTCCCGCTGCACACCAGCGGGCTGAACAGGTAGTATCGGTTGATGGAAATCGCCATAGTGAGACGACTGGAGACCGTCTCGCTATGGCGACTGCTATTGGCAGTGACTACGCGGAGCAAACCGCCCGACTTTCGGCGGCTAATAAGGACGCCGTTTGGATCGGCAGTTTGAGTAACGACTTTCTGCGGACTCGCGTTGTTCCGACTCCCAGACCGCGCTCAAACGCAAGCCCGCCACTTCATCTTCGCACTCGATCTTCTTTATCCTTATGCACATAGAACCCTTTCCTTCCCAACCTAAGCAGTCTGAATTTGGCGTATCCGTTGAGAGTACTCAGTTCGACGCGATGACAGACGACGATCTTGTCGAAATGACCCATGTGCCTCGCGCGTATGAGAATCATGAGGCAAACGCCGTGCAGCGCGCCTACGCGGGCCAAACCGCGCGCATTGCTGAGACCAATAAAACAGCAGTATGGAACGGGAATTTAAGTAAGAACCTAATGCGTAAACTATTTGTGCATTCGCCGCCGCCCCATTGAACCTGCGTGACGGCGTGAGCAGTAAAACCCCATTGTCCGTCTCAAGGGCATAAAAAAACCGCCGCAGTTAATGCGGCGGTTTTTTTGTGGCTGTAAACCCATGTTTTGGCCTGAAGGAACTTAGACCTTAGCGAGGAGCTTTTCCTTGAGCGTGGCCTTGGGCATCATGCCGACCAACGTTTCCACCACTTTGCCGTCCTTGAAGAGCAGCATGGTGGGGATGGCGCGTACGCCGTATTCGGACGAAATGTTTCCGCAATCGTCCACGTTGACCTTGGCAATGGTAACCTTGCCGTCGAGTTCGGTGGCGAGTTCATCGAGAATGGGGGCAATGGCTTTGCAGGGTCCGCACCAAGGAGCCCAGAAGTCCACGAGGACGGGGCCGGCAACGGCGATGGCAGCTTTAAAGGATTGTTCGGTCAGGTGGGCGATTTTTTCGGACATGGTCTAGGTTTTAGTATTTCAGGTAGATGAGGATAGAAAAAGTGATTGAGACAAGGGCAGCGCAGCCGGCGACAACGGTTAGGACAGTTGGAATGGAATCCGCGTGGGCTTTGGCCTTGGGCATGGGTGAAACAAACCGACGGCGTTCCCGGATCTTAAGGGACGAAGCTCGAATGGGCTGCGGGGTTGTTGGATTGAGGGCCGGTTCCACAGAACGTAGTTTTTAACGGGGGGTGGATTTGTGAACTATCTCGGCGAGCTCACGTGGGTCGACCGTTTCCAGACGTTTGTCGCGGCGTTTGAGTTCCTCGAAGGTTTTCAGCGTGGTTTCGGTCATGCGGCCGTGGGTTTCTTCGGAGCCGCCGACTAGGACGAATTGATCTCCTTGGGTGATGCGTTTGTGGCCATCTGAGTTGTCGAGGCCCAGCCCGAGCAGGCCGGCAGTTTTGGCCGGTTTTTTGCGGGTGGTTGGGGTGGGTTTTTTGCTCACGCAATAACGGTGGGGGCTTCCACCTGTGTTTCAAGCGGGTTTTGCAAATCAGGCACGCGCACCGGCGCCGGTTCGTCTTGGACGAGCAAAATCGGGATATCGGTTTCTTCGCGCGCGAAGCATTCGATGTCGGTGTAGGCCTCGTTTTGGCGCACACGGAGTTTACTGAGTCGGGTGAGCTCAAGCACCGCGATGAAGGTGGCCACCAAGAGGCGGACGGTCACTGGCTGGTTGCCAAAAAGGTCGGTGAAAACGAAGCTTCGGTGAGTGCGAATGAACTCAAGAATCTCCTCCATTTTGTCGGAGACGGTGACCTGTTCGTCCTGAATCTGGCCGACCACCAGTTTTTCGGCGAGGCGGCGCAGGACAATGTTGAAGGCATTCCACAGCTCGATGCGATCGACCGATTTGAGCGGTCGATCCGAGTCGCTCACGGCCAGTTCTGAAACGTGGCGGGCGAGCAAATCGCGTTGGAATATGGCCAACTCGTCGAGTTTAACGGCGGCTTCTTTAAACTTTTTGTACTGGAGCAGCTGGTGCACGAGTTCCCAGCGCGGGTCCACTTCTTCATCGGTGGCGTTGGGGTCGACTGCCGCCAGTCCACGCGGCAAGAGCATACGACTTTTGATTTCCATCAGGGTGGCGGCCATGACGAAAAACTCGCCGGCGATATCCAGGTCGAGATCGCGCAGGGAATGCAGCACGTCGATGTACTGGCGGGTGACCGAGACGATGGGGATGTCGTAAATATCGATCTCGTTTTTCTTGATCAGAAAAAGCAGGAGATCGAGCGGGCCCTCAAAGGCCGGAAGCTTGATGCGGTAGTCGGCGTCTGGAAGCACGGTCGAGGGATGTTTGCGGCCCGAGAGTGAGCGGCAACGAAAAAACAGGGGAGGGCTGTTTGCCCTAGGGGCAGGCCTTGCCAGATGTTGCAGGTGGGCCTTGGCCGAAATCAGAGTACGGCCATACCGAGTACGCCTAGGGCGATGAGCAGGGTGATTAACGACAGGGCGTAGCGTTCTTTGGATGTGAGGCGAAAAAGCATGCGAGTTTACAATCCGTACGGTTGCAGCCGGCCGAGGATTTCGGCGAGCAGCGGATCACTGGCTATCTCGGACCACGGGCGGTTGCAGGAGATCCGTACAAAAACCTGCGCGCCTTCGGTGCGGAAGCCGTAGCGCCACGCGAAGCGGAGTAATTCAATCGCTGAATAGGGGTTGGTCTGCGTGATCGAATGCCCCGCGTAGAGGTGCCAGTACCAGACGTGCTGGCGATTACCCGCCTGAGTGAAACTACGGTATTGCGGCGGCGGTAGCTCGCGTTGCGGAAGCTGCACCGGGGCGTTCGCCTCGACCTGGTCTGCCGTCCAGCCGTTGCCCGGCCAGCAGGCCTCGGGGGTGTGCAAGGCCACGGTGCTCACGCTCACTTGAGCGGGCGCCCAATACGCTAGGTAAACGGTGAGCTGCAACGGCTCGGCCTCGGGATTGGCGGCTTGGCGACGCACATACGTGCGCTGGATGAGGTGATCGGTTTTGAGGACCGGGGCGAAGGG
>CANIXX010000080.1 GCA_947471115.1 Opitutaceae bacterium | reverse complement strand
CTACGTGGCCGGCGACCGTGCGCTCATCGAGTACCTGCGTACGCACAGCAAGCACACGATTTTCAGCGCCTCGCTCAGCCCGTCCCAAGCCGCCGCCGCCTCGGCCGCCCTCGATGTTCTTCAATCCGAACCGGAGCACCTCGAACGCCTCTGGGCCAACACCCGCCGTTACACCGCGATGTTGAAAAACCTCGGCTTGGATACATGGGGCAGCGAAACGCCCGCCGTGCCCGTGGTGATCGGTGATAAGCAGCGGGCCTACGCCTTTTGGCAGGCGTTACTGGAGAAAAACGTATTCACCGTCATGTCGATCGCACCCGCCGTACCGATCGGCAAAGACCTGATTCGCACCGCTATTTCCGCCGGCCACAGCGACGAACAGATCGAGCGCATCGGCGATGCGTTTGCCTACGCCAAGAAAAAGGCGCTTTGAGGTAGTGTGGTGCTTTAGCCCGCAGGCAGGACCGGATGTTTTCTCCATCTACCGATGCGGGCTAAAGCACCGCACTACTTTGGCTCCTGCACGTTGAAAGTGAATGGCCGCTCAACGCGGCGCGCGGCCCGCTAAAATCATTAGGCATGCCCAAGTTTTACCCAGATTGGATTTCCACGGGTAAACCAACGTTTTTCGCAGGTAGGTTTTCGCGAACAGTCGCGCGTCCTTCGTCACAAACTCACGCCGGATCGTGTCGCCCCAGATCGCCTTGAACCGCTCCAGATTGACGTCGTTAAAGCGCTTTCGCCCCGGTGACGCGCCTTTGTGGTGAACGATCACGCTCGCGTTGGCCACATAGTGACGTCGCCCGAGTCGGTGCATGCGCAGGCACAAATCGATGTCTTCACAGCCGTTCACGTAGGCTTCGTCAAAACCGCCCGCCGCCCAAAACGTGTCGCGATACGTCAGGCAACACGCCGCCGTCACCGCGCTCCAGGGCGTCACGCCGGTGCGCAGCGTGGCCGGAGCCCGCGCGAAATGTTGCCCGTAATGCGCTGGCGTCAGCCACGGTGCGAACACCACGCCCAGGTGATCGTAGCGTCGGGTCGTGGGATTGGTCTGGTGGTTACCGATGAACCCTGCGTCGGCGGTCTGCGCCAACGCCTCTCGCAGCGGCTCATACCAGCCGGGGGCGAGTTCGGTGTCGTTGTTTAAAAACAGCAGCCGTTCCGCCCGCGCTTCCCGCGCCGCCAGGTTGTTGTTGATCGCGAAATTCCCCTTCTGCTCGTTAAGAAAAACCCGATACGGAGAACCGAGTGTTTTTAAAAAATCGCGCGTTCCGTCGGTGCTCACGTCGTCCACGATCAAGACTTCGAAGTTCACGCCGATGAGCGACTGCTCAAGGGTGGTGAGGCAGCGCTGTGTGAGGTCGAGGCGGTTAAAAACTGCCATGAGGATGCTGACCTCGGGAGGAGCCGTGTGGGTGTTGGCAGGCGTCACGTGGGAGCGAATGTGGATTCACCGAACCTGCTCGCAACCCCGAAGTGGCGTGGTGAGTGGCGGGTGCCGTCGTAGCGGCGAAGCTGCCCTCGCCACAGCCGAACGATGAATTCTGTTGCCGCATGTTTTTGTGATGACGATTGCGGCCCTCCGCGATTGAGTCGGGCCCGATGTACCGCCAAGCCCTCCTGCTCGTGCGCCTGCTGGCCCTTTGTGGCGTGAGCGTGAACCTCGCCACGCTGTTGGCCAACCTCGCGCAATCCTTCGACGCGTTCAACCCGAGCTACGCCGGTTTCTTTGTTAAACAACAGCTCGCCCGGCCCCTGGTTGGCATCGCGCTTTCTCTGGCTATCGCCGGTTTTGCCCGCCCGCTCGCCCGCTTGCTCGCCCGTGGAACCGACGTGTAAGATTTCGGCGTTCCGGGCTGTTCTGGTTGCCCTGATCCTGCTCGCCGGACACCGGCTACACGCCGCCACGATGGATTCCGCTGAAGCTTGGGGCCCGATTCTCACCGTGGCGGGTCCGGCCGATGACGTTACGCTGGCCGAGGCCGAGCTCGCGCTGCGGGACACTTTTACGCTGCAAGGGGTGCAGGGCGTCGCTGCTCGACGCGCCGACGGCGGTTTTGACTGGGATGACCAAGGCCCGCGTGACGACCCGGAGTGGGCGTGGTTTTTTAACCGTCACTCTTATTTTCCCTTCATGTGGCAGGCGTATGCGCGCACCCAAGACGAGCGCTTCCCCGAGTTTATCTTCGCGACCCTCGACGATTGGATTGTGCGGCACCCCGCGCCGGGCCGGTTTTCCTTTTCCGCCGCTTGGCGTCCGCTCGAAGCCGCCCGTCGCATCATCGACAGCTGGTCGCTGGTTTATCTTAAGCTCGGCGACCATCCCCAGTTCACCGCCGAGCGTCGTGCCCGTTTCCTTGCCAGCGTCCATGCCCACGGGGAGCAGTTGCGCCACCACCATGCGCTCGCCGGCAACCACCGTATCACCGAGATGCTGGCGCTCGCCCAACTCAGCTTGGTTTTTAAAACTGACCGCGATGCCGGGGAATGGCTGAGTTACAGCCTGGCGCAGCTTGATCAAAGCTACGCCGACCAGGTTTATCCTGACGGTACTCACAAGGAGTTGTCCGCTCACTACCAACGCGTGGTGGCGTTAATCTACCAGCGCCTGCTTACGTTGCTCGATGCCGCCGGGCGTCACGATCTCGCGGATACCTGGCGGCCGCGTGTGCGCACGCTGTGGGCTTATTTGGCGGTGGCGATGAAACCCGATCATGGCAACCCGCTCAACAACGACTCTGACCAGGAAAACGTGGCCCGCCTCCTGCGCGATAACGCCCCCGACCTCGCCGAGCCGACACCCCCTGTTTCACACTGGCTGCCCTACGCAGGACAAGCGGTTTTTCGTAGTCGCGATGCGCTCAGTGGTGATGCGCTTTGGGCGTTCTTCGACGCGGGGCCGCGCGGCACCGATCACGACCATGCCGACCGCCTGCACCTGTCACTGTCGGTGGGTACTCGCGATTTCCTCGTGGATAACGGCCGCTATACTTACGCCCGGGGCGCTTGGCGCGACTACTTCGCCGGGCCGACTGGGCACAACGTTGTCCTGTTCGATGGTCAGGGTGCCGATCAAGGGCCGAAGGCCGTCGGTGCACCCGATTCACTCGGCCGGTTTTTCCGTCATGAGGATCTTGAAATCGCTTATGGGGACACGTCGTTTTCAACTGCGGAAAATGCCCGTGCCGGCGATTGGCGGCGGCTGGTGATTCATGTGCGCAGTCAGGGTTGGATTGTGGTGGATCGCATCGCCGCCTTCCAGCCCGCTATGCTGAGCACGCTCTGGCATTGGGATCCGGTTTGTGACGCGATTCCGGCGGATTTGATCACAGGGCAGATCATCCGCCACGGCGCGGGTTCACTTCGACTTCAGGTTGCCACCAGCTCCTCGGGCGGCGACTGGCAAGTGGTGCGCGGGGCCAAGCATCCGGTGCAGGGTTGGTCGAGCGACCGGTTCAATTTCAAGACTCCGGCCTCCTGCACACTGTATACGCAACGCGTGGCTAGGCCCGTGACCAATGTCTGGCTGATCTCGCCCAACGACGAGCGCCCGCTGGAGAACGCGCTCGACGTCGTTTTTGCACCGGACGGGCAGATGGTGATTCGCGCCCGTTACGCCAAAACGGACGTCGAGCTGCGGCTCGATCCAGAGAATCCGGAGGGAACCTTGAGCGTGAGCTCAAGGTGAATGCCCCGCCGTGCACTCCCGATAAAGCGCCGCCAGCCGTGCGGCGTTTTTATGCGCGTCGAAATTCGCTTCTACCCAAGCACGGGCGGCCATTTGCATCTGCGTGGCCGCACCCGCGTTCTCGTTTTCGCCATCATTGCGAAAAGCCCTCAGTGCTTCCACCCAACTCGCAGGTTCATCGACGGGGCATACGCGGCCAGTTATCCCATCGGTGATCGCTTCGGTGGTCGCAGCCGCCGGTGACGTGACCACCAACACACCTGCGCTCATCGCTTCGGGGATCACGTTGGGTAATCCATCGCGGTCGCCGTCTGCTGCCACTACGCCGGTGTGCAACAACACGTCAGCCCAGGACAGATGCGCGGCAATTTCCGCCTGCGGTCGGTGGCCGAGGAGCGCTACCTGCGCCGTGAGGCCGACGGCGCGGATTTGGTTTTCCAGCTTGGTGCGCAACGGACCTGCGCCGGCGATGCGCGCCTCAAACGGCACACCCGCCGCCTTCAGCGCGCCGTAGATTCGCAGCTGGTGGTCGAGGCCTTTTTTGGGCACGAGGCGGGCTACGCATAACACGCGCAACGGGGTGCGGCTGCGTTCAGCACGCAGGGGTTTGAGCTGCGGCAAGGTTGTTAACCCGCGGCGGATGACGTGGATTTTCCCGTCGGGCAGACCTTTTTCCAAGAGCGTGCGCCGGCCCATGTCGGTCGAGGTGTGGATCCAAAGTGCGGGCGCGAGTTTTTGGCGCAGCCAGCCGTCGCCACCGTGTTGATAAAGGTCATACGCATGACCAGCTGCGCTGTACTCATGGCCGTCGAGCCGTGAGAGCAGCCAAGCGCTTGCCGCAGGAGCGCCGCCCCAAACGGCGTGGATGTGTGCTGGGCGGTTTTTGCGGAATTGGGAGGCGTAGATGAGCCCGAAGCCGAGCCCGAGCAGGTTTTCAAACAAGTTGAGTGTCGACCGAGGGCGATTGATTAACACCCCGCGTAACAGCTCGCCGAGTAGGCCCGGGTGTCGAACGGCCAACCACGGCAACCACGCGGCGAGAGTGAGGAGTTTCCACTTGGGGAAACGGGTCACCGGTTGGCCATTAAAAAACCCGCCGCCGCCCCACATTGAGTAAAGCCGAAGGTTGACGCCGAGCGCCTGCAGGCCGGTCACCTCGCGCTGGAGAAACGTTTCCGTAGCTTTGGGAAACGTGGTGAAAAGGTAGGCGATTACGGGCGCATCGGCTTGAGGTAGCGCAGACTTCCAGTCTGCTTTGTGATCGGCTGCCCCGAGCAGACTGGAGGGCTGCGCTACTTTTTCTGCGGGCTTCACTCGTGCTGCGTGCTCGACGGGTTAAGCCACCTGCTTGAGCACGACACAGACGTTGGCCCCGCCGAACCCGCTGCTGTTGTTGAGCACAATACGAGGCTGCTCCGCCAGAGTGGTGCGGGGGATTTTTATGCCTTCGCAGGCCGGATCGAGTTCGCTGATGTGGGCCGAGCCGGGAATGAATCCGCGCTTGAGCGCGAGGGCGCAGAAGCCCGCCTCCATCGCACCCGCAAGAGAGAGGCCGTGGCCGGTGAGCGCCTTGGTGCTGCTCATGGCGACGCGGGCGGCGTGTTCGCCAAACACCGTGCGAACTGCTTTGCACTCCGCTGCGTCGCCCATCGGCGTCGAGGTGCCGTGCGCGTTGATGTAGTCCACGTCGGCCGGAGTGACTCCGGTTACGGCGAGCGCCTTGCGCATAGCGGAAATCAGTCCGGCACCGTCGGGGTGGGGAATTGCGACATTATGGCCGTCGGAGGCTTGGCCCCAGCCGAGTACTTCGGCATACGGGGTTACGCCACGGCGCAGGACCTCGGCTTCACTTTCGAGCACGAGCACGGTGGCACCGCCGGTTCCCACGAAACCGTCGCGGCGCTTATCGAAGGGACGCGAGGCTGTGGCGGGGTCGGGGTTGAGTGACAACGCGCGCATCGCCGCAAACGGCAGGATGGTCTCCACGTTACCGTCTTCGGCACCGACCACGAACATGCGTTTCTGGCGTCCGAGTGCGATTTCATCGATGGCGAAACCCATCGCGTGGGCCGAAGCGGCGCACGCGGATGTGAAGCCCGTGGATGCGCCCTTGATTTTGAAATGCGCAACCAAGTTGAACTGCACCGTGCCGGCGATGCTGGCCACCACACCCAGTGGCTGGCAGCGCATCACTCCGTGTTGATTCATGCGGTTAACTTGGCGCGCCAACATGCCGGGAGAACCCGCCGAGGCGGCGTAGAGGCCGGTGTCGTCGTTGGAGACGTCCTCGGGGGCGAGCTTCGCGTCGGCGATCGCCTGTTGCATCGCGCAGGTCGCGTACAGCGCGTTTGGGCTGAGACTGCGCAACTGGTCACGTTTTACCGAATACGGCGCGGGGATCGTCCAGTCCTCGGGGTCTTCGGCGTCGGTTTTAAAATCGCGCACCGGGGCTGCGACTTTCACCGGAATCGGGTCGGCAGCAAAGGCCGGATGGCTAACAAACCCGTGACGCAGCTCGCGCAGGTTTTGCTCAACGACTGCCGAGCTGTTGCCGATGCTGGTGATAAATCCTAATCCGGTGATGAAGATGCGTGGCATGGCTGGATAAGTCGGTTACCGTGGAGGTTCGAGTGATTGCGGAGCTTCACGGCGCGCGCCAAATGCGGCGGCGGTTCAACTCACGCCGCAGGTGTGGGCACCGCAGTCGAGGGAACTGACGGCGCGGCGGTTGCGGCCACAGGTGCTTGGGCCAGAGCGGGTTCGGCCGCAGGCGTCGGCGTCGGCTCGGGGGCGGGAGGCGCGTCGATGATGCCGAAGGTCAGGGTGATTTCCTCGGCGCTGATGGCCTTTTCTTGGCCCACGCGAATGCTGCCGGTGTAGACGGCGAGCGGCTCTTTCACGCGTTTGGGCTTGAGCGTCAGGGTGAGCACGTCGCCGGGTTTGCAGACGCGGTGGCAACGCACGCCGTCGGTCGAGGCGAAGAATATGGTGGCGACGCCCACGACTTTGCCGGGCTCTACGGCTAGGCCGGCAAGCAGGTGGAGCACGCCGAGTTGGCCCAACGCTTCTAGCATGATGGAAGCGGGCATAACCGGGTTGCCCTTAAAATGACCGGCGAGAAAAAATTCTTGGCCGGTGATGCGGTAACTGGCGGTGGCGAGGGTCGGGCTCACGCGGGCCTCGTCGAGAAATAGAAACGGCGCTGTAATCGGCATGCGGTTGCGCAGTTCATCGCCGAGGATGACCTTGGCGGGCGCGGGAGGCGTTACTCCGCGGGCGCGACAATCCACGAAAATCTTGATGTCGCCGATCGTGACCAGCCCGCGGAGCTCATCGTTCTCGATCTTGGTTTGGGTGACCTCTTCGACGAGCATGACAATTTCCATCATGGTGAGTGAGTCGAGCCCGAGGTCCTCGATCACGCGCAGGTCGTCGCAATCGGCCGCCAAGCGGGGGCGCAGTTCGGGTTCCACGAAGCGCTCGATGATGCCGATGATGATCGCCGGGATATGCTGGGGAGCGCCGGTCTGGCCGTAGGCGACGGCGGCATCGACGGTTTTAGCCGAGCATCGACGCAGGCTTTCCCGTAACGCGATTTCGGCCTCAGCGGTGAGGGGAACGTGGGCAGGCGTGGCGGTGGAGGGAGCGGCGGAAGGCATGTGTTGGGCGGGAGGGTAAAATTGGCGGCACTAAGGTTACAAACACGGAACGCTGACCGGTGGATTTTATTTTGGTTACAAAAAACAGGTGTCGGTGGGGCAGGGCTTGCCATCGGCGCGGATTTGCCTGACGAGCTTGCGCCTTCATGAATGATTCAGGTCCTCACTCTGTGTTTGTCATCACACACGAGTTTTTCCCCAAGCGAGGGGGGATCGCGACGTTTACTGAGGAGGTCGCCCGGGCCGGTTCTGCACTGGGTCACAAAATCGAGGTCTGGGCCCAGAGCGCGGCTGGCCATCCCGAAAAAACTTGGCCGTTCACCCTGCGTCGGCTGCCTCTGACCGGTAGCCATAACCTGTTCTGTCGCCTCAAGCTCATCGTGCGGCTCATCCGTGAGCGCCGCCGGTTGCGGTACGCTACGGTTTATTTGCCTGAGCCAGGGCCGATGCTCGCCCTTATGGCGCTACTGCCCCTACGCACCTTCCGCCCGCGCCGGATCGTGCTCACCTTTCACGGCTCGGAAATCCTGCGCTTCCACGCTGACCCGGTGACCCGCTGGCTCACACGCCGCCTGATTCGGCACGCTTTTCGCATCACCACGCTCACGCATTACACCAAAAACTTGTTGTGCGAGTGTTTCCCCGAGGCGGATGCGAAAACCTTCCTGACTCCCGGCGCGTTGCGGGATGATTTTGCAGTGGTCGCACGCACACCGGCGGCGAGTGCGGCGGCCGCGGCATCGGGCAAAGTCGTGGTGTTAACTGTCGGGCGGATTCACCCGCGCAAGGGCCAGTTGCTCGCGTTGCAGGCCTTGCAGGCGTTGCCGCCCGCGCTAGCCGGGCAGGTGGAATATTGGGTCGCGGGCAGTGCGAATAAGGGTGGCTACGAGCGGACCCTACGCGCGGCGGCCGCACGGCCTGGCCCGAGTGTGCGTTTTTTTGGCAACGTGCCTGAAGAGGAACTCGAACGCCTCTACGCCCGCGCGGATATTTTTGCCCTCACCAGCATCGACTACGGGCACAGCGTCGAGGGGTTCGGACTCGTTTATCTGGAGGCCTCCGCCCACGGGCTGCCGGTGGTGGCGCATCGGGTCGGCGGTGTGGCAGAAGCGGTGGTGGATGGTGAAACGGGGTTGTTGGTCGCCCCGCAACACCCCATGGCGCTCACCGAGGCGTTTCGCCAACTCATCGAAGATCCCTCGCTGCGCAGCCGCATGGGCGTTGCGGGTCGCAGCTGGGCCCGCCGCACCAGCTGGAGCCGCGCGGCTGAGCTGCTGTTTCATCCTGGTGACGAATTGCCCGACGAACCCGCAGACGAATGATTATCTGGCTCCTTCAAGACCGGCTGCGCAGCGGTGGCACCGAAAGGCAAACCGTGCTGTTGGCCCGCGCCTTTCGCGACGCCGGTCACGAGGTCACGGTGGTGACGTTTCGCCCCGGCGGGGTGCTGGCACCTACGCTCGGGGGAGTCCGTCAGCACACGTTGCAACGCTTCGACACCGGCCTGAATTGGTTCGCGCCGGGGCTGGTGCGCGCCGCCCGAGCTGCCGCTCCAGACGTGGTTCTGTGCATGGGGCGGATGGCCAATTGCCACGCGGGTAAAATCGCCCGTGCGCTACCGACCGTCACGGTGGTTTGCACCCTGCGCACCGGCAAACCCCTGCCGTTCCTGTTTCGCCGCTCGCTGCGGCAAGTAGCGCATATTGTGGCCAACAGTGCTGAATCGGCCGCCCAACTGGTGCGCGTTCATGCCGTCGCCAGTGAGCGCGTTTCGGTGATTTATAACGCGCTGGTTTTCCCCCCGCTTTCCTCGGTTACCGCAGTGCGTGACGCAGGAGTGCGCGCCCGTTTCGGCGCCACGGAAGCGACGCGGGTGCTGCTGTGTGTGGGCATGTTGCGTCCGGAGAAAAACCAGCGCGCCCTCATTGAAGTGGCCGCAGGTCTAGGTGGCGAAATCCCGTGGCAACTCTGGCTGGCTGGCGAAGGTTCGGCCCGTGGCGAGTGTGAGGCGCTGGCGCAACGCCTTGGAGTGGCGGAGCGGGTGAAGTTTCTCGGGTTTCAAGCCGACCCGACGCCACTTTATCGGGCGGCCGATGTGGCGGTGCTCGCATCGAAGGCCGAGTCGCTTTCCAACTTTTTAATCGAGGCGCAGGCCCATGGTTTGCCTGCGGTGGCCTACGCGGCGGGCGGCGTGGGTGAGTGTATTCAAAACGGGGTCACGGGGGCTGTGGTGGAGCCGAGGGACGCGGCGGGATTTGGCGCGGCGTTGAGGGGTTACGTGGAATCGCCTGAGCGCTGCGAGACCGCTGGCGTGGCCGCGCGCGCGTTCGCCAGGGCTGCGTTCGATCCCGGCCGCCAGGCACAAGCCTACCTCGCTCTTTTCGTGCGTCTGCGCGGTGCTCGTTGAGCTCCGCCGAAATCAGCTTCGGCTGCCATAGAGGGCGCTGCCGACGCGCACCTGGGTGCTGCCGGCGAGTACCGCCAGTTCCAGGTCGCTACTCATGCCCATTGAGAGTTCACGCAGCGGCACGCCGAAACGGGCCGCGAGGTCGTCGCGGAGGGTGCGTAACGTGGCAAAGGTGCCCGCCGCCACCGCCGGGTCTGTGGCGAGTGGCGCGATCGTCATTAACCCGTCGACGCGCAGGTGGGTTTTCCCCAGTGCCGCGGCCAATAGCCGAGGTGCATCCTCGATCTCGGCACCGAACTTGGCGGGGTCGCGGCCGGCGTTAATTTGGAGCAGGATGGGCAGGGTTTTCCCCAGGGCGGCGGCGGCCAATTCGAGCTGGTTGAGCAGTTTTTCGCTGTCGACACTTTGAACGCGATCGAAGTGGGTGGCGGCCAGTTTTGCTTTGTTGGACTGGAGGTGGCCGATCAGCTCCCATTGGATTTTGCCCGTGCACTGGGGTTGTTTTTCCACGGCCTCCTGCACCCGGTTTTCCCCTACGGCACGCAACCCATAGCGCTCAGCGTAGTCGGCGGCTGCGGCCGGATAGGTCTTGGTCACCGCCAGCAGTTCAACGGTCGACGGATCGCGGCCCACCTTCGTGCATGCGACGGCGATTTGTTCACGAATGGTATCAGCCCGTTGTTTAAACGACTCGTAGGAGGGAAACATAATGATCCTAGTTTACGGGTTGATTTAATAAGATTTGTTTATACCAAGCAATAAGTACCAAGGCCCCATGCAAATCGAAAACTTCAAAATCTTCGCAGATCTGGTCGAGACGAAGAGCTTCTCAAAAGCGGCAAAAATTAATGCCATCACGCAATCCGCCGTGAGCCAGCAAGCACGGGCAATGGAGCGGCATTTCAAGTCGCTCTTGATCGATCGCAGTCAAAAGCAGTTTCAACTCACCCGTGAGGGCCAGCGGGTTTACGAGGCTTCCAAGGAGCTGCTTTACAGTTATGACAAGCTGTCAAGTGAGCTGCAGGAGATGAAGAAAATCATCAGCGGCACCATTCGTATTTCGACGATCTACTCGATCGGGCTACACGAGCTACCGCCCTTTATTAAACGCTTCCTGGTCGATTTTCCGTCGGTCAACGTGCGGGTGGAATACCGGCGCTCGAACCTGGTTTATGAGGACATTTTGCACAACTCGGTGGACTTCGGTCTGGTCGCCTTTCCGGTTCGTACCCGCCAAATCGAGCAGCTCCCGTTTCGCGACGATCGTCTGGTGGTGATCGCCCACCCCAATCACCCGTTAGCCCAGTTTAGCGAGTCTGGAGTAGAATTGAAGCAACTTGATGGGCAGCGCTTTATCGGGTTTGATCCCGATATTCCGACACGTAAGGCGGTCGACCAGATTTTCCGCGAAAACAAGCTGGATATCGATCCGGTCATGGAATTCGACAACATCGAGACGGTGAAGCGGGCCGTGGAAATCGATCATGGTATCGCGATTGTGCCCCAAGCCACCGTGCTGCAAGAACAGCAACAGGGCACGCTGGTGGTTATCCCCTTTAAAAACAAGGAGTTCACTCGTCCGCTGGCGATCCTGCATCGCAAGGGTCGGGTGCTGACTCCGGCGATGAAAAAGTTCATCGAGACGCTGGGAATGAATATGACGGAGGTTGAAGACGAGGTGTGAGGCGGATGTCGGCGGCGGCCCACAGTCTTTAATGGAGTGCGCAGGCGCGGCCCGATTTTTTCGGTCTGCGCCTCTTTTTGGCTCTTTAGCTGCGTCGCTTGACGCAGGGGCTAACCGCGATTTCTTGAAGTACTTACTCCATGAATAATTTTAAGAAAACGGGATTTGTCGCCTTAGTTTTGGTTTCGGGTTTGCTGGAAATCGCAGTCGCGCAGTCTTCGGCTTCAGGCCCAGTGCCGCCGTTGTTAGCACGTTCGACTTTGCCGGTGTTGGGCAAGGCCCCGGCTTGGGTGCTTCGCGACGTCGAGGGGCGCGAGGTCAAGTCGAGCGATTACCTAGGCAAGGTTGTGGTGGTGGATTTTTGGGCGACTTGGTGCCCGCCTTGCCGGAAAGAAATCCCCGACTACATCGCCTGGCAGAAAAAATACGCCCAGCGCGGTCTAGTGATTCTGGGTTTGTCGTTAGACGAAGCGCCCGCATCGGCAGTGAAGGCGTTCGGGGATAAAATGAAGATCAATTATCCGCTCTTGATGGCCGATGCGGCGACATCGGAGGCCTTTGGAGGAATAGAGGGATTGCCTACCGCGTTTGTCATCGATCGCGAGGGTAATATCCGCCACCGCAAGGTCGGGCTATCCGATCCGGAGGCCTACGAGAAACTCATCGCGTCTCTGCTGTAGGTTGGGGGCAAGAGTTTTTTTGGGGAGGGCGCTGGCGTGATGCCGGAATCGGACGACGCGGAGGTCGTCTGTGCCTATAATCTGATTTTCAGAAGGTTGCTGTCCTCGGGCTTAAACTCTTTTTGGTCGTTCTTGAGAGTAAGGGCCCG
>CANIXX010000079.1 GCA_947471115.1 Opitutaceae bacterium | reverse complement strand
CGGCTTCGCCTCGGAACTGTTGACCGTCAACAAGGCTAATCTGGAGGCCGCAACCAGTCGGATCACCGACGTGGATGTGGCTGAGGAATCAACCCAGTTGGCGCGTTGGAATACGATGGTCTCGGCGGGTACGTCGATGCTCTCGCAGGCCAATCAGAGCGCGCAAACCGCGTTGCGACTCCTACAGTAAGCCGGTTCGTTATATAGTAGGATACGCCGATAAGTAGCGCAGGCTTGCAGCCTGCTTATTGTAAAAAATAGCAGGATGGGAGTCGGCGCTACTTTCGAGCGTTCCATATTATATATAATCAGACGCCCTTTTCATCCCAGTTCCCAATAGGGGAGGGATTCCCAACTTGGAGTTTATACTCCGAACGGTTTGATCTGAGCCGCTCCTTTCAGATTCGTGGCGACGACGGACGTCGCAATTATAATCAAGGAAAGATACTACCATGTCAGTCGTACTTAATACCAATCAGACGGCCACTATGGCCTCCAATAACTTGGCGACCTCCAGTTCGATGCTGCAAAAGAGCCTTAATCGGCTCTCCAGTGGTTCGAAAATCGTCAATCCATCGGACGACGCCGGCGGTTTGGCCGTGTCGATGAAACTCAGTGCCACGGCCAAGCGTCAGGGCGCTGTTAATAGTAACATCGGCAATGCCGTTTCATTACTACAAACTCAGGACGGTGCGCTTAAAGTGGCCGGCAAGATCCTCGATCGTATCAGCGAGCTGCGCACGCTCAACGATGACGTCACCAAGAGCACAGGTGACAAAGCTAACTATAACACCGAGTTCGTGGCGTTAAAGAGCCAGTTGACCGCCATCACCTCGGAAAAATTCAACGGTGTGGCGCTGTTCGGTAGCTCCAGCAACACGGTGAATGCAACCGAGGATGCCAGCACCAGCAGTCAAATCACGCTTTCTGGTCGTGATCTAGGCAATACAACCAGCGGCGGCGTGGGTGTTGTGACCTCTGCGGCTTCGCTCTCAGCGATCACCTCGATCGATACGGTGAAAACCGCGATCGAAAACGTCGCGACGATGCGCGCCTCCAACGGCGCCGAGCAAAGCCGGCTGGGCTTCGCCTCGGAACTGTTGACCGTCAACAAGGCTAACCTGGAGGCGGCGACGAGTCGGATCACCGACGTGGACGTTGCGGAAGAATCCACCCAGTTGGCGCGTTGGAATACGATGGTCTCGGCAGGTACGTCGATGTTGTCGCAGGCCAATCAGAGTGCGCAAACCGCGCTGCGGTTGCTTCAGTAATAACAGGACACCGTCCTGGTTGGGTTCAAAGTTACCCTGTCCGCATCTGCGGGCAGGGTTCTTTTTATGAATACTACCTATTAGTGATGGCTAAAATCCTCCGCAGCGCATTGGACTACAACCCCTTAAAGTCTCAATTATCCGGCCAGCGCGCGCTCTCTCTCGGCTGCAATTCAAACCCTTCGCACAGCACAAATGAACCCCACGACACGGACCATTGCTACCCATGATGCGCTTACACACCAAACGGTGGGTGACCCCAACGGCTTGCATTTCCGCTTCTTGCCAGGCGGTCACCTGCATAGCGTGCGTTCTGGTCCCCATTTCCTGGTCAACTTGACCTTTGGCTGTCCACTGGCCGGCGGGATGCAGCGTCTAATCGTGGAGCTGACCGTCGCTCATCAGCGTCGCGTGGTCACCCTGATCGGGGCCAACTCAACCGCTTTGTTTTCAGCCAATAGCAGCCACGCCATCTGGCAGCAGGCTTCGAATGGCATCGAGCTTACTGCCACCCTTGCGGTCGCTCCGGCCGACAACCGTTGGGACCTTTCCCTCGCGTTGGTTAACCACTCCAATGCTCCCGTTACCTGGCGTGCCTTCCACGGTATCGACGTCGGTCTGTGCTCCCCTGGCGCGGCCCGCAACAATGAGGCCTACACCAGCCAGTACATCGACCACCGTCCACTCAACCACCCGACTTTCGGCAAGGTGTTGGCCACCCGCCAAAACATGTCGGTCGATAAGCGCAACCCCGTCCTCATCCAAGCCTGCTTGAATGGCTGCGATGCCTTCGCCACCGACGCCCGCGACGTCTTCGGTGGTCCGCTTAACCGTGCGTCCTTGCCGCTCTGCTTGGCCGAGCCCGCCGTACCGTTGCCCGGTCTGCGCCAGTTGGAATCCGCCTACATCGCGTTACTCAGTCGACCGCTGACTACCGCAGCCGGTGCGACCAGTGAGTGCCGTTTCACCGCCGTTCTGGTCATGGACCACCCAGCCGCCACCTCCGACGCCGATCTGGCCTGGGTCGAAAAATTGCCTGCGCCGGCTCCGTCCGCTCTGGGCAATGCCAGCGTCGCACCGGCACCTGGTTTATTCCGCGAGCCCCAGATGCTTCATGGCGCTGACCTCAGCGAGGCCGATATACTTACCCTCGTCTCTGGCGCATGGGAACAGGTCGAGCGAAGCCCCACAGGCGTGCTCTGGTCGTTCTTCACCGCCGGCGATTCCCGCCATGTGGTGACTCGCGCCAAGGAGCAGGCCAGCGCCCGGCCCCACGCTAATATCCTGCGCAGCGGCGGCGGCGATTATCCTGACGCCTCCCAGTTGACCACCACCACCTACATGGCGGGCGTGTTTAACGGTCTGCTCAGCAGCGGCCACGCCTCGTTCCACCGCCTGCTCAGCTTCCCCCGCGAATATTGCGGCCTGATCACCTCCGTCGGCCAGCGCGTCTGGCTGCGTGAAGCTGGAAAATGGATGCTCCTCGGCGTGCCCTCTTGCTTCGAAATGGCGCTGATGCAGACCCGTTGGATCTACCGTCTCGCCGACCGCACCATCGAGGTCACCGTCTGCGCCGATTCGGTTGCGAGTTTGGCCCGGACCACAGTCACGGTCCTCGCCGGTGCACCCGCTGAGTTCTTCATCACCCACGGTCTGATCGGCGGTAGCGGCGAATACGACGAACCCGCCACGCTCGAAATCGATACGGCCACGGCTTCAGTTAAAATCCATGCCAGTCCCGATGGCCTTTTTCGTAAAGCCGACCCGACCGGCCACTTCATCCTCCGTGCGACCGAGGCGAGCGCGATTCAGCGCATCGGTGGTGCAGAAATCATCCCGGGTGGCGCGTCCAACCAGGGCATGCTCGTCCTGCACACCCAGGTGGTGAGCACGGTTGCCATCGAGATCATCGGCCACACCGCCTTGCCCGTTGCGACCCTGTCCAAGCGCACCTGGCAGGACGACGCCTGCGCGATTTCGCTGACCAGCGCCCATCCCGAGGTTCAGCGCATCAATCACATCCTGCCCTGGTTTATCCATAACGGCATGATCCACCTCACGGTCCCCCACGGTTTGGAACAGTATAACGGCGGCGCCTGGGGTTCGCGCGACGTCACCCAAGGTTCTATCGAGCTGTTACTCTCGCTGGGCCGATTTGCGGCCTGCCGCGACATCATCCTGCTCACCTACCGCCACCAGTTCAAAGATGAGCACTACTGGCCGCAGTGGTTCATGACCGATCCGTTCGGTTTTATTCAAACACCGCACTGCCACGGTGACATCCCGCTCTGGCCGCTCAAGGCCCTGTGCGATTACCTCGAAGCCACCTCGGACTTCGCCCTCCTCGACACCCAAGTCGCCTGGACCCAACCCGGCTCGGCCGCCACCACGGCCGAGACCTCGACCTTGTTCGACCACGTGGTCGCCAACATCGGATGGCTGCGCAACAACTGCGTCCCCGGCACCGCCCTGCAGCGCTATGGCGACGGCGACTGGAACGATTCACTTCAGCCCGCCAAGCCCGAGTTCCGCGACCGTCTGGTCAGTTCGTGGACGGTGGCGCTCAGCTATCAGGTGCTCCGCCGCCTGGAGGAACTCAGCCGGCGTTGCGGCCGCGAATTCCCTCGGTTGGCCGGCTTTGCCGACGCCGTCTCGGCCGACTTTCATCGCCAGTTGATCATAGAGGGCTCGATCTGCGGATTCTATCTGTTCGACGAGAACTCTTCGACCACCGGGCAGCCGTTGTTGCACCCGAAAGATCGTCTCACGGGGATAAAGTATAGCCTGATTCCGATGACCCGTTCGATGCTGGGCGGCCTGCTCACGCCAGCTGAGGCCGAGCACCACGATAAACTCATCAAGCAGCACCTGGTTGCAGCTGACGGTGCCCGCCTGATGGATCGCCCCCCCGCCTACCGCGGAGGGATATCAGAGATTTTTCAACGTGCAGAACTTGCCGCCTGTTTCTCCCGCGAGATCGGTATTTTCTACACCCATGCTCACCTGCGCTACATCGAGGCGATGGCCCGTCTCGGCCAAGCTGACGCCATGCTCGCCGCCTTCGGCCAGGCCAATCCGGTGGACATCAAGAAGTCGGTCCCCAACGCGCTGCCTCGCCAGGCCAACGCCTATTTCTCCAGTTCAGACGCCGCCGTGGCCTCCCGCTATGAAGCCGCCGAGCGCTACGACGACATTAAGGCCGGCAAGGTCGCCGTGGACGGGGGGTGGCGTATCTATTCGAGCGGTCCGGGCATCTTCCTCAACTTGATTGTTACCCGCATGCTGGGCCTGCGTACGCACTATAGCCAACTGGTCATCGATCCGGTGCTGCCCCGCTCGCTCGATGGCCTGTCCGCTACCGTGCCATGGGAAAACCATACCCTTGAGGTGCACTTCAGCGTAAAGGAAGGCACGCACACCCCGATTGAAGTCCGACTCAACGGCACCGCACTCCAGTCGATGGGCCGCTCCGAAAACCCCTACCGTACCGGCGGTTGGTTGGTGGACCTTAGCGCCTTCAGAAACCAGCTTGTTGCAGGATCCAACACGCTGGAGATCAAGCTCTGATCTCATCGCATCAGCAACCAAGCCGACAAACATCAAACAACGGAATTTTTAACCGCTAATGAACGCTCAGATACGCTAATTCAGAAGCGCTGGATCACTGGTTTTCATTAGCGGCCATTAGCGTTCATTAGCGGTAAACTGGTTCGGTTTGTAGTTCTTTGCGTGCGAAATGGTATCACCGACTCCAGCCGCAGAACTCAGGGTTAACCGGCGCGGATGTTCAGTTCGCGGACTTGGGCGCAGCCGGGGAGTTTTTGAATGCGTTCGACGATCATCTTGCGGTGCAAAAACAGCTCGTTGCGCACCACCGCGTGTCCCGCCAGAACCGTTAACCGCCCGCGGGGATCTATCTGCACGGCGTGCGAATAGTGCGCGTGCGCCGGCCCCACCAGTTCCGCCCAGTTGTCGCGTATCGTCTGCTCGGGCGACTCGCGCCCAATCTGAAACTTCATCATCAGCTCCTCGACCAAACCGGAGAGCTCCTTGGTCGGGCGCTTTTTCATGCGCTGCGGGGTCGTGTCTGGCACGCGGCGCAGCGCGGCGATGAGTTTCTCGGCCTGAAACGAAAAAGCGGCGGGCTCCTTTTTGGTCATAGCGATGACGGTGGTGTTGAGGAACAGACGCGGGGCGGGGCGCCGACTCAGTCCTTGGCGGCGCGCACGTCGAGGGCGTCGCGCAGGCCGTCACCGAGGAAGTTAAGCGAGAACAAGGTGAGAGAGAAAATTGTACCGGGGAAGATCAGCATCCACGGGTATTCCTCCATGCGCTCAGCGCCGTCTTTGATGAGCACGCCCCAGGAACTCATGGGCGGTTGCACGCCGAGGCCGAGGAAACTCAAAAACGCTTCCAGCAGCATCACGCCGGGAATGGTCAGCGTGGTGTAGACGATAATCGGCCCAAGGATGTTGGGGATCATGTGGCGGAAGATGATGCGCGGCGTGCCCAGCCCGAGGGAGCGGGCGGCCTCGATGTAATCCATGCGTTTGATCGACATGATTTGGCCGCGAACGATGCGCGCCATGGTGAGCCATTCGACCGCGCCGATGGCGACGAACAGCAGCAGCAGGTTGCGCCCAAAAAACACCATCAGCAGGATCACAAAAATCGTGAAGGGCAGGGCGTAGAGGATGTCGACGATGCGCATCATCACGCGGTCGGTTTTACCCCCCGCGTAGCCGGAGATCGCCCCGTAAACCACCCCGATGGTCAGGGCGACAAAGGTGGCCACCAGCCCCACCATGAGCGAGATGCGCCCGCCGAAGAGCAGGCGGGTGAGCAGGTCGCGCCCGAGTTGGTCGGTGCCCAGCCAGTGCTTAAATGAGGGCGGCGAAAAGGTGTTGTAGAGATCGGTTTGCTCGTAGCCGTAGGGGCTGAACCACGGGCCGATGACGCAGAGTAGCGAGAGCGTTATAAGGACGGCGCCGCCGAACACAGCGAGGTGGTTGCGGCGCAGGCGTTGCCAGGCATCGCGCCAGGGCGACACGCCGCGATCGGGCACGGCGGACGCAGACGCGGATGCGGCGGGGGGCGTGGAAGGTTTTTGGACGACGGGGGCGGACATGGCAGGTGGCGTGGCTTACTCGAATTTGAGTTTGGGGTTGAGCCACACCTGCACCACGTCGACGACGAGGTTCAGGCCAATGATGAGCACGGCGTAGAGGATAACGGTGCCGAGCACCAAGGTGTAGTCGCGGTTAAAGGCGCTGTTAACAAACTCACGGCCGAGCCCAGGGATTTGGAAAATGGTCTCAATGACAAAAGACCCCGTGAGTATGCCGGCGATGGCCGGCCCGAGGAAAGAAACCACCGGCAGCAGGCCGCCGCGCAGGGCGTGGCGGAAGATGATGCGGGCCTCGGATGCGCCCTTGGCCCGGGCGGTGCGGATGTAATCTTGATTGAGAACTTCCAGCATGCCGCCGCGCGTGAGCCGGGCGATGGAGGCGGCGTAGACGATACCGAGGGTGAGCGAGGGAAGAATGCGATCCTGCCACTCGTACCAGCCTGAGGCGTTGAACCAGCCCAGTTTGATGGCAAAAATCAGTACCAGAACCGGCCCGAGCACAAAGGTGGGCACGCAAATGCCGACCATGGAAAAGGTGGAGGTGAAGTAATCGATCTTGGTATTGCGATTTACTGCTGCGACGACTCCGGCAGTTAAGCCGAGAACGAGGGCGATAAGCAGGGCGAGCGAGCCGAGTTGGAGAGAAGCGGGGAGTTTGTCGGCGATGATCTCGTTGACGGTGCGGCTGGCGTATTTGGTGGAGCGCCCGAGGTCGCCGTGGAGAACGACCGCCTTGAGGTAGTTAAGGTACTGCTGGTGCAGAGGCAGGTTGAGGCCGTAGTAGGCTTCCAGATTGGCGCGGATTTCCGGGGTGGTGGCCTTCTCATTGTCAAACGGGCCGCCGGGCACGAACCGCACCATAAAAAAGGTAGCCGTGACGATGATAAGGAGGACGGGAATCGTCTCCAGAAGACGGCGGGCGATGAAACGAAACATGTTAAACTTTTGGGAATGCCGGAACGGCGGGTTAAAGCCAGTGAATTTCCCTGCTTCTTGTAGGGAAGAGCGGGCCAGCTCAGTTTGGGCTACGGGGTGATAATTCGACCGATGCTAATTGGCGCGCCCTCCGCTCGCTTCAGCTCTCGAAGGTCGGGATGCTTAGGCTGAGACCGTTGTCCTTGGGCCCGAGTTGGAGGATGAACGGGGCGGCAACGCGGGCCCAAGCCTCGGCCTTCGGGTAACGGGCGGCATCTTCGCCGCAACATTGGCGGAGCATGTCGGTATCGGTTGCGCAGGGGTTAAGCGGAACCGCCGCCATGCCTTCGGGCAATTCCTTGGCCAACGCCTGGGTCAGGCCCTCAATGGCCCATTTGCTGGCGCAATACGGGGCGACCTCGGGAGACACGCCGCGGCCCCAGCCGGAGCTCATGTTAACAATCACGCCCTTTTGCGCCGCGACCATCGCGGGCACGAACTCGCGAATCACGTTGGCCACGCCTGTGATGTTGACGTTGACCAGATTGGCGAACTCCTCGGCCGGCACCTTCCAGAGCGGCGCGGGCGTGTTCATGAGGGCTGCGTTGTTGATGAGCAGGTTGGGGGTTTCGCCAAAGGCCAGGGCGCGGGCGCCCCACATGCCGACTTTGGTGGCGTTGGACACATCGACCACGTCGAAACTGTGCGGCGCTCCGTATTTCATGCGCAGGTCGAAAATCCCCTCTGAGCCGCGCCCGCAGCCGATCACGGTGTGCCCGAGCCGAATAAACTCAGCGGTGAGCGCATGTCCCAAACCACGGGTGACGCCAGTGATGATGATTTTCATGGGGTGGAGTGGGGCGGTGCTTCAGGGCTATTTGGCGCGTAAGAGCGTCTATCGTTTAGCCGATTTTGAGCAGTTCGACGTCGAAGATCAGAGTGGCGTTGGGAGGGATTGCGCCGGGGTAGCCGCCGGCGCCGTAGCCCAACTCGGGGGGCAGGGTCAGTTTGACCTTGTCGCCGATCTTCATCGTGGCGACGCCGATGTCCCAACCGGAGATGACTTGGCCGGCGCCCAGAACGAAGGAAAACGGCGAGCCGCTGTCGACGGAGGAGTCGAATTTCTTCCCCGTGGTTAACCAGCCGGTGTAGTGAACGGTAACGAGTTCGCCCTTTTTGGGACTGCGACCGGTACCGACTTTGAGTTGCTCAATCTTGATTTCAGGTTTGGCCATAAAGACCGCATAGTCAGTCGGTCAAACGCGCCAGGTCAAGGGGCGGGGTGGGGGGCGGACGGATCAATGACCAATGACCAATGGCCAATGACCAATGACCAATGGCCAATGACCAAGGACTATGGACCAATGACTAAGGACCAATGACTAAGGACCAATGACCAATGACCAAGGACCAATGCTCAATGACCAAGGTTCAATTACCAATGGCAGCAGATCATTTGGCATTGGGCATTGGCCATTGGTCATTGGGCCTTGGTCATTTCCTTCCGGTCATTTCCTATGTCCCCACTTTCACCAGCAGGGTCTCATCGGCAAAACTCACGCGGTCGCCGCCCATGACTTTTTTGCGCTTCTGGGTCTCGACGACGCCGTTGAGCAGCACCTGCCCGTCGCTAATGTACGCCTTGGCGGCACCGCCGTTGCTGGCAAGTCCGGCGAATTTCAACAACTGGCAGAGCTCGATCGGCTCAGCTTTGACAATAATGGTGCGGGGGGCGGTTTCAGCGGCAGACATGGTGGTTTTAAGATATTGGTAAATTATTTCTTGGCAGCGGGTTTGCTCGCGTCCGCCAGGCGAATGCCGTGCTGCGTGATGACGATGCGGCGGTCTTTGAAGAGCGAACCGATCGCTTGCTTAAACGCCTTTTTACTCAGGCCGAACGCGATGCGGATCTCCTCGGGTGAGCTGTTGTCGTGGAAGGGTAGACGGCCGCCCGCTTTGGTGAGCGCGTCGATGACCGTGCCGGTGTTGGGCTCGATGCGGCGGTGGCCGGCTTGGTCGAGGCTCAGGTCGATTTTTCCGTCGTCGCGCACGGCACGTACGTAACCGTCCACGCGAAGGCCTGTGCCGATCGGCGAACCGAGGTCACTGTGGTAGAGCAGGCCGAGGTGGGCGTTTTCCACGATGGCATTGTAGCCAAGCGGCGACTCGCCGGTGATGAGCAAATTGACCGCTTGCCCCTCAGTGTAGGTTGGCAGCTGGGTGCTGAGGTGGCGTTTCAGGCGCATGCTGGCGACGATGCGGTCGGTTTTGGCGTCGAGCATGACGTAAACCACAAGCCAATCCCCTTGTTGCACGCCCTCTTGTTTGAGTTCGCGGATGGGTAAAAAAAGGTCTTTGGCCAGCCCCCAGTCGAGAAATACGCCGAGGCGCGGTGCCACGCTGACGACGCGCAGGTAGGCAAATTCACCGACTTGGGCGTCGGGGGTTTCCGGGGTGGTGACGAGGCGGTCCTCGGAGTCGCGGTAGAGGAACACATCGAGGGTGTCGCCGATTTTGGCGCCTTCCGGGATGAGTGCGCCGGGCAGCAGCAATTCGCCCAACGGTCCTCCGTCGAGGTAGAAACCGGGCGGGGCACTTCTGAGGACTTTGAGCTGATTGCGTTTACCAATAATGGCCATGTGGGCCACACCGTGACGATGCGGCGGCTGCGCGCAACCGAGGATTGCAGCGCGTGCAATTTCAGTCGTGGATGAGGGTTTTAATGAAAGCCCGCGCCCGTATTCTCCTCGTTTTCCTTGCTTGTGCATTGCTGTCGGGGTGCATGTCGCTGGAGCGTAAAGTCGACGCGCCCGGCCGCGATTTTAAGGACGTGAAGCGATTTTTCGTCCTACGTAATCTCAAGGACAACCACGGTATTGAGGACCGGCTGGTGCGCACGCTGAAGGCGCGCGGCTTCGAGGTAACGAGTGGTCCGGCGACGATGCAGCCGGACTCGGCTCAAGTGGTGATTGGCTATGACGATTATTGGGCGTGGGATTTTGGGGAGCACATGGTGATGCTGAAATTGACCGCGCGTGACCCGCAGGCTGCATTCCCTTACCTCACGGCCTCCTACATGAAACACGTCGCGTTCTCCACCGATGCCGACCTCGTCGTCGCGCTGGTGGTTGACGAGCTGCTCGGCTCTCGGAGTGGGAAAAAGTAGCGAGAAGTGGGTAGGGCGGAGTGCGGGCGGGATTCCGGCGACACTCCGCGCCTGGATTTGAGGAGGTAAGCCCAACGAGCGCGGGGCGTTGTTTGGTGATTTTAAAATCAATGATTGGATATAGGCCCGAATCCTTTTCCTGAATTGATAAATCAAAAAACAACGCCACGCCTCCTGCTTTTTTAAGGCGCGAGGGCGTTTGGGCGATGAGCAGCAGATTGTGCGACCGGGGAATGTCCGCAAACAAGAGCGCAACTTGCGCGGGCAGCCGGCTGCATGAAGTGGGCGTCGCCGATGATTTGTAACCAAAACGTAATAGGTTCGTTGCACACATGCCACGAATTCGTGACAACCATGGTTTATTGTTGGTCATGCAAAAACGAGCAGGTGGCAAAACTGGCATAGCAACTGCTCGTAAATTACTTGTAAAAAATAGGGGCCTGCACGACTGCTGAGCGCGCGGCTAATGCCGCTTTTGTTAGTACCGTTAAGAGCTCCGTCGCGTGAAAGTCACATCGGTTGATAAAATCCATGCTTCGTCTCACCTAACCGCAATCAATGATAAACTAAATTCATGCCACCTTTTTTCAGCCAATGAAAATCACTCGCATATTTACTATCGTAGCGTCCTTTACAGGGCTTTCGCTGACTACTTCAGCATACGCCAGCATCATACTGGGTGAAACCGTTGCTGCCCGACAATTTAGTATAACGACCATTGCAAGTGACCTAGTGGGCAACCCTCTCGGTTACGGATCCGGTATCAACACCGGATTTAAACGGATAGGCGGCGGCCCCCAAACAAGCTTCGGTTTAACGCTCAATACCGGCCTAACCAACTGGTCGGTCAGCTCAACCGACGCCATTGCCAAGAAGACTTTTGTTGATGCGGTTCTAACGTTTAACGCGAGTGCCATTTACGACCTCACCGCCCTGTCGTACGCTCTGAAACGAGGTAATAATGAAACCGCTACGCTTACCTTTGCCTTGTTCACCAAAATTAACGAGGGCAGATTTACTGATAGTGGCCTTAGTTTCACCCTCTTGGGTAGCGCTAGGACGCTTACCGAAAAAACGTTGGATTTATCAAATCTCACTGTTTTGGATAATATCGGCGAGGGCGATATTCTGACTTTTCGGCTAACCGTTTTTTCAGACACCACGAATGACGCGAGCAGCACCTTTGCCTTCGGAAATATCACAAACCTAGGCACGACCACCAACGCGGTTAGCTCGGCCTTTATTCTCGAAGGCTCCCGCTTCATCGCATCTCCAATTCCGGAGCCGGGTACAGGCGCGCTTTTTTGCGGCGTTACGGTAATGACCGTGGTGTTATGTAAGCGCCGCCGAACCAATCAGATTCGGTGAGCAATCAAGGCTAAGACAGGGGGCGGGGCGTTGTTTGGTGATTTTATAATCAATGATTGGATTTAGACCCGAATCCTTGCCGTGACCCTAGTAGGCAGTAACATTTAGAGTGCCAGATAGTAGCTGAACGTGGAGGGGTTTCTGACTGATGCGGAGTTTTAACGCTAAGATCGCAAAGAACGCTAAGAAGTCGGACCTAGGATCTACCCTTTGCGGTCTTGGCGAACTTTGCGTTGAAAATCCGGTTCAGAATCCGACACTTTAAATGTTACAGCCTACATACTAGTAGGCGGTAACCTTTGAGTTGTCGGATGCATTTGGGGTCAGACTTCTCGGCTTGGTTTATCAGTGCTCATCAGTGCCCATCAGTGGTTAAAAACTCCGTATCCGGATCCACAAACCCGATCCAAGTTAACCACTGAT
>CANIXX010000078.1 GCA_947471115.1 Opitutaceae bacterium | reverse complement strand
TCTCCCGATTCCCCCCCCCCGGTTTCCCTATTAATGGCCAAGCCAAACCCCAAACCCACCCACCCGATTGCCTGGTTTCTTGTGCGCCGCCTCGCCGGCCTGAAACGCGGAGCGGAGCGCCTCTGCCCCGTTCTCTGGCTGCGCTTGGTCCTCACCCTGTTTGGAATCCTCGGCCAACTCGCCCCTTGGCTGGCGATACGCACCGTGACCCTATGGATTCCAGCCCCGGGCGACTTTTCCCCTGCACTCAACCGCTTGCTCTGGGGCCTGCCCGTTTATGGTTTTTGGTGCGTGTTTTCCACGTACTGGATTCGCGACTACTGCATAGTCTGGGTGGCGGTCATCTGGGTTGCATTGCTGCTGTTCAGCGGATTGCTGTCCTTGGGACAAACCCAGCTTCGGCAGCGCCTGCGGTTACGCTATCCACTGCCGGGGGTGGTGACCCAGGCCTTGGGCGCGGCCAGTTTGCTGGTGGTGGCGAGCTGCGCTGCCGCTTTTATTTATGTTTCTCCGATCGAATTTTTGCGCGGCAACGCCCCCGATTTTTCCCGGCTCACCCCCGCTGAATTGACGGAAAAACTAACCGGCGATGAACAAAAACTGGCCGTGGTGCTCACCGAACTGGCGGGCGTGAACGCTCAGGACGAGGTAGCGCCGTCCACGGCAGTTGCCACAACTAGTTCGGCCGAATCGACCTCGGCCGCCGCTTCTCAATCGCTGGTATCTTTGCAGCGCCAAGCTCGCGTGCTGCGTTATCACACCACCTTGAGACGCCTAGCATGGAGCCACCAAAATTACGCACGTCTTGGCGATGAAACCAGTCGGCTGCGGGCGCGAACACTGCAGTTAACCGCCGCAGCAGCCGCCAGCGAGCTCGCCAACCGTTGGAACCTGCGGCTCGACGACGAGGCACGGGCGGAATTGTTGGCACCCTTGGCACTGCGCGAACCCAAGCACGGCGAGGCGTTACTCACCCCGGAATGGGTGGAAAAAGTGCGGCCGTTTATCCAACCTGGAGACATCCTGATCATCAAGGCCAACGGCTATCGCGCCACCGGACACCTGCCCGGAACGTGGTCGCAACTGGCGCTTTTTGTCGGCACGACCGGGCAATTGGAGCAAACCGCGCTCGATCAAGACATTCGCGTCCAGCGACATGTGGAAAAGCTTTCCGCACCTGACGCCAGTGGAAACCACCCAGCAGTGATCAGCGTGGATGGAACAGGCGTAAGGTTGACCTCGCTTGAACGCACGATCAGCGAGGCTGATTCGGTGGCGGTGCTGCGCCCCAAGCTGCGTCCTGTGCAGCGTCTGGAGATGGTGGCGCGGGCTTTTGAGCAGGTGGGAAAACCCTACGATTACGAATTTGATTTCGCCCATACGGATAAGCTTTTGTGCAGCGAATTGGTGGCGCGCGCGCTGGAGGGTTTTGTGGATTTCCCACTGCAAAATGTTGCCGGTCAACCCGTGCTCACTGGGAATGGACTGGTGGAGTTTTGGGCGGCGGGTGAAGGCGGGCCGAAGCTGGAGTTCGTCGCCTATGTGGACGGCGATGAAGTCACCGGAAAATGCAATTGGGCCAGTCCGGGTGATTTAGCGGTGGGGCGGCGCACCGTTGGCAACGGTGAGCTGCAACTCATCTACGACGCCCCCCTCAAACCGTAACGTGTTCAGTGTTGCGGCTGGGTGCCGCAGGTTGCTTCGCTGCGGGCCCGGGTAAACCAGGCATCAGGTGGTCCACCCCCGCTCCGCCGAAAGGACGACCTCCATGTCGTTCGGGATTCAAGCGAGTCCACACGGATGTGGACCATCCGGTGTAGGGAGACTTCGGGTGGCGCAGGATGCCTCGGCGCTTGCGCCATTGCCTGTATTGGCGAAGCTGAGGCCCTTGCAGGAGCCACCCCTGGGCGTTGAACGGACCTACATTTGACTTGGGTAACCTATTATTTTACAACGATATGAGCTCGATTATGCATCCCACGGTGGTGGTGGCCGGCGCCAGTGGTTTTGTTGGGCAGGCGATTTGCGCCCAGTTGGCCAAGCGCTTCCGTGTGGTTGCTTTGACGCGCTCGCTGGCCCACGCAGCGCCCGGGCCGGTGACAGTCGGGGTCGAATGGAGACAGTGTGATTTGTTTTCGTTGCTGGAAACCGAGGAGGCGCTGAAGGGCGCCGATTACGCCCTCTACCTGGTGCATTCCATGTTGCCGTCCTCGCGTCTTACCCAGGGCACATTTGTCGATCTGGATTTGGTTTTGGCTGATAACTTTGCCAGTGCCGCCCGCCAGCACGGGATCCAGCAAATCGTTTACCTGGGCGGCCTGATTCCGCCGGTGGTGAAACTTTCCGCACATCTCGCCAGTCGGCTGGAGGTGGAACAGGCGTTAGGCGCGGGGACTGCGCCGGTAACCGCCCTGCGCGCGGGTCTGGTGGTGGGGCCGGGAGGGTCGTCGTTGCGCATACTGATCAACCTGGTTCACCGCCTGCCTTTGATGGTTTTGCCCTCGTGGGTGCGCTCGCGCATGCAGCCGGTGTCCATTCAGGAGGTGGTGCGCGCGATCGATCGGGTGCTCGGCGATCCGGCTTATTACGGCGCCAGCTACGACATTGGCGGGCCTGATGTGATGACTTATCGGGAATTACTGGAGAAAACCGCTCAGCTCCTCGGGCGGCATCCCCGCATGGTGGTGGTTCGGATTTTGCCCCATTGGTTGTCCAAGTTTTGGGTGGCGTGGATCACCGGCTCCTCGCCTGCACTGGTTAACCCGTTGGTGGAGAGTTTAAGACACGACATGCTGGCACAGCCCAATCCGTTGCTCGATTACCTGAAAGTGGGCGCGATGAGTTTTGACGAAGCGCTGCGGCAGTCGGTTGACGCGAATAAGCGCCTGATTCGACCCCGGCTCGAAGCGCTACGGCCACGGGATGAGTTGGTGATGCGCGCGGCCAAACGGGTGCGCTCGGTGCAACGCCTGCCGCTGCCGGCGAGGGGTTCGGCGCGCTGGGTGGCGGAGGAGTATTACCGCTGGCTGCCGCAATTCGTCTGGCCGTTTATCAAGTGCCGTGTAGATGAGAACGGCCGCTGCCGGTTTTACCTCGGCTCGCAGCGGTTGCTACTGCTGGAGTTGACGTATTCGCCCACCCGCAGCACGGAGGACCGGGTGTTGTTTTATATCACCGGCGGACTTTTGGCGCGGACCAAGGATAACAAAAAAGGTCGGCTCGAGTTCCGTGAAATGCTCAACCGAACCTGCGTGTTGGCGGCGATTCATGATTTTTCGCCAACTCTGCCCTGGTATTTCTACAATCTCACGCAGGCGATCGCCCACCTGGTGGTGATGCGTGGCTTTGGCCGGCACCTGGCACGGCAGGCGGGCGAACGTGCTGAAAATTCTAAGACAACGAGTTAGGTGTAGTCTTGCCGTAGTCGGCTGGTCGAGGCCGATTGCTTCGTTTTATGAAGGTCATCCCGATGGTGAACTGGATTGGCCCTTTCATATTAGGTGTTTTGGCAGTTGGCGTTGTTGGTATACAGTTTAGGCTCAGCGATAAACTGCGTTGGGGCGGAGCACGCTCCGTGGCAACGCAGTTTTTTCGTTATAGCGCTTAGTTAGTCGGGTTTCGGGTTAGTTTATACACTAACTTTAAAAAGTATTATATTATTTGTTAAGCGCATTGATATCGGCTTTTTCAAACGCCTTCTTTTTTTGCGCTAAAAACTCTTCTTCAGTGATTGCGCCAGCGTCCTTGGCCTTTTGCAGATCAATCAATTGTTGCCCAACGGTCGCAGACTGAGGGAAGCGATTGCCAATCACGCAGCCGCTCAATACCACGGTCAATACTAACGCCGTAAGAGTAGGGAGTATCAGTTTATTATTCATGTTTTTTTTGTTAAAGGCCTTACCTAAATCACCTGAATATATGTCATTATATATTCAGGTAAGATAGGACAAAGCGAAAATCGGTGTTGTGAAAAACTACAGGATAAAGCCTATGGGCTTTAAGGTTTTTGATTTGCGTAATATTATAGATCTGCCGCTCCGGGTTAGGCCTTTTTTATTTAGTCCAACGGAAGCGGCAAACACAGCTGCCTCTTGCTCTATAATGATCCTTTCGGTTCCGACTTTCAAGGCGTCTAGATTTCGGTCTGGGGCGCAGCTGGGGTCTGCGGGGGAACGCTCGGGGCTGGGGCGGACGGTTGACTGGACCGGGATTCAATCAGCCACAGGACCGCCACGCCGGCCACCGGAATCATTAGCACAAGCCATAGGATTAAGCCGATCATCGGCACCAAGTGGAGAAGCCCTAGGGCCAGCAGGCCGATCATCAACGCCGCCGGCATGGAGGGTTCGTGGCCGCGGAGCGCCAGCCAAAGGCGCCGACCGAGCCATAGAATCAGGGCGGCCAGCCCGAACCAGCGCACGGCGAAAAAGATTAAGGTCAGCCCGCCAAGCAACGGGATGCCGATGACGAAAAAGCACAGTATGATGGCTATAATGCTGACCAGCGCAAAGACCGTCCAGAAGGCGATACCCACCATCCAGACACGCCCCGGCGAGCGTGTGAACAAGCGCGCTGCCTTATCGATTGCGCGAGGTGCTAACACGACCATCAAGTTCGAGGTGGCCGCCCAGCACACCATCAGCACTAAGACCATCCACAGTTTAGCCGACGAAAACCAAGAAGTGCCGGTCGAGAAATCGGCCGACGCTTGACCCTTGTTTTCATCTTCCTTCTCACAATCCCCATACTGATTCGTGAACCCGAAGTGGTAAGTGCCGCTTTTAACGATGTTTTTTTCCTGGACGACCCCCTGTTCATCGACGGTCAGCTTGCCGCCTAAGATGTTAATTTTGCCGTATATTGTGCCGGCAACTCGGATTGAACCACCGATGACGGTGACATCGTTATGGGCTTCGCCTAGCACGGTGACATTGCCGCCGATTACTGTGATCTGACCAGTGACCTGACCCACGACATAGAGATCTGCACCGATTAATATCACCGGGTCATTCAGGGTACCGTAAACGACGTGATCTTTATATGATATTTCTTGCACCGTGCCCGACTCGCCCGCTGCGATCACTTTCGCATCGGTTAGGTCATTGGCTTCTTGCAGCCAGATTTGCGCCCTCGGGGTCTTGGCGGAGGCGGCATTTACGGTCCAGGGGCTGGCGATGAGGATAAGTAAGAGAAAGAGGCGAGGAATCATGGGTGGTCTGATTTGCTGGGTTGAAGAATGAAAAATGAGGTCACCTCAAGAAGAAGGAGACCGGCGAGAATCAGGTAAAAGAGTGGCTGGCTCAACAGGTTGTGTATGTTTTTCAGGAGGATGCTCGGTTCCTGGATATGCATCAGGGCTCTTGCCTGCGCGAGGCCATCAAGGATCAGGTCGATGGGAGTGGGAAGTGATTCGGTTAACCGCGCCAGGCCACGTTGCATTACTATACCGACCCCGAGGGAAAGGAGCGCGGCCGCTCCCGCGAGGAGTCGCCAGCGTCGACGTTGGCGTTGAGTTTCAGCCAGACGTAGGCGAGCGGTGAGTGCCTTTTGCCAGGCAAGCGATGGGCCAACCGTGGCCGGAGTTCGGAGGTGGTTGATCAGGTAATCCTCCGGAATGAGTGGTTCGGGGGTATTCATAGGTGATCGGGATGGTGGAGCTGACAGTGAAGAAGGCGGCGGGCACGATGAAGTCGGGTTTTGACTGCCCCTTCCTCAATTCCGAGGTGGGTGGCGACGGCGGCCAACGGCCAGTCGTGTTCGTAGTGAAGCAGCAAAGGCTCACGCAGCCCCGCAGGTAAACCGAGAATGCCCGCCTCCAGGCGATCGCGCCTTTCGCTGCCGAGCAGCGCAAAATCGGGCGGAGTGGCGGGATCGATGGCTTCCGCCGCGTCGTCCGCCGCAGTTTCACGCGCTTGGTTTCGCCGTCGTAGGAAGTCGCGCCCGAGGTTGGCGGCAAGCGTGAACAGCCACGGCGCGAACGGGCGGCGGTCGTCGAAGCGATCCAGCTTTTGCCAGGCGCGCACAAACGCCTCTTGCGCCAGATCCTCCGCCGCGTGGGCGTCTGCAGTGTAGCGGGCGAGGAACCGAATCAGTCCTGCGGCGTGAGTCTGAACGATATCGTCAAAGGACTGGCGCAGCTGCTCCCGTGAGGGTGGCGGAGCTGCGTTGACGGGTTCGATGGGCATGGAGTTACGTACGGTATACGAGGCGGGAGCAAAAAGGTTACCGGAAATTTAATCCGAAGTGGGCAAAATTTTCAGGAAGGCGGCTGGGTGCGTTGCCGCCGGTCGATTAATCTAAGTTGGGCTTTTGCGGCGAGGAGGGGATTCGGCTCACTCCTCAGCCCATGCACTCCGTAAACGCTTCTATTTCTTCGGCTGGTTCCGTTCTTACCCGGCGCCTAGCCCTACGACGGTTGGGGTGGGCTGGGATGGGGGCGCCATGCTGGTTTTTAACCTGAATTCCGAAGCTCAAACCAACCACAGATTATACAGATTGCACAGATACAATCCCTTAGTAGGTAAACGGACTCAACTTGATCCCCTTTTTTCATCCTGTCTTCAAATTCAGTAACACTCTGTTATCTGTGCTCATCTGTGCATTCCGTGGTTAAAACTTCGGCGTTCGGGTTTAATCCGGGTGACGATCCCGTGACGGTGTAACAATTGTGCAACACTGGGTAAATTCTCTGGGAGCGGGGCGGCGCTTCGGCTATGCCTGCTGTTTAAGTTATGGCCGAACCTCTCCCGCAAAAAATCCTAGTCGTGGACGACGAATCCGACGTGTCCACCCTCGTCGCATACCATCTCAAGGCCAAGGGATACCAGATCGAGGTCGTCAACGACCCCAATCGCAGCATCGGCATTGCCCGCACGTTTTTGCCCGATCTGGTGATCCTCGACGTGATGATGCCCGAGCTCAACGGCATCCAGATTTGCCGCATGCTGCGGGCCGACCCCCAGTTAAAAAAGGTGCCGGTTATCTTTCTCACCGCCAAGGCCGAGGAGAACGACCGTATCCAGGGACTGGAAACGGGAGCTGACGACTACATTTGCAAGCCCTTTAGCACGAAGGAACTGGTGCTGCGCGTGCAGACGATTTTGCGGCGCCTGGCGGTGGTCACACCCGAGGTGCCCAAGCGCATTCAGGTCGGCGAAATCGTGATGGATACCGAGCGCCACGTCGTGCAACTCCAAGGTCAGCCGCTGGAGCTCACGGCGACCGAGTTTAACCTGTTGAAACTGCTCATGGAGCGCCGGGGCCGCGTACAGACGCGAGAGCACCTGCTGCTCAACGTGTGGAACTACGAGACCGAGATCGAGACGCGCACGGTGGACACCCATGTGCGGCGGCTGCGCGAGAAACTGGGCACCGAGGCGGACTGGATCGAGACGGTGCGCGGGGTGGGTTATCGCATCGCCGAAAAGCGCACGGCGGAGTAGGGGAGGGCTTAGCCTTGCCGTAGCCAATCGGGCCCGCCTGTCTGCCCTGAGTTTTCCCCGCCCATGTCCATTTTCATCATCCTGGTTCTTGCTCTCGCATTGATCTTCGCCTGGCTGAAGATCTTGTCGCACCGGCGGGCCGTGCGCGCCCTTGAACAGGCGATTTTTCGTAAGCAACCGCTGTTGAGCGAAGACCTTCCCGGAGCAGCCGGCTCGGCGTGGGAGCGGCTGCGGATTGTGGGCAACGAGCTCATCGCCGAATGCGCTCAGTTGCAGCAGCAGCGCACTGGGCAGCTCGCTCAGCTTGAGGCGACCTTGGGCAGCTTGCAGGAGGGCGTGCTCATTGTGGATGCCAACAACTACGTGCTGCTCGCCAACAAGGCGATCCAGGCCATATCGCCGCGTCCCGCCCATCAAATCATCGGCCACCGGCTCGAACTGGTCCTTCATAGCGCGGCGTTTTTGACCCACGTTGAGGCCATCCGCCGGGGCAGGTCGCGGCCCCAACAGGAGGTCGAATTTGTCGAGGCAGGGCGCACAACGTGGTTGGAGGTCACCGGCACCACCATCCCCAGTCAAAATGGGGAGCGCGGGCTGTGGACGATTTTCGTTCTGCACGACATCACCAAACAGAAGCAGCTGGAGATGGTGCGCAAAGATTTCGTAGCCAACGTATCGCACGAGTTGCGCACCCCGCTGTGTGTGATCAAGGGCTATGTGGAAACCCTCGTCGATGGCCACGCCGACATCCCGGACGATGACCGCGAGCGTTTTTTGAAAATCATTCAGCGGCACACCGAGCGGCTCAACTCGCTGCTGGAGGATTTGCTGGTTTTGTCGCGCCTGGAGTCGATCAACCCGGGGCTCAAGCGCGAGATCATCGACCTACCGGCGTTGCTCACCGCGATCATCGAAGACTACCGCGGCCGGCCCGCCGCCGCCGATCACACGCTGGAGTGGGTCAACGACCCGGCGCTTGTTCCGTTCGGACTTGATCCGCTGAAGTTCACCCAAGTCGTGGAAAACCTTCTGGACAACGCGCTCAAGTACACGCCGAAGGGGTCGCGCATCCAGCTGGTGGCCCGCCTGCACACTGCGGACGAAGTGGTGGTGAGCCTGCGCGATAACGGGCCGGGCATCCCGGCGGAAGATCTGCCGCACCTGTTCGAGCGGTTTTACCGGGTGGACAAGGGGCGCTCGCGCGAAACGGGCGGCACGGGGCTGGGTCTGTCGATTGTGAAGCACATTGCACAATTGCACGGCGGCCGGGTGTGGGTGGAGAGCCAGCTCGGGGCCGGCACGACGTTTTTTGTCTGCGTACCGCTGCGGTCGGGGGTGAAGTAGCGCAGATTTCCAGTCTGCATTCCTGCGCGGAGCAAACTGGAAGTCAGCGCTACCGGCCTTGCCGATTAAATCTGGATAACTAACCAAAAACAGCCAGACCCTGATTTGAGCCGATTGGGCCCCGATTTGATCGGGCCACGCTTAACCTAACTTCGTCGCATGCAGGCACCGCGAGTCATTCTAGCCCTAGCCGCCCTTGTTGCGGCTTCTCACACTTTAGCTGCCGAGCTCACCGTCTTCGCCGCGTCTAGCCTGGCCGACGCGCTCAAGACGCTTGCACCCGCCTACACCGCCGCAACCGGCGACACGTTGCGCTTTAACTTCGGTGCCTCCGGCACCCTCGCCCGCCAAATCAAGGAAGGCGCCCCTGCTGACGTGATTATCTCCGCCGACGAACTCCGTCTCGACCAACTTACCCACGGCGGCCTGCTCCTGCCCGGCTCACGTCGTACGCTGTTGGCAAATACACTCGTCCTCGTCGTAGCCGCCGACAACACCACGATCACGACGATCTCCGACCTCGCCCAGCCCGGCGTACGCCACGTCGCCTTCGGTGAGCCCGCCACGGTTCCCGCCGGCACCTACGCCAAGGACTACCTCAGTAAACTCAAGCTCTGGAAGCCGCTCCAATCCAAGGCGGTTTTTTTAGACAACGTTCGCGCTGTGCTCGCCACCGTCGAGGCGGGCAACGCTGAGGCGGGGATCGTTTACAAAACCGACGCGCTCAACTCAAAAAAGGTCAAAATCGCAGCCGCCGTACCGCAAGCCGACGGGCCAGCGATCACCTACCCGGCCTCCGTCCTCAAAAATAGCAAGGAGCCCGACGCCGCCAAAAAATACGTCGCTTGGTTAGCCGATCCGGAAGCGCAGGCCGTATTCGCCAACCACGGATTTTTGCCAGCGCCGTAACGTTCAGCCTCGCGCTCCCTTAGCGGCGGCGACAGGAAAGCCACGCTGCACACTCAAGCGCCACTTCATGGCTGACCTCCTCCCCGTCACCTTTTTTACCCTCGGTGTGGCACTGCTCAGCACCCTTCTAATCGTGCCGCCGGGTGTCGCCTTAGCTTGGACACTCGCTAGGCGTAACTGGCCAGGCAAGTCCTTGGTCGAAACGCTCGTCGCACTCCCGCTCGTCATTCCGCCGGTCGCCACCGGCTTGATTCTCTTAAAACTATTCGGCCGCCGAGGGCCCCTCGGTCATTTCTTCGAAAACACGCTGGGCATCGAAATCGTTTTTACCTGGAAAGCGGTTGTCCTCGCCACCGCCGTCATGTCGTTTCCGCTCTTTGTGCGCACCGCCCGCGTCGCTTTTGAGGAAATTGATCCACGCCTCGAACAGGTCGCTCGCACGTTAGGCGCCGGACCGTGGGACACCTTTTTTAGCGTCACGCTGCCGCTGGCACGTCGCGGTTTAGTCGCTGGCGGCGTTCTCGCCTTCGCTCGCGCCCTAGGTGAATTCGGGGCCACCATCATGATCGCGGGTCTGATCCCCGGAGAAACCATCACCCTCGCGCTCGGCATTTATCATCACGTGCAACTCGGCCAGGATAACGAGGCCGCCGCGCTCCTCGTCATTTCCATAGCACTCGCCTTCGCCGCGCTCTGGCTGAGTGAACGCCTTATTCGGAAAACCCCAGCCCGATGAACGCCGAGTACATCCGCGCCCGTTTTCACCAGGCTTACGCGGGCTTTAACCTCGATGTGGATCTCACGTTACCGAACCGGGGCGTGACTGCGCTGTTCGGCCATTCCGGCTCGGGGAAAACCACGCTATTGCGCCTCATCGCCGGCCTCGACCGTGCCACTACGGGTTACCTCGAAATCAACGGGCAGGTCTGGCAGGACGACTCGCGATGCATCTTTATCCCCGTGCACCAGCGCGCACTCGGCTATGTTTTCCAAGACGCCGCGCTCTTCCCGCACCTGACCGTCGCGCAAAACCTTGCTTACGGCCAAAAGCGCCGCGCTGCGACGTCGCGAGAAGCCGACGGCACACCCGCCGCGCAATCCGATGATTTAGTCGAGCTGCTTGGCATTGCTCATCTGCTGGAACGCCGCCCCGCCACGCTCTCGGGTGGTGAACGCCAACGCGTTGCCATTGCCCGCGCTTTGCTTGCCCGCCCGCGCCTTCTGCTTATGGACGAACCGCTTGCCTCGCTAGACCTGGCACGCAAACGCGAAATCCTGCCCTACCTCGAACGGCTTCATGCCACGCTGGCGATTCCCCTGCTCTACGTGACCCATTCACCGAACGAAGTGGCGCGTTTAGCCGATCACCTCGTCGTATTGGAAAAGGGCCGCGTCATCACCCAAGGCCCACTCGCCGCCACCCTCGCGCGGCTGGATTTCCCGGGTGCCGCCGACGACGATTTCGGCACGGTGATCGAAGGCAACGTCCAGGCCTACGACACCCGCTACCACCTGCTGACGCTGGCCTTCTCGGGCGGACTTCTGCGTGTTGTCCACGAACCCATGGCAGTCGGGCAAAAGCTGCGCGTGCAGATCAAAGCCCGCGACGTCAGCCTCACGCTCACTGCGGACACCGCGACGAGTATCCTTAACGTGTTTCCCGCCAAGATCATTGCCGAACAACCCACCCAGATACCCGGGCATCTCCTGCTAAGTCTCGATGCGGGCGGCACCGCGTTGACCGCTCGACTCAGCCACTACTCTTACGAACACCTAAACCTGCGGCCCGGGGTGATGGTGCAAGTTCAAATCAAGGCCGTCGCGGTAATCACTTCGTTCGCCTTCATGATGTATGCCTTTAACGGCCTGTCTTCGTTTGCCTGACAGGTCGCCGCGAAGGCCGCCGACGTAGCCATGGCAGAGTGCTCCGCGTTACTGAAGCGGGTCCTGTTTGGACCGTTTTGTGGGGCACCTCTGGAAGGCAGTAACCTTCGAGTTGTCGGATCGAAAGGAGTGCGGTGCTTCAGCTCGCATCGGCGATTGGGAAAAGAATCCGAAGCAAACCTGCGGGCTGAAGCACCGCACTACGTTCCATCCGCCACTTTAAATTTACCGCCTGCTAGACCGCTTTGTCTTTGAGTGATTGGTTAACGCTGCGAATGATAAAATAGGTGGCGGCGAGTCCGCCGCAGATCAATATAACAAGTGCTCCAATCAACAATTTAGCCGCCAGCGAGAGACCGCTGCGCGAACTGTTGGAATACTGAAATGTGCGTTCAGATGCCTTCTCGTCCAGGCGGTTGAGCAAGCTATCAAGCTCAACACCGGCGGCTACGCGACTTTGATTAATGGCCTGACTTGCAGTTAGATTTTGGGCCAACTCAACGACTCCCTCTTTGTAGAGAGCGATTTTTTGCGCGACCACATCGAGTTGCTGTAAGTTGACCGGATCACGGAGCATCGGCCGGAGTTTTTGCATGATCAGATCCATTTCGTTAAAAAGGGGGGCGGTTGTGCCCAATAATTCGGGTTTCAGCTGGGACTGGGACTTGTATGAAATCTCGCGGATTGAATTAATTTTAACAAGTAACTC
>CANIXX010000077.1 GCA_947471115.1 Opitutaceae bacterium | reverse complement strand
GATTTTGCCTGAACTGGCCCCCGCTAATGCATCGTCTTCCCAAGAAGCCGATGAAGCTAAGCCCACCGCCCACGCTCCACACGGCCACTAGTAGGCAGTAACATGGATCTTGTCGGATTGAGGTGCTGAGGTAGCGCGGTGCTTTAGCCCGCAGGTTTGAACAAATTTCCATCGCAATCACCGGTGCGGGCTGAAGTACCGCACTACCTAAAAACTCAATCCGACAAGATCCATGTTACTGCCTACTTGAGGGGCGGAGATGGGGCCAAGACCCAAAAGCAGACGGGAAGCCTGCGCTACTTCAGGGCGCATGTACTTACGCCTGATAGGCAGAGCGGGTAGACATCCCCAGCCTGCACACCGGAACCACTGCTACCTTGCGTGCGTCCGTAGCGCATGTCCCTCAACCGACCCGCCCGCCGCCTCGCCTTGTTATTACTCTCACTCTCCCTGACCGCCGCCGGTCGGAGCAGCGTTGCCGTAACCTCCAGCTACACGGAAAATTTTGACAACCTCGGCACGGAGTTACCCAACGGCTGGGGCGCCTGGATCTCGTCAACGGCTACGGAAAATGGAGCCACCTTTGCGTGGAGCACAGCCAATGTGGCCAATAACACGGGGGCGTCCGCCACCACCCATTTTCGCAACATTCCGGGTGCCAGTCAGACTTGGTCGTCGACGTTAGCGAGCGGCACCGACCGGGCGTTGGGCTGGCGCGCGGGCAATACGGACAGTCGCGATGGCTCTATCACCTTCACTTGGGCAAACACCACCAGTTGGACCTTTTCTGCGCTGAGCTTCGATTTGTTTACGCCCAACAGCACGGGCACGGTGGCCACCTTTAACCTGGAATACCAGATTGGCGCTACGGGCACGTTTTCTCAGCTGGCCGGTAAGAGCTACACCACCATCCCGATCCCCACGGGCGGAGCCGAGCTGGCAGTCAGCTCGATCAGTTTGACAGCGCTCGACCTCGCCGCCCTCAACGACCAGTCCGGCCTAGTCACCTTGAGGATCAATAATACCGCGAGCACAGGCAGCATCTTTCAAACGGTGGCTCTGGACAATTTCAACTACACGGCGAGCACGACCGCCATCCCCGAGCCGAAAAGCTATGGGGCCCTTGGCGGAGCCGCCGTTCTCGCACTGGCGCTCGTCAGACGGCGGCTAAGCAAAGTAGGAAGTAAGATTTAAATAGTCGGATCGAAAGTAGCGCGGTGCTTCAGCCCGCATCGGCGATTGTGAGGGAAATCCGTTCAAACCTGCGGGCTGAAGCACCGCACTACCTCAGCACCTCTATCTGACACTTTGCATGTTACTGCCTACTACGGAATTTCTAATAATGTGATAGCCGAGATCGGCTCGACGTAGCGCAAGCTTCTAACCTGCTTTTCTAATGAGCAGACTGGAAATCTGCGCTACTCCAGACGGCTACATCTTAATTCGAAATACTCTAATACCTCGCCCAGCCGTACGTGAGCAGTGGTAGGTGACTTTACCCGCTTCCATCACCCTGACAATGGGGTTCACCAAGTCGGAGGCCGTCGAGTGGACCGCGACCGACAAGCATCACTTTGTCATTTCTCGCAGTCTCGCTGTATCCGTGATGCCGGCAACGGGGCGCTTCAGCCATGTTCTCAGGGCGCTTGAGGTAAACCTGCCGCTGCCGCTGCCGCTGCCGCCGCCGCCGCCTTTAGTCGTCGCCGTCGACGATACCCTCGTGCGAAAAACCGGTTGCAAGATCGACCGTGTCGGCTGGAAACGGGATACGCTCGGTCCCGCATTCCAGAACAACTTGGTGCGAGGCCAGCGCTATGTGCCATCTGTGGGTGAGCTTAACTGCGGATTTCAGGTTTAGCCTATGGCTGATTTTGGCCAGGGACGGTCAACACTACACCAATCGCCCCCCCTGTAGGGTTGGCCGCCCCCGGCCAATTCAGCTAAGAATGAAAGCGAATTGGCGTTAGCGCCAAACTCCAGACGCCCGCCCAGTGGTCGGGCCTGCACCAGGCCTACCGAAAACGTCGAGGAACCTAAACTGGCGGCTCAACGCCCCAACGTGTCGAGCGCGTGAAGGATTTCTGCAAAGCTCGGCCGTGTCGCCATTTTCGGTGCCACGCACCGTGTGCACAGCGCGGTTAACAAGTTAACGCGGTGGTCGTCGGCCTCGGTCACGCATCGTTCAAGCAGTTCGCCCAACAAGCAGCCGAAGGCACGCACCTCGATGGCTTCAAACGTGTTTACCTCCCCCGCACCGTGCGGCTTCGGGTAAAATGACGCGGCCCCAAAGTCGCCCAGGTAGCACGCGCCGCTGGAATGATAGAGCACGTTGTGCGCATAAAAATCCCCGTGCAAAATCCCGCGTGCGTGCAGGTGTTCGCCGACACGGGCCAAACCCGCCACCAGCCCCACTATGAGCGGCAAGTCGAAGCATTGGTCATCGGGGTAAATGTCCCGCGTGCACGTCGCCAGATTGGGCGGCCCGGCCAAAGTTCGAAATTCCGGATCGATCCACGGCATCACCAAGCCGCCCGTTTCGGCGGGATGCCCCGTGAGTTCCCCCACCACGCCGATCAAGTTCGGGTGATTACCCGCGGCTAAACAGGCCGCCATTTCGTCGGCGGGAAAACCGTCGCTGGTCACCGCCCCTTTAAATAATTTAACCGCCACACTGAGCCCGGCCAACGCGGTCGACGGGTGCCAGTGCCCCTTGTGAATCACCCCCGAGGCACCTTCGCCGAGCTTCTCGCCCAACTCGATATCCGCCCAGCGCACGCGCGCCACGGGCGTCCCAAGTCCACGCGGCGCCGCCAAAACGGGATTACCTCCAAAGGCCAACCAGCTCAGCCGGGGCAATTGCAGCAGCCAGTCCGGCAACGCCTCAAAGCGGTTCGCCGAAAGCCGCAGTAACTCCAGCCCCACGCAGCCCGCCATGGCGTCGGGCAAACTCGCGAGCCGATTGCCGGCGAGCATGAGTTTTTGCAGCCGGACACAGCTGCCGATTGAAGGGGGAAGCTCCGCGAGCTGATTATCCGTGAGGATCAACCAGCGCAAAGCGGGGGCGAGCGCGGCGGCGGGAACCGTGCGGATCTGGTTCGATTTAAACCCGACCATCTCAAGGTTCGCGCACGACGTAAGCACCTCGGGCAGATGAGTAAAGCGATTCTCGGAGCAGAACAGCACACGCAACTTACCCAGCCGCGCCAAATCATCCGGCAAGGCCGACAACGCGTTACCCGAGAGATTCAGGACCTCAAGGGAAGCGGCGAGGTCGAAGATTTCGCGGGGGAATTCCTCAAGCCCGCAGGCCAGATCGAGCCGAGTGACCCCAGCGAGCTGACCTGAACGCAACGCGGCAAGGGTATGGGGAACGGGGATCATGGAGCCGAGGGTGCGCGCATTTAGAGCCAAACGAACACAACCGAGAAAAACGTAAAGCCAATGCCAGTAATTCCCGCGACCGACAGCTCACACCAACGCTACATTTCCCGATCCCGTGTTGGCCGTCCCGGCCAATTCCGCTCACCTTGAAAACAAATGAGTATCAGTGGTGAATTTATGCACCATCGTATGCGTGTACGTCTCGCCACGGCGGAGCACCGCTGACGGGAAGTTCGTATGGTTCGGGGCATCCGGAAACCCTTCGGTTTCCAGACAAAGACCCGAGCGTTTAGAGTAGACCACAGCCCCCTTGCCCTTGACGGTGCCATCCAGGAAATTACCCGCGTAGAACTGCACGGCGGGTTGATCCGTGAACACTTCCATCACCCGGCCTGACTTGGGGTCCGCCACCCGGGCGGCGAGACGTACCCCATCGCCTTTTTTCAAGACCCAGGCGTGATCGTAGCCTCCACCGAACTTGAGCGCTTCGAAATCGGCATCGATCCGCTCGCCAATAACAGTGGGGCGCGTGAAATCCATGGGAGTTCCAACGACGGGATCGATGTTGCCGGTCGGGATCAGGCCGATGTCAGTCGGCAGGAAGTCATCGGCATTGAGTGTCAGCACATGGTCGGTGATGGACTGGGTCGGATTGCCGGAGAGATTCCAATAAGTGTGGTGAACGAGGTTTATAATCGTCGAAGCATCGCACGTCGCTTTGGCTTCCCACTTGAGCTCGTTTTCATCCGTAAGGGTGTAGGTAATCTGCACCGAAAGATTTCCTGGATACCCCTCCTCGCCATCCTTGGCGGTGTAGGAGAACTCTACACCGTTTTTATCCGTGGGTTTGCCCGTCCACAGGACCTTGTCGAAGCCCTTCAGCCCTCCGTGGAGGTGACAGGGTTTTCCGCCGGGCTCATTGTTGGTGTCGAGTTGGTAGTCTTTACCCTCGAGAGTAAATTTACCGTCCTTGATGCGGTTTCCGAAACGGCCCACGGAGGAACCAAAGTAACTCGTGTTCGTCAGCCAGTCGGCCAACGAATCGTAACCGAGGGTGATATCGGCGATTTCCCCTGCTCTGTCCGGCACTTCGACGGAGACGAGAATCGCGCCGTATTCGGTGACTTTCGCCTTGAGGCCGTTTTTATTGGTGAGCGTGAAAATCTTCACCTTCTGGCCGTTCGGCAGTACGGCATAAAGCCCCTCGTTGACTCCGGTTTTAGGTTCCATAGCAGGGCCAACTAAGTTGGTTAACAAACACATGGCCAGCGCAGACAGTGGGGTGCGGGTGCCCGCAGCTATTTCAATAAAATCGCGCTACATTTTCACCCCGTTACGCCGCTGCTTCATCCGAGCTTCGCCGTGGGGTGGCGCTGAAACCGTCGCGGAACCACCTCAGATATCGATGACGTCAGTGGGCTTGATCTTAGGACGGGAAGGCGGTCGAGGGGCGCCGCCGGAGGCCGGGCGCGGTTTGCCAATAAAAAAACTGATAAACATGTTGGTTAGACTCACGATCAAGGCCCCGCCCATGGCATGCCAGAAGGTATCAACCGAGAAGCCGCTGACCAATTCACCGACCAGAAGGAACAGCAACGCGTTGATAAACAACACGCCAACCCCGAGCGTGAGCACAATAAACGGAAGACTGAAGAGCAGCAGAAGCGGCTTAAGAATGGCGTTAAACAGGCTGAGCAGGGCCACCACGGCCACCAGCGTCCCCACAGAGTCATAGTGGATCCCCGGGATAACGCGGGTGGCGAGTGTTACGCCCAAGGCGAGCACCGACCAGCGCACCAGAAGTGCTAAAAGCGGATGAGTCATCGCGCCACTTTTCCCATGCCCCCGCCACGGGCAACGAAAAATCTGCTTCCGGCCTGCACACTCCCCTCGACCTTTATGCGTCGGCTTCTAAAAACCAAAGCCATGACCAACAAGCAGCGGCTCGACCTGATCGAGAAACACATCCGCACGCACACCTACGCTGACCTGCACACGCTGGCCACGTTGTTTGGCGGATCCTTATCTACGGTGCGCCGCGCGCTCGACGAATTGGAGTCGCGCGGGGTGTTGCGCCGCCACCACGGCGGGGCGTCCTTGGTGCAAACCGATGAAGTCGCCAAGGAGTACGATTTCATCTCGCGCGATCAGCGCAATTCGGAGGAAAAATTCGCCATCGCCCGTCACATTGCCGACCAAGTCCAGCCCGGCATGACCATCATCTTGGATGGCGGCACCACGATCTTCGCAATCGCCCGGCTGCTCATCGAGAAACGCCTCCAAGTCATCACCAATTCCCTGCCCATCGCGATTTTCTTCAGCGAAATCGGTTCGATCGAGACCATTGTCACTGGCGGCAGCGTCCACAGCCGCCTCGGCGTGCTGGTGGGACCGCTCTGCGAGCAATCCCTCGATCATATCCATGCCGACATCGCCATCCTCGGCGGCGCGGGCATCACCGAGGAGGGCGTCTGGAACCACAACGCCATGATGGTAGCCACCCAGCGCAAAATGATCGCCTCCTCCGAGCGCACCATCTTCGGCGTAGACAGCTCCAAATTCGGCCGCAAGGCCATGAACCTGACCTCGCCGTTTTCCGATAAATTCACCATCGTGACCAACCACCCCCCAAGCCCCGCGATCGCCACCGCGCTCAAATCCAGCGGTGCGACCCTCTCCATCGCGCCCCCAAAGCCCTCCGCGTAAACCGCAGCTAACGAACACCCTCAACCCGCGCGTCTTGCCCCCGGAGGGACGACCATCCGTGTCGTCCGGGATCGACAGGGCTGTGTTCGGCCCAACCCACACGGAGGTGGGCCCTCCTTCGATCCTACGCATCCCAGTTTGCTTTCTGCCTATCACTGCGCTTCGTCTCGGCCGTGGTTTCCTCCGCCTTCACCGCAACACCAGCCGTCACCTCGCTAAAACCCGAATGCATCCGCCTGCGCGGCGTTCGCCAAAACAACCTAAAGGGGGTCGATCTCGATCTGCCTTTGGGCAAATACGTGGTCGTTACCGGGTTGTCGGGCGCGGGCAAAAGTTCCCTCGTTTTCGACACGCTCCACGCCGAGGGCCAGCGGCGCTACGTCGAGACGTTTTCCGCCTACACGCGCCAATTCCTCGACCTACTCGACAAACCCAAGGTCGACTCGATTGAGAACATCCGACCCTCCATCGCCATCGAGCAAACCAACACGGTTAAAACCTCGCGTTCGACCGTCGGCACGATGACGGAATTAACCGACTTCTTTAAAGTGTGGTTCAGCCACGTCGCCACCTGCTTCGACCCCGCCACCGGCAAGCCCGTAGAAGACGACACCCCGCAAACCATCTGGGCCAAAAGCCACGCCACCGCGCCCGACGCCGCCGTGATCGTCGCCTTTAAAATCACCAAACCCGAAAAGCTCACCTGGTCGGAAATCCTGCAAAACCTCAAAAACCAGTCCTACGTCCGCGTGCTCACGCCCACACTCGACGGCGGACTTGCGGTGGCTCGTATCGACGAATTGCTCGCCAACCCCGAGGCCCTCGCCGCCCAACTCGCCCCGACTGCGGCGCTCTACGTGGCGCAGGACCGCGTCACCCTGAATCAGGAAACCCGCGCGCGTTTCCTCGAAGCCGCCGAGCAAGCGCTGCACTTTGGACTGGGCCAACTGCACCTGTTCACAGCCGATACTCTCGCACCGCTCGGCCATTATTCGCGCGGCCTGCACTCGCCGGAAACGGGGAGGACGTTTCGAGCGGCCTCGCCCGCGCTGTTTTCGTTCAACTCACCGCTCGGTGCCTGCCCGCACTGCAAAGGTTTTGGCCGCATCATCGAAATCGACTACCGCCTCGCCATTCCCGACGCGACGCTCTCGATCGACGACGGCGCGATAAAATGCTGGGAAGGCGAGGTCTACGGCGCGTCCAAAGACGACCTGAAGAACATCGCCAAACGAAAGAAAATCCCGACCAACGTCGCCTTTGGCGCGCTAACGCCCGAGCAGCGTGATTTTGTGATTAACGGCGAGCCCGGGTACGGTGAAAACGACCTCGATTGGCCGCGCGCTTGGTATGGGGTGAAGGGCTTTTTCCGTTGGTTGGAAAAGAGCACCTACAAGATGCACGTGCGCGTTTTTCTTTCGCGCTACCGCAGTTACAACCTCTGCCCGACCTGCCAAGGTACGCGCCTGCAGCCCGAGTCGCTGTGCTGGCGCTGGCAGGGCAAAACCCTGCCTGAACTCTACCAAACGCCCGCTTCCGAACTGCTTGCGCGGCTGCGAGAAGCTCCAAACGCAAAGCTCGAAGCTCCAAGCGGCGCGCACAGCGCCGAGATCGCCTACGATTCAATCCGCACGCGCCTGAGTTATCTGCAACAGGTCGGCCTAGGTTACCTCACGCTCGACCGCAGTTCGAAAACCCTCTCGGGCGGCGAAGTTCAGCGCGTTAACCTCACCTCGTGCCTCGGCACCTCGTTGGTCGACACGCTCTTCGTCCTCGACGAGCCGAGTGTCGGCCTGCACCCGCGCGACATCGAACGGCTGATCGCCATCATCCGCACGCTCACCGATGCCGGCAACACGGTGGTAGTGGTCGAGCACGATGAAGCCATGATCCGTGCGGCCGACCACCTCATCGAAGTCGGCCCCGAACCCGGTACGCGCGGCGGCCACATCGTGTTCCAAGGCGAGTTACCCGCCATGCTCAAAGACACGGCCAGCATCACCGGCCGTTACCTCTCCGGCCGCGAAACCATCGCCGCCCCCGCGACCCGCCGCACGGTCACCCCGATTGGTCATTCCCCATCGGGCCTTGGTCATTGCGCATTGGACATTGGTCATTCCTCCTCTTCCCCCTCCGCCTCCGCTCCCTGGCTCACCTTCAGCGACGCCTCCAAACACAACCTGCGTAACGTCACCCTGCGTCTACCCTTGCACCGCCTCGTAGCGCTCTCGGGCGTTTCCGGCTCGGGGAAATCCACGCTATTGGACAACGTCATCCATCAGGGCCTGCTCTCGAAACGCCTCCAGTTAACCGAAGACCCGGCGGTGATCGCCGCCATCACCGGCGACGAGCTTTTCGACGAGATTGTCCTGGTTGACCAGTCGCCGCTCTCGCGAACCCCGCGGTCCAATCCGGCGCTTTACACCGAAGCCTGGGAGCTCATTCGCGATCTTTACGCCAAGGAGCCCGCCGCCAAGGAAGCTGGGTTTAACAGCTCGTCGTTCTCCTTTAACAGTGGCGAAGGTCGCTGCGATCATTGCCAAGGCCTCGGCTACGAACGCGTCGAAATGCAGTTTTTGTCCGACGTATTTGTGCCCTGCCCGATCTGCGACAGCCGCCGCTTCAAACCCGAGGTGCTCGCCATTCAATGGAACGGCCGCTCCGTCAGTGAACTCCTCGCCACCAGCGTAACCGACGCGCTGCCGCTGTTCGAAGCCCACGCGCCGATCCGCAGCCGCCTCGCCAGTCTGGAATCGGTCGGCCTCGGTTACCTCACCCTCGGCCAGCCGCTCAACACGCTCAGCGGCGGCGAATCCCAGCGCCTCAAACTCGTTAAATACCTCTCCGGCTTCGCTGGAGAAATCCCAGAGGCCAAATCTCAAAAAATCAAATCGCCAAATCCCAACAATCAGCCGGCTCCCAGCTCGAAGATCAAAGGCGCGTTGCTCCTTTTGGACGAGCCGACCACCGGTTTACACCGCCACGACGTCAAACGCCTGATTTCCGTGCTCCAAGCCTTGGTCGATCGCGGCCACAGCGTGGTCGTGATCGAACACAACGTAGACGTGCTTAAATCCGCCGACTGGCTCATCGAAGTCGGTCCCGAAGCGGGTACCGACGGCGGCCAAATCATTGCCGAAGGCCCGCCCGACCAACTCGCTCAAGCCGAAACCGCCACCGCGCCATTCCTGCGCGACGCACTAGAAACGCCCAGCTCCAAGCTCCAAGCTCCCAGCTCTCAACTCTCAGCTCTCAGCTCCGAGCTCCCCGCTTCCAGCTCGCACCAGCTCGTCCTCACCGGCGCCCGCGAGAACAACCTCAAAAACATCTCCCTCAGCATCGCCCATCGCCAGTTAACCGTCGTCACCGGCGTGTCCGGCTCAGGCAAAAGCACCCTCGCCTTCGACATCGTTTTTGCCGAGGGCCAGCGGCGCTTCATGGAGTCCATGTCGCCCTACGCTCGCCAGTTTGTTGAACAACTCCCCCGCCCCGCCATCGACCGCCTCACCGGCATTTCGCCGACCGTAGCCATCGAGCAGCGCATCACTCGCGGCTCACGCAAGTCCACCGTCGCCACCATCACCGAGGTCGCCCAATACCTGCGCCTGCTCTACGCGCGCCTCGGTGTGCAACACCACCCCGACACCGGAAAACCGGTCCAGCCGCTCACCCCCGGCCAGCTAAAAAAGCTCCTCGCCAGCGTGCTAGCCTCGCCCAAGGCCACCAAGGCAAAGCATCTCTATTTGTGCGCCCCGCTCATCCGCGGCCGCAAAGGCCACCACCAGCCCATCGCGACGTGGATCGCCGACCACGGCTACGAACTCATGCGCGCCGACGGCCGTCTCCTGCGTGTCGATACCTTCCAAAAACTCGACCGTTACACCGAACACGACGTCGAGGTGGTCGTCGCCGATCTCAAGCAGACTTCAGATTTCAAAAAGCAGAAGTCAGAGGGCAAAATAAAGAAGTTGGACAGTCATGCGTCGGCAAATAAGACTCCGACCTCTGCCGTCCGACCTCTGACCTCTTCCGAAGCACTCGATCGCGCACTTCAGCTCGGCAAAGGCTCGTGCTTCATCGCCCTGCCCAACGGCGAAATCCTTTCGTGGTTCTCCACCACCCGCACCGACATCGAAACCGGCGAGTCGTTTCCCGAGCTAGATCCCAAGCAGTTTTCGCATAACTCGCCGCGCGGCTGGTGCCCAACCTGCAGGGGCCACGGACGCGTTTTCCCGTGGATGCTCGAACCCGCCAAGGACGAGGACAAAGACGACCCGGCCGCGCGCCTGCGTGAGTTCGGCATCGTCTCCGGCGACGACGTGGCCGACACCGGCACGCCCTGCCCCGAATGTCACGGCCAACGCCTCAACCGCATCGCCCGCGCCGTTCGCCTCCACCTCGACGCCCCGGCCAGCCGTCCGAAACCCAGCTCAAAACTCAAAGCTCCAAGCTCTCCGCTTCCGTCCACCGTTTCACTTCCCGAACTACTCGCCAGCACCCCGGCGCAACTCATCGCCCATCTCGGTGCGCTAAAGCTCGACGAACGCGGTGCGCTCATCACCCAAGACATCGTCCCGCAGATCCAAGAACGGTTAAAATTCCTCGACCACGTTGGCCTAGGTTACCTCGCAATGGATCGCCCCACCGACACGCTTTCTGGCGGCGACGCGCAACGCATCCGCCTCGCCGCGCAGCGCGGCACCAATCTCGCCGGCGTTCTCTACGTCCTTGATGAACCGTCCATCGGTTTACACGCCCGTGACAACGACCGCCTCATCGAAACACTTCTCACGTTACGCGACAAAGGTAACACGCTGCTGGTGGTCGAACACGACGACGAGCTGATGGAGCGCGCCGACAACATCATCGACCTCGGGCCTGCGGCCGGTCGCCACGGCGGCGAATTGTTGGCGCAAGGTACGCCCGCTGAAATCAAGGCGAGCGACAAGTCGTTAACCGGCCTGTTTTTGGCCAAAGGCATCACGCATCCGTTGCGCGGTGCGTATCGGCCGGTGCCCGCACCTAAATCCCAAAAGCCCCGGCGCGCATAAAATCAACGCCCTTTCATACGCCGCAACTTGCCAGTCACCCATAAAACCATATCGTGGCCCATATATGAAAACCACCTTGGATCTTCCTGACGATTTGCTGATCGAGGCCAAATCCGTTGCCGCCCGCCGCCACACCACGCTCAAGGCCATCGTCGAGCACGCCCTACGCCGCGAAATCCAGCAGCCCGCACCAGCCACGCCCGCCATCGACTCCACTCTCTACGAAACCGGCCCCTTTGGCATTCTTCGGCTCAAACGAGACCGCGGTGTCGTCGTCACGATGGAGGACATCAAGAAAATTCAAGATGCCATCGACCAAGAAGAACTCGACCGCGCCCTAAACCCCGACCGACCACTCTGATGTTCCTCTTTGACGCCAACCTGCTCATAGCGCTAGGCGAGGCCGGTCACATCCACGGTGATGCGGCACTGCGCTTTTTCACCGAACACGCAGTGCGCGACGGCTGGGCCACCTGCCCGCTCACCGAAAACGCCTTCCTGCGCATCCTTGGCAACCCCACCTACCCGCGCGGTCCAGGCTCCACGACTGCCGCCCGCGATTTGCTGACAACGCTCACCTCCGCCCCGGGCCACCAATTCTGGCCCGACAACCACTCGTTACTCGACGCGCGACGCTTCCCTCGTTTACCCGCCGCACAACAACTGACCGACGTTTACCTACTCGCTCTAGCCGTTTCGCGCCACGCGCGTCTCGCCACGTTCGACCGCAGCCTCGACACCGCCTGCGTGCTCGGCGGACCCGCCGCCTACCACCTGCTTTCATAAACCATCGCGCCCAAAGCGCGGTTAATTATCGCCCCCGTTTTCATGCCCTCCGAACTTAATTGGCTCACGCTCAACGGCGTGTGTTTCCGCAACCTGAAGCACTTCGACCTGCACCTGCCGCTCGGTCGCTTGATCATGGTCGCCGGCCCCAGTGGCGCGGGTAAATCCACCCTCTTTCGCGACGTGCTCTACCCCGCGGCGATGCACGCCATTAAGGAAAAAAAGCCCAAACTCACCGGCCGTGAATTCCTCAAAGCCACCGGTTTCGCCCCGGAACCGGCCGGCACCGTGCCGTTCCTCGATTTGTGCGGCGCCGAAGGCTTTAAATCCGTGATCGAGGTGGACCAAGCGCCCATCGGTAAAACCCCGCGTTCCACGCCCGCCACCTACCTGGGGATT
>CANIXX010000076.1 GCA_947471115.1 Opitutaceae bacterium | reverse complement strand
CGCGGGCAAGGCGGGGAGCAGGTCGAGGACGTAGGCGCCCTCGCGCCGCACGTGGGACTGGAGCAGCATCTCGGTCATGGCGGCGGTGATCCCGAAATTGCCGTCGATCTGGAACGGGGGGTAGGTCGTCAGGAGGTTGGGGAGCACGTTGTGACGCAGGAGGCCTTGGACCATGAGGTGGGCCTTTTCGCCGTCGCGCAGCCTCGCCCAGATCGCGCCGCGCCACGGCCAGGTCCAGGAACGACGGGCGTCGCCGGTGTCACCCCGCGCACCGAGCGAGATCGCGGCGGCACGGGCCAGATCCGGCGTCTCCTCCGGAGTGATCTGCCGTCCCGGGAACACTCCGAAGAGATGCGAGGTGTGGCGGTGCTTGGGGTCGGGCTCCGCATAGTCCTCGATCCACTCCTGAATGCCGCCGGTCCGCTGGCTGATGCGGATCGGCGGCAGCTTGGCCAGGGCCTGCTCGCATTCCTGGCGGAAGGCTGCATCTGTCTCCAATATCGTGCTGGCCTCGATGCACGCCTGCAGGAGATCGCGGATGATCATGACATCCATGGTCGCGCAGTAGGTGAACATATGCCGCTCGCCATTGGGGAGCGCGAAACTGTTTTCAGGTGAGTGGGAGGGATTGGTGACCAGGAAGCCTGCGGCCGGGGACCCGGCAGGTGCTTCGATAAGAAAATCGAGCACGAATCGGGCTGCTCCGTGCATCAGAGGCCAGGCACGGGTTCGAAGGAAAGTCTCGTCAGCGGTGTAAAGGTAATGTTCCCACGGATGCAGGGCCAACCAAGCGCCTCCGAGTGGCCAGATACCCCACACGCCGTCCGCAGGGGCCGTGTAGCCCCAGGCGTCGGTCAGATGGTGCACCACCCATCCTCGGGCCCCGTAGGTCACCTCCGCCGTGCGAGCGCCTGGCTTGACCAGCGCATCCATCAGATCGAACAAAGGGAGGTGCAGTTCCGGCAGATTAGCCGACTCGCTCGGCCAGTAGTTCATCTGGAGATTGATGTTGGTGTGGAAATCCCCGTTCCAAGGCATGACCAACTGCCAGCCCCAGATCCCCTGCAGATTGGCTGGCATCGATCCTGGACGGCTACTGCCGATGAGCAGGTAGCGGCCAAATTGGTAAAGCATCTCGACCAGATCAGGATCAGTCCGGCCCTCCTCCTGCAGCCGAGAGACTCTCACATCCGTCGGGCCTGCGGCGATTTCGCCTGGTGTCGTTCCCAGGTCGATGTCCACGCGCCGGAACAGGCGTTGATGATCGGCAACATGGTCGGCACGGAGCTGATCATAGGCCTTGGATTCCGCCGCCCCGATCCAGGTGCGGCACGATGCGACCGGATCGATCGCGTCAACCGGACCGGTGAGGTTGGCCAGACCCGGATGGCTGGTGGCCCCGGCGATCAGGAGGGTGATCGCGTCGGCTTCTTTGACGATGAGTCGGTCGCCCGCGACCGAGACTGAGCCGCCCGTAGGCAAGGCCTTGAGGACGGCCGCAAAGGCCACTCCCTGCACGGCTGCCTCCGGCGATCCGGGCCGTGAGGCCTGGGCGGCCCGCGCCGAGCGGTCCGGGTCCTTCTCGCGCTGCGTGTCGACCCGGCCGCTCATTTGCAGGACGTGGGGATCATCCGTCGCTCCAGAGGTCGTGGCGGAATGCTGCCGGCGGAGCCCGGCCGCGAAGGAGATCGCGCCGGGTCGGGATGCGGTGAAACGCAGCACCAGGACGTTATCCGGAGCACTGCAAAACAATTCGCGGGTGAAGGAGACTCCATCGACGGTCCAGGTGGTGGTCGCGACCGCGCGATCCAAGTCGAGCGACCGTTGGTAGCCGGTGACCGGGCCGGTGTGGTCGGATTCAATCCAGAGCTCGCCCAATGACTGGTAGGAGAGGATGCGCGGAGGACGGCCAAGCAGGGACTGCCTGGCTCCGGCAACTGCCTGGGTGATCTCGCCGCGAAACAATTGCTGGCGGATCGCCGGTAGAGACACGCTGCCATCGGGTCGGTTGGGATCGATGGGATATCCATCCCATAGCGAATCGACATTCAGCTGCACCCGCTCATCGGCAACGCCGCCGAAGACCATGGCTCCCAGCTTGCCGTTTCCCAGCGGGAGCGCCTCATTCCACTCGGCCGCTGGACGCGCATACCACAGCACCATCCGCTCAGCTGGTGGCGGGTATGCCGTTGTGATCGTGGCCCGGTCAGCCCACTTCTTATCGATAACGGTTCGGGAGAGTGCTGGCTTGGGCGGAGTAGCCGGCTTCGTTGCTGGTTGACCTGATTCCGCTGCAGGCGCCATCGCGGTGATCAGGGGTACCAGCGTGCCGACTCTGCAGATCGTTGAGACGGCGGCTCGAAGGTGTGCTGGAATTATCGCAGTCGGTCTCATAGCGTACCCTCGTGCTCTTTTCGAGCCCCTGCGTCCGCCAGTCCTACCGTCACGCTCGCCTTGATCGGCAAATGTCCTGCTGACGTACCGACGCGCAGTTCCACCACTCCCGGATCGAGATGCCGGACGCCGTCGGCATCATACCAGCCTAGATTGTCGGGTCCCAGCTCCAAGGTGATGGTGCGCTGTTCTCCTGCTGCTAAGTCGACGCGGCGGAAGGCCTCCAGCCGCTGCAGCGGCAGCACCCGGGCTGCCACGCGCTGGGCCACATAAACCTGGACCACTTGTGAACCCGCCCGCTTGCCGGTGTTCGCCACCTGGACCGACAGACGAATCGGTTCCCCTGCCTTCACCGTGGCGGCCTCCACCGTCAGGTTCGACAGCGTCCAGGTGGTGTAGCCCAGCCCGAAACCGAAGGGGAAACGCGGCGAGGACTCGAGATCGCCATAATGGATACGACCCCGGCCAGACGGGTAAAGATCGTGGTAAATGGGGATCTGCCCGCCGTGGCGCGGCCAGGTGATCGGCAGGCGGCCACCGGGTTCCGCATCGCCCGCCAGCACCTCGGCCAGAGCCGTCCCTGCGGCCTCACCGCCGTACCAAGTGGTCAAAACCGCACGTACCGAGGACTCCACCGGAGCCAGCCCCACCGGACTGCCCGCCACCGCTGCCCGTTTCGCCAGTTTCTGGTGCTCGGCGCAGTGCATGACCTTCTCGGCTTGGTCTGGGTCGGCGAAGGGCTGGTCCAGCACGCCCAGCAGGGCCTTGGTGCGCAGTATCCGTCCCGTGGCTGCATCCAGGACTGCAACCGGGAATCGGCGTTCCTGGACCGCTGCGGCGATGCGCGGCATCAGGCCAGCGCTGTGATGGAGGGGCAGGTCCATGCCGGCGCGATAGCAGGGCAGGACATCGTCGAGGCGCGGATCGGGCCCACCCGGCGGCAGGAGCTGGTGGGTGCCATGGATCTGCCAGGCATTGTAGTCGGAGACCACGATCCCGTCGAAACCCCAGCCCTGCCGCAGCACCGTGGTCAGCAGCCAGGGATTGGCGTGGGCCGGCCGGCCGTTGACCGAATTATAGCAGGGCATCACCGCCAGGGCGCCGCCCTGCTGCACCGCCGCCCGGAACGGCTTGAACCAGACGTTGTGCAGTTCGCTTGGCTCGATGAACACCGCCGCGCTGTCGGATCCGCCGTCTCCATAATTGGAGACGAAATGCTTGAGCGCGGTGGCGATGCCCCGTTCGCGGAACGGTTTGACGTAGGCGACGCCGAGGTCGGCGGCTAGGCGCGGGCTCTCGCCGAAAGTCTCCTCGGTTCGTCCCCAGCGTGGATCGCGGGAAAGATTCAAAACCGGCGCCAGCACCAGCCGCACACCGATGGAGCGCTCCTCATCAGCGATGGCGGCCGCCACCGCTCCGACCAGTTCGGGGTCGAAGCTTGCCGCCAGGGCGATGGATTGCGGGAAGGAGGTGGCGCGGGCGTAAGCCGTGGCCCCGTGGAGGCATTCATCGTGGATGAGCGCCGGGATAAGGTTGGGTGATCCGTCGATTACCTGGCGCTGCAGGCCATTAATGAACTCGGCGTATTCTCGTGGACTGACCTTGCCGCGGACCGGCGGACGGAAACCGGCTGCCAGGGGAATTGCATCGGGCTCGCCGTCCTTGTCGCGCCAGTAGTGGACGAGCTGTCCCGCTTTCTCCTTGATCGACATGCGGGCCAGGAGGTCCTGGACCCGCTGATCGACAGGGTCGGCAGCTGGTACCGCAGCAGAGGATATAAGTAGCGCGGCGACGATGCCGAGCACACGACGATGACAAGATATAGGGAACATTCGAGACATGGTTATTCCTTAAAGCTGAGACGAAGGAGGTGGCGCGCTTCAGTGATGATGATGCTCAAGGGCTAACCGTTCCGGCGGGTGTGAGCGTGATGGAGCGGAGTTTCATGGATTCCTTGCCAGTCATCTTCGTCAGGCGGATAACGACGCGACCCAGGTCGGTCTTATCTATTTTAAGCAGTCCAATGCGGTCGGTCCGGAAATCCTTCCAGGTCGGCGTGGCTGCTGCGGCGCCGCTAATCGTTTGATCCCCGAACTCGACGACATACTCGCAGCCGCCCTTCGCCTCCATGCAGCTGTAGTTGAGCTCTACGGCATAGGTTCCTGCCTGTGCCACGGTGATCGGCCAGAACACCTGGTCATCAGGGTTCACCCACGCGTCGAGCGTTTGAGTGGCGGAGTTGTAATAAGCAGTCTTGGCTTTCTCACCCACGCCGGAGACGTCGGCGCTGGCGGGAGCGGCTTGGATCAGGGCAAGGCCGGCCGGCAGTTGCAGGATGCCTTCGGTATTCGCGCTGATCGGTTGGAGGGAAGCTTTGGGCGTGCCCTTGAGATCGAGAGTGACGACGGTGGCGTAGTCGTTGGGTTCGGCAATCGGAAGGCGGATCAAGAGGTCTCCATTTGTGTCTTTAGTGTAACTGAGCGGTCCGGCGCCAGGTTCGCTCAAGAGGGCGACCGCAGATACGTCATTATCCAGCGCAGGGACGCGCAGGATGGAATCAAAGGGCCACTGAAAAATGTGCAGGTAGAGCCGGGTCACCCCATCGCCGAGAGCCTTTTGCGTGCAGCGGCCCCAGGGAAGCTGATGAGGGAAAGGCGAGTGGGTCGTGCCGTAGATCGCGTCTCCGTGCACTTTCATCCAGCCGCCGATGGCGTGAAGGGTGTCGATGCTCGACTGCGGAACGGTGCCGTCGGCTTTCGGGCCGATGTTGAGCAGGTAGTTGCCACCCTTGCTCACGGTGTCGATGAGTTCACGCACGAGCGAGGTGGTGCTCTTCCAGTTGCGGTCGTAGTGGGTGTATTCCCAGGTTCCGTTGAGGGTCTGGCAGGTTTCCCAGTCCTGACCTGGGATGCCGGTGGGTGGAATGTATTGCTCGGGGGTTTGGAAATCTCCGCGGAAACCACCGCCGAGTCGGTTGTTTATCACGATTTCAGGCTGCAGACGCTTGGCCATCGCGACCACCCGTTGGGCGTTATCGGCATACTTCGCTCCGGCCGGAATATCGAACCAGAGAATCGACACCTTGCCGTAGCTGGAGAGGAGTTCGCCGATCTGCGGCATGACCAACTCGTTGAAATAGCGATCCGGGGTCCAGCCCTTGCCCGTGTGATGCCAGTCGAGGTTCTGCGAATAGTAGAGACCAACGTTCAGTCCGCGGTCGCGGCTGGCGTCCGCCAGCTCTCGGATCCAATCGCGCTTGGCTGGGGTGTTGGTGATCTTGAAGTCGGTGACCTTCGAATCGAAGAGGCAGAAGCCTTCGTGGTGCTTGGTGATCGGCACGATGTATTTCGCGCCGGCGTCCTTGGCCAACTGAGCGATGGAGCCAGCATCGAAATGTTCACCGGTAAACTTGGGCAACAATTCCGCAGCGTACTCTTCCTTGGGTATCTTCTTGCTCGATTGCATCCAACACCCGAGCCACTGGGACTTCTCGCCCTTCCAGGTGCAGCCGGCCGCGCTGAACAGCCCCCAATGCACGAAGATGCCGAAGCGCGCCTCGCGCCACCACTGCATGCGGGCGTCGCGCTGCGCGGCGGTCTCTTCAATCACCACAGGAGCTGCCGTTGTTACAACAGGAGGAACTGGCGTTGCCGGTTCTGCGGCCGACGCGGAGTCCATAAGAAAAAGCGCGCTTACTGCGGTGATGTAACGGCGGAGACATTGGCTTTGAACTTTTAGAGGGGTGGGGTTCATAAATTTAGCCTTTCGGGTGCTGGAGCCATTGGCGCAGGGTTTCATTGAGGAATCACCGGTTTGCTCCGTGCCCCTGCGTCCGCCGGACCCACCGACACGCTTGCCTTGAGTGGCAGATTTCCGGCCGAGGTGCCCACGCGGATTTCGACCTGGCCAGGAGCGAGGTGGCGTATCCCTTCGGCGTCGTAGTAGCCGAGTTCGTCGGGGCCGAGTTCGAACTCGAGAGTGCGGCGTTCGCCGGGAGCGAGCTCAACCTTCTGGTAGGCCTCGAGTCGCTGAAGCGGGAGCACGCGCGCGGCCACCCGCTGCGCGAGATAGACTTGGACGACTTCGCTGCCGCGGCGTTTGCCGGTATTGGTCAAGTCCACCGTAAAGCGGATCGGCTCTCCGGCCGTCGCGGATTCGGACGCGAGCCTCAGGTTGTCGAGTGCAAAGCGGGTGTAGCCCAGCCCGAAGCCGAACGGGTAAAGCGGGCGGGCATCGAGGTCCCCGTAGTTGATCCGTCCGCGACCGGACGGATAGAGGTCGTGGTAAATCGGGATCTGGCCGACGTGCCGGGGCCAGGTGATGGGCAAACGGCCACCGGGTTCGGCGTCGCCGGCGATCACCTCCGCCAACGCGTCCCCGGCGGCTTCGCCGCCATACCAAGGAACCAGCACGGCCCGGATCGATTTTTCCACCGGGGCAAGCCCGACTGGACTGCCCGCCACCAAGCACAAGGCGACGGGAATGCCCGTGGCTCCCAAGGCGCGGATTTCCGCGACCTGGTTGCCCAGCGGGTCCTGCTTTTTCTTGTCGATGATCGCGGTTCCTTCCGCGGTGGGCGGTGGCGGGGGTGCGCGGTCGGGTTCATCGCCAGGGAGGTCGAAGCGGGCGCGATCAATGAACTCCCCTTCCTTCACGCCCGCGCAGTAGAAAATGACATCACAGCCTGCGGCGGCGGCGGCCATTTCCTCGGGCGACCCCGTGAGATGCACCACGCGCTCTTTGCCGAAGCGCTTTTGCATGCCGACGAGCGGCGTTACATCTCTTGGCAGGATACCGCGGCTGTAGCCGCCGAGTTTCACCTTTGCCGCATGAGGTCCGGCGACGCCGATTCGGCGGACTTTGTCCGCGTCCAAAGGCAGCAGGCCGTTGTCGTTGCGCATAAGGGTCAGGGCGGCGACGGCGGCCTCTTTCGCCAGCTTCTGATGTTCCGGACTGTTCATTACGCGCTCGGCGAGGTCGGGATCGGCGAAGGGATTATCCATGACGCCCAGCAGGTATTTGACCCGCAAAACCCGGCCGGCTACGCGGTCCAGCAATTCCATCGGAATGCGGCCTTCGCGGGCGGCTTTGGCAATACGGGGAAGCAGGTCGGCCGAGTCGTGCCAAGGGATGTCCATGCCAGCTTGGAAGCAGGCCAAGGCATCTTCCAACCGCGGATCCTCAGCTTTCGGTAGGAACAGCTTGTGCGTGCCATGAACCAGCCAGGCGTTGTAATCGGCGGCAACGATGCCCTCAAATCCCCAGATGTCGCGCAGAACAGTCGTGAGCAGCCAGGGATTTGCGTGGGTGGGAAGGCCGTTGATCGAATTGTAGCAGGGCGTCACCGCCAGCGATCCACCTTCTTGGAGAGCAGCTCGGAACGGCTTGAACCAGTAATTATGCAGTTCGCTGCGCTCGATGAAAACCGCCGCACTGTCTGAGCCGCCGTCGCCGTAGTTGGCGATCATGTGCTTGGCTGCGGTGGCAATCCCGCGTGCTCGAAAAGGTTTTACATAAGCCACGCCGATATCGGCGGCAAGCCGGGCACTCTCGCCGTAGGTCTCCTCGGTGCGTCCCCAGCGCGGATCGCGTGACATGTTCAGTACTGGAGCACACACCATGCGCACACCGATCGAGCGCTCTTCTTCGGCGATGGCCGCCGCCACCCTGCCGACCAGTTCCAGGTCGAAGGTGGCAGCCAGGCCGATACTTTGCGGGAATGAGGTCGCGCGCGCATAAGCGAGAGCTCCATGCAGCGCCTCATCGTGGATGAGCGCGGGAATGCCGTTCGGCGAGCCGGCGATGACTTGGCGCTGCAGGCTGTTAATGAACTCGGCGTATTCACGCGCGCTGATCTTGCCGCGCACCGGCGGGCGAAAACCGGAAGCCAAGGGAGTGGACTCGGGTTGGTCATCCTTATGCTTCCAATAGTGGACCATCTGCCCCGCCTTTTCCTCGATGGTCATGCGGGCCAGCAGCGCCTGCACCCGCGCGTCCACCGACTCGGTGGCCTGAATCACGGCGGGCAACGCGAGCACGCAAAACCAAGAGGCCATGGCCCTTCCCCAGCGATTGCTCGGAGCGTGAGGCTGCATCCGGCTAGTCCACGTAGGAAAAAGAGCGAGGACGAGACTGCGCCCCGATAAGCGCCGCGCGGCATTCTTGATGGAGCGTTGCGGGGGTGGCATTGAAGCGAGGGAGGTTGATGGGGTCATGGAAGCGAGGGAGGTTGATGGGAACAGGGAATCGGCGGTGGCTGAGAGGCAGCCTATCTAGGGCTCGGGACCTAGCCTCTTGTCTGGATCGATTCGCTCGCTCATGAGGGAATCAGCGGGGGAAGGTTAAGTAGGCCAGCAAGAGCAGGCGGTAGAGAACCCACGTTGCGGTCAGAATGTTCGGTAGGCGCTCGCGCCGGATCAGTCGGTGGTGGGCGACGAAGATGATCGCGACCACGCCAAAAAAATAGGCGAGCGCGGCCGCTGCTTGCGCGCCCCAGATCGCAGCATACGCGAGGAGGGGAAACAGCAGGACGGAGCCCAGGCCGGAGATCGTCAGCGCGATCACCGCATACGTTTTCCGCTCCGGCCAGGAGCGCCGGACCATGAAAAGCCACTGAAACACAACCTGGCCGCAGACCATCAGCGCTTCCGTGCGGTAATCATAAGCGACGACCAGATAGGGCTGGATGAGCTTCGCGAACGATCCGAGGGCGAAGCCGGAGGCGACGACCGTAAGGGCGAGATAAAGCCCCAAGGCGAGCGGCGGCAGGGCGAGAAGGCGGCGCAAGAGACTCAGCATGGCTGTTTTCGGCACTGGCAAAGGTCCGCCGCGGCATCTCTCCATTCCGGGTAGCGGAACTGGAAGCCCGCCTCGAGTAAGCGAGCGGGGACCACGCGTCTGCTTTTGAGGACCAGTTCCGTCTCGGTTCGAATGAGCCGCGCGCCAATTTCAAGCATCCATTCGCTCGCGGGCAGGCCGAATTGGCGGCCCCACGCGCTGCGGAGTTGCGCCATGAAGGCTTGGTTGGGAATCGGGTTTGGCGAGGTGAGATTGACCGCACCGGACAGGCTCTCGGTTGCGATCAGAAACTCGATCGCGCGGATGAAATCAAGGTGGTGAATCCACGAGATATATTGGTTTCCAGAGCCAGCCGTGCCTCCAAGTCCCAAGCGCACGAGCCAGAGCAGATAATCAAAAACACCGCCGGGATCGGGACTCATCGTCATGGCCGAACGGAGGATGATTTTTCGCGTCTTGGGGGCCTCAACCAACTCAAACTCTCCTTCCCAAGAACGGGCAACATCGATGCTGAACCGCCATTTGTCGGGGGACTCCGCTTCCGTTCCCCCAATAATCCCCGTGTAGTCGTCGTTTGGCGCGTCAAAGCGGTGTGCGTAGATCGTGGCGGTGCCCGCTTGTAGCCAAAGGCGAGGCGGGGCGGCCAGCGTTTCGAGGGCCTTGCCGAGCACCCGAACCGACCGGGTTCGGGAGGCCCAGATTTCGCAGCGGTTCTTGTGGTTATACCGGCAATTGACGATGCGACCGGCGAGGTTGATGAGCACGTCGGCTCCATCCAGTTCCGCGCACCAAGCCCCTACGCTTTGGCCATCCCAGCCGACGCTTCGCCAGGCTGCGGGTTTGGCGACGGCAGCGTTGGTGGCTCGGCTGAGAACCACCACCTCGTGGCCGGCTTGGTGAAAGTGACGCGCCAAAATTGTCCCCACTTGGCCGGATCCACCGGGAATTACGATTTTCATATCAAGTAGTGGGGGGGCGTGTTGTACGCGGGGTTAGTTCGGCCGTGCCGGCCGGCGATGGGTCCATTCAGGCCAAGCACGCAGGGACAGACGCTCATCACGTGGGGCCCCGACGTTTTTCAGCGTCAAGCGACGAGAGATTCGGGTAGGCGGGGCACCGGGCAATTGAGCCGGAACGCCGGGGGTGTCGGGTCGCCGTGGGGATCAAAGACTCTTTCGGGTAAGACATGGGGTAAAACAGTGTCTGCCAGCATTCGCAGTGAATGCGTTTTTAACGCCACCGGAATGATATCGTCAATTGAAAAAAACAAGCGCTTGCAATAATTGGGCTAAACGTCTGTTGTGAAATGCACGTACCCCCCCCGCAATGACGACCTTTTCCCTCCCGACTGCGGGTATCTTCATGGCCGCTTTCTTCGCGCTCCTAACCGTGATCCTTCCCATAGCCAGCGCGTAAATAACTTGAAATAAAAGTTTTATCTATGAATCTTACGAAATCAGACAGGTGCTTCCAAGAGGCGTGTGAAGATCCCCAAAAACGAATCGAACTCCTTGAGCGCTTGGCTAGGGAACGCAGGCTTTGCGGGGTCTTGGCCGGGGTCTTTACGGTAGCGGTTTTTGGCGTTGAGATCTACAAAACATTCCACGGCTATAGCAAAATTTCGATCGTTGGTGGGTTAGTGCCTCTCATGATCTTATCTGTTTCAGCGCACAACGCGGACCAGAGCATCAAGACCCTGCTTGCCTTGGGAAAAGGCGGACACCGTAACGAGCTTTGATCGGCATCACGCGCGACGGGTGCGGAAATGGATCAAGGAGATACATGGATACATGCGCAAAAAACCTAGCGTGAAGAATCAGGAAAATCGTTCTGAATGCATCCTTGTAACGGCACGACCCGTTCTAGGTACAGCCCCATCAACGCGGTTATATGCCGAGGACTTGGCATGCCAGTTTTTCAGTCCGACAGATTTTTAGAGTTGAAAACCCCGCCGCTAAACACCTCATTTTTTTATTATAAGTATCGTAACCAAAACTTTTAGTTTACCTCTGCTTTCTTAGTCTGCTTTTAACCCCATATCCCCCCATGAAACCCATCCCGATCCTACTTGTCGTCGTTGCTACCCTCAGTGCAGCTGCCTTAACTTATTTACACCTTGAAATTGGCAGGACGCAGGAGCAACTCAAGCAGCAGACCACCCAAACGGAGGCACACGTCGCCGAGTTGCGGACCAAGAATTCCGATTCTGCTGCTCAAATCGAAACGCTTAAAAAAAGTATCGCTGAGCAAGATGATAAATTGAAGGACACTAAATCAAAACTTTCCGCCACGGATAACCAAAGTGATCAACAGGGACGTGCCCTCACTCAAGTGCTCGCACAACTGACGGCTCGTGTAGAAGCGGACCAAGTTTTCGCAACAGAGATTAGCCAAATCAAACCTGAGATTGCGCAACTTAAGGTGAGCGTTGCCGCCGTTACGCCTGATATGATTACAGCGCTCACGACGACTACAAGCGGGCTTCAGGCTAAGGTTTCGGAATTGGAAGACGCCGCTGCCAAAGCCGCTGCACGCGCCAAACTGCCCACTGTAGCGAGTAATGGAGTCCCACTATCGGCAGAGGTTACCAGTTCATTGATCAAGACCGGCAACCTTCGATTGAATGTGGTGAACGTGGGTAAGAAAAACGCATTCGTTGTGATTCAATCCGGTTCATCCCAAGAGATTCAAGCCGGGCAACATTTTATCATTAGCCGTGACGGAGGAGTCATCGCCGAAGCCGTCGCCAGCAGCATCCAAGATAACTATATAATCGCACAGGTTGTCCCCGCATCGATCAAAGGATCGATTCGCAAAGGCGACACGGCCATCTCCTCTCAATAATCCTGTTGGCGCCTGCTAGAGCTAATAAATCGTTCAATGGCGGGACGAAAATGGGGCAGGGCGTAACAGGGATACATTAGCCAATAACCAAGAGCCTGAAAAATGTTCTGAATGTATTCCTGTAACGGCCTGACCTCGCTGCGTGGCCCTGAACATTGGGTAGATAAATTAGGATTAAATTAGTGCTGGAAATAATTGAATTCGCAACTGCCACAAAGGGCCAAAATGAATATTGAATTACCAGAAGAGGAAATAAGGAAGTTAAGATCCCTGAAATACTCAAAACGTGAAATCATAATG
>CANIXX010000075.1 GCA_947471115.1 Opitutaceae bacterium | reverse complement strand
GGTGAGAGCGGAGGAGTTGAAGGTGGACGGGTTGCCCTTGACCACGTCGCGCAGGTACAGGCCCCAGGTGCCGACACAGGCGGAACCGGCGAAGGTGGTGGTGAGGCTGGTGTTGGTGAGGACCACGTTGGAGGTTTTGTTGGTGGAGCTGTTTTGGCGGATGATCGCGACGCGGCCGTTGGGGGAGCGCAGGAAGACGTCGAGATCTCCCGAAACCTTGGCGGTGATTTTGAGGCTCAACGTAACGGTTTTAACCGTGCCGGTGAGGCTGGTGACGGGCAGGTTCAGCAGCGAATAGGACGGGTTGCCATCGGGGATCGCGTAGTTGCCGTTGTAACTGAGGGTGACACTCAGCGGCCCGGTGGGCGCGGGTGGGGTGGATGAAGGGGGTGGGGTGGCTGGAGCGGTGGCAGAGACGCCGATGGCGCTCATCGCGGACTGGGCCATGGACTCGGCCACGGAGGTGAGCGCGTAAACGCCTGCGGCATTGGTGGCGCCCGATATGAGCACGCCGGCGATTTTAAAGGTGCCGTTGTCGGAGACGAAGACGGGCCCGCCGCTGTTACCGCCGCCGGTGGAAACGCCGTTGATGTTCAGGTATGTGGGGAGAACGGTGAACATGGGCGCCGTGAAGGTGCCGGTGTAGTACTGGTAAGCGCCGCCTGCAGCGCCGGTGTAGTCGATCTTCGCGGGGTAACCAGCGATGAGTTTAGTGGTGTTCGGCGAGAGCAGCTGGCCGGCACCGTCGACGAAGGTTTGCAGTGGCGTGCCGAAGGTGTTGGTGGCGTCGTAGCCGACGATGAAGTCGCGGCTGAACGCCAGGTTATCCGAAGGCCCTTGGTATTCAGTGTATTTTTTATAGCCGCGCACTGACTTCATTTGGGACAGGGCGGGGATGTTGGCGGCATTCCAGGCGGGCAGAAAATACAGTTCCGAAGCCCACACGCCGTTGGAGGCGATCATGTGGCCGCACGAGTAGATGAGCTTGCCGTGGCGAGCGACGGCGCCGCTGCCCCGGTAGTAGCTGGAGCCGATCTTGGACACTACGATGCCAGTGGATTGGGAGGGGGCCGTGGCGAGTTGCGCGGCGGTTTCGGCTTTGGGGAAAATTTGGCCGAAAGCGGTCGGAGTGAAGGCGAGGCCGGCGAGGAGGGGTAAAACAGCGGAACGGGTTGCGAATAAACGGGAGATGGAGGGGGTCTTCGTCATGGTGCTTTTCATGAGTGAGTACCGGCTACGTTCAACCCCGAACAGGGGATACCGGGAATCAACCCTAGATGAACGGGTCCAGCGCCTAGGGGATTTACACCGGAAGCCACGTAGGCGAGGCGTTCAGGCCTAACGGGCTCGACTGACAAATCTGCGGAGGGGGTCACGCCAAGGCTATGCGTACTGCGCAGGCCTTGTAAGAGGGTTGCCGCGAATGTGGGTCGAAGGCCGGAAACGTGAGCCGATTAACCGCGTCAAAATGCATCGGCATGAACAGTTGTCCGCTTTGTAGCGTGGCCGTGATTACGGCAAAGGCGGCCGCCTCACCGCGCCGTGAAGAGACGGTCACGGCGGCGTTGGCGCTGATACCGAGGCGGGCCGCATCGGCGGGGCTAATCTCCACGTACAGGCTCGTCGGAGCGAGTTTGCGCAGGACGTCGCTTTTGTTGGTACGCGAGCCGGTGTGCCACTGCGCCGAGGAGCCACGGCCGGTGTTGAGCAAAAACGGATACGCGGCATCCGGAAGCTCGGGCATGGGGCGCGGTTCGTCGAAGAGGAAAATTGCGCGCTGGTCGGCCGTGTAGAATTTGCCGTCGGCGAAGAGTCGCCGCTGGGTGGAGGGCGATTTTGGGGTTTGGGATTTGGGGTTTGGCGTTTCCGCCCCTGTGGCGAGATACGGCCACTGGATACCGCATTCGTTTTGAATGTGATCGTAGCCCTCGATGCCGGTGAACTCGCAGGGTTGGCCGCGCGAGAGCTCGCGCAGCAGGCGGAAGGTCGCTTCGGGTGACTCCCAGCGGCGGAACAGTTCGCCGCAGCCCCAGGCCTCGGCCACGAGTTTGAAAATCGCGAAGTCGGCCAGCGCGAGGCCGGGGGCACGGGAGACTTTGCGCGCCACCCCGAGGCGGCGTTCGCTGTTAATAAACACGCCGTCTTTTTCGCCCCAGCCGGCGGCGGGTAGCACCAGGTCGGCCATCTGCGCGGTCTCGGTGGTGCCGTACATGTCCTGCACCACCAGAAAATCGAGTTTGGAGCGCAGTTCGGGGAAACGCTTTTGGTTGATCCACGAGTGCGCGGTGTTGGTGGCGATCACCCAGAGGCCTTTGATCGCGCCAGTGTCGATGCCGTCGATGATCTGGTCGTAGGCCCAGCTTTTGCCCGAGGGAATCACGGCGGGGTTAATACCCAAAACACCGGCGACATGGGCGCGGTGCTCGGCGTTGGCGAAGTCGTAGCCGCCGAGCAGCGAGCTGGCGTTGCCAAATAAACGCGAGCCCATGGCGTTGCACTGGCCGGTGATCGAATTGGCGCCGGTGCCAGGGCGGCCGATGTTACCGGTCATCAGCGCGAGGTTGATGATTGCCTGGGCCGTGCGCGTGGATTCGTGGCCCTGGTTAACGCCCATGGTCCACCAAAAGGATACACGCTGTTTGGTGGCGATGATTTCGACGATGCGCTCAAGCGTGGCCACGGGCAGACCGGTGGCGGCGGCGACGTGAGCCGGGGTGAATTTTTTAACGAAGGCGGCGAACTCGGCAAAGTTGCGCGTATGGGCGTCGATGAACTCCTGTTTCACTGCGCCGCGTTCGATCAGCAGGTGGGCCAATCCGTAGAGCAGCGTGAGGTCGCTCTTGGGCAAGAGCGGGACGTGGAGAGTACCGGCGATGGCGGTCTCAGTCCGGCGTGGGTCGACCACGATGATCTCGGGCGAGTTTTTGTTCATCATCACCCGCTGCCACATGATGGGGTGGGCGATGCAGGGGTTGGCGCCGATGAAGATCAGCGCGTCGCTTTCCTCAAAATCGGCGTAGGTGAACGGCGGAGCGTCGAAGCCGAACGACTGTTTGTAGGCAACGTGCGAGGTGGCCATGCACTGGCGCGTGTTGGAGTCGATGTGGAGCATGCCCATGCCGAACTTGGCCAACGCTCCCAGCAGCGCCATTTCCTCCATCACGATTTGGCCGGTGGAGAGAAACGAAAGGCTGTGCGGGCCGTGGGCGGCCTGGATGGCCTTGAAGTTTTTGACGAAGGCGGCGAGGGCGACGTCCCAAGAGACAGGCTCCAGTTGGCCGGTGGCTGTGTTGCGCAGCAGGGGAGTTTTGAGGCGGTCTGACGCGGCGAGTGGCGTGAGGGCTTCCCAACCCTTGGGGCAGGCCATACCGAGGTTAACGGGATAAACGGGATCAGGGCTGAGGTTGATCGCCTGGCCCGAGGCGTCGCGGTGGACCGTGAGTGAGCAACCGGTGCTGCAAAACCCGCAGACCGAACGGGTGGTTGTGGTCGGCGTGAGGCGGGAGGGGAGTTGGGGGACGCCGAGACCGTGGGCGGCGGGGTGGCGCACCAACTCACTGGTCATGGGTCCCGTGCGCGCATGTAACTTAAGCAGGGCGGAATCAAACGAGGCGCGAAGCGATGAAAGGGTGGGCATGTGGGCGGGCGGCGAGTGGGGGGCGCTTATTTCCCGAGCAGCCTTTCGGCCAATGTGGGTGTTGGCACCTAGAATTGGGGTGAATCGTTTTTGGTGAAGCGATGAAAGGTTTTTATGCTTCTGCACGGCTCACACAATCGGCTGGTATCGAGGTGGGTTGCTCACCTTCAGATGCAGGTTTTAGGGGCGCGCGGCGAGCTGGGACGCAATTCTACGCCACGGTTGAAGGCGATCATTCGGCCTGTTCCAACGGGTTGTTACGGTTTTGATGTGCGGTCGTGACAGGTTAACTGCGGGTGGATGGCAAATCGTGCGCCGGTGAATGATTGGCAAGAAGGGCATGTTTGCCGTCCACCGGCAGGAGGCGGCGGCCATTGGTGACGATGCGCATTTTCTCCAGCCACGCTTCAAATTCGGGGGCGGGACGCAAGCCGAGGACTTGGCGCAGGTAGTGGCTATCGTGAAAGCTGGTGCTTTGGTAACCGAGCATAATGTCGTCGGCACCGGGCACGCCCATGATGAAGTTGCACCCGGCTACACCGAGCAGCGTGAGCAGGGTGTCCATGTCGTCTTGGTCGGCTTCGGCGTGATTCGTGTAACACACGTCTACCCCCATGGGCAGGCCGAGGATTTTACCGCAGAAATGGTCTTCCAGTCCGGCGCGAATGATTTGTTTGCCGTCGTAAAGGTACTCCGGGCCGATGAAGCCCACCACGGTGTTAACTAGCAGCGGCTTGAAGGCGCGGGCAACGGCGTAGGCGCGGGTTTCACAGGTTTGTTGATCGAGACCGTGATGCGCGTTGGCGGACAGGCAGGAACCTTGGCCGGTTTCGAAATACATGCAGTTGTCTCCCACCGTGCCACGCTTGAGCGAGAGCGCGGCGGCACGGGCCTCGGCCAATATACCAAGATTGAAACCAAAGCTTTTGTTACCCGCTTCGGTGCCGGTTATGGATTGGAAAACCAGATCCACGGGCTCGCCTCGACTCATTGCCTGAAGAGCGGTTGTCACGTGAGCAAGGATACAGGACTGCGTCGGAATATCGTAGCGGTGAACGAGTTCGTCGATCAACCGCAGGAGCGTTTCCATCGCTGCTACACTGTCGGTCGCCGGGTTGATGCCGATGACCGCGTCGCCACAGCCGTAGAGCAGCCCGTCCAAAATGGAGGCGGCGATGCCATTGGGGTCGTCGGTGGGGTGGTTGGGTTGGAGTCGCACGGCGAGGCGACCGGGCAGGCCGATGGTGCTGCGGAATGCGGTGACCACACGGCATTTTTTGGCAACTAGGACGAGGTCCTGGTTACCCATGAGCTTGGCCACGGCAGCGACCATTTCGGGGGTGAGCCCAGGGCTGAGAGCGGCGAGGCGTGGCGCATCGGTTTCGTATCGCAGGAGCCAGTCGCGGAACTGGCCCACAGTGAGCGAGGCAACGGGGGCAAAGGCGGCGCGGTCGTGGGTGTCGATGATGAGCCGGGTAACTTCGTCGGTTTCGTAGGGGATGAGCAGGTCTTCGAGGAATCGGGCGAGCGGCACGTCGGCGAGGCAAAGCTGAGCGGCGATACGTTCTTCGGCGGAGTCGGCAGCGACGCCGGCGAGCACATCGCCTGAGCGAAGTGGCGTGGCCTTGGCCAGAAGCGTTCCGAGTGAGGGAAACGTATGTCGGGTGCGGCCGATCGTGGTGGCGAAACTCATGGGGGCGGCGGGATGCAGGGTGAATTTTTAGCCAAAACGGGTGAAGTAATCATTGGCATGGGCACAGGTGCGGTCGTGCGCGAGGTCGTTAAAGCGCTTGATCACTGAGTCCGTTAGCGGCTTGGGTGTCCTTGAGCGCAACGCCGCTGAGTCCGAGTCGGGCGGATTCGATGAGCAGGTGGGCGATTTTGCGCGCCGCTTCGGCTGGCGGCAGACCCTCGGGGCGGATGTTGGAGACGCAGTTGCGATTCGCATCGGTGCACGCCGCGCACGGTCGGTGCGTGAGGTACGCGCCCAAACTATCCGGCATACCCAGACCGGGGCGTTCACCGAGCAAGATCAACGAGTGCCGAGCACCGAGGAGTTCGCCGACCTCGTCTTGGAGTTTCACCCGACCGAATGGGGCAAGCAGGATCGGGTAAAGCGTCCAGCCCGCACCGACCAGCAGCCCGGCGAGACGGGTAACGGTCTCCTCGGCGTGGCGTTCGGCCGCCTGGGCGGCCAGCCCGTCTGAAATGATGATCACCAGGTCGCGTTGGCCCCAGTCGGATGCGAGGGACGTGATTTGGGTGCGTGACGATACGTCCAGCTGACGGCCGAGATCAGGGCGCACGAGATAAGTTTTCTTGTCGGCGACGCCGGTGGCGATGCGCTGAATGGCGAAACCCGCGTGTTCGAGCCGAGTGCGGACGCCATCGATATCAAAGGGGGCCATCACCGCATCCCGTGCCCGGGCGTGAGACAGACGAAAGTCCAAGACGGTGGTCATACGCTGGCTGCCGCCCGTGCGCCCTAAGGCGATCCGCGCCGCGGTGAAGCGCCGCAGACCCACCCAAGGCTCTTGTCCGGGATCTAAAGTGGGGGAGGCTACGGCCTTCGCGGTGTTGTCCATGGTGACCTTTAAGGGCAGGAAACGTGCCTGTTTTAAAAAGGACACGGCTAAACAAGCAAAGACATTGCCTCGATTTAGTTACAACCCACGCGCTCTTTTTGCGGTAGGCCAAGGTCTAAAACGCCTGACTGCCGCCCCCGTGTCTAATGCTTAAGCAGTCCGCTGATTCCATGCCACCAGATCGGCATAACGCACGCCGGTGCCGCCGAAGAGGTCGAGAGCGCTGCCCACCGTGATGTCCACGCGGCCTTGGCTGAGCGTTTCGACCAACGTCACGTCGGCCATGTTGGCGACCCCGCCGGCATAGGTCATTGGACAACCGCCCCACGCGCCGAGGTGTTTAACCAACGCTTGGTCGATGCCGCCGCAAAGGCCTTCGACGTCGGCGGCGTGGATGAGAAATTCAGCGCAGTTACCCGCCAGTCGGTCGAGGGTAGCGGGGGTGATGTCGATATCGGTGAGGGTTTGCCAGCGGTTCATTGCCACCGTCCAGCCGCTCGCGGTGCGGCGGCAACTGAGGTCGATCACGAGGCGGTTTTGGCCGATGCGCTCAACGAGGGCGGCGAGGCGGTCGGGTAAAAAGCGGCCCTCGGCAGAAAACAGCCAGGAGGTAACGATCACGTGGCTGGCACCAGCGGTGAGCCAGTCGGCGGCGTTGTCGATGGTGATACCGCCGCCCAATTGGAGTCCGCCTGGCCAGGCGGCGAGGGCGTCGCGGGCGGGTTGGTCGTTGCCGCTGCCGAGTTTGATCACGTGGCCGCCGGTGAGCCGGTCGTCGCGGTAGCGAGCGGCAAAGGCGGCGGGAGCTTCGCCGCTGACAAAATTTTCGCGCGGGCCCGGACCGTCGTCGCGGAGGGTGCCGCCGACAATTTGTTTTACTTTGCCATCGTGCAGATCGATGCAGGGCCGGAACTGGGTCATGTCACGTGGGTAGCTGCCGCCCGCCGCGTGGCAATTTTTAATCAGCACTGCGGTCGTTTCGGCAAAGGCGCGCCGGTTTAACTGGCAGGCACGCCGGGCATTTTGGGGGAATCGACCGCGCGGAAGAACAGGGTGCGTTCGAGCAGTTCGCCAATGCCGAACAGCACCACGGTGACTCCGGCGGGGGCCACGAACAAGGTGGGTAGGAGTAGGCTGGCGATGATGAGGCGGGCTGCCACCAGAGGGCTGAGCAGACTGCGTTGTAACCGCGCCGAGGGGCTGTCTCCGCGCAAGGTATTCAGTTCAAGCGCGAGTTTGGCCACCAGCGTGACCGCTGCCAGGGGCGCGGAGATCGGGATAAGGGCGGCGATCGCCACCGTGCCGCCCATGCGACCGAGCGTCTGGGACAGCCGCCAGAATTGGCGGCGGGTGTCGGTGTAGATCATGGCCGAACAAAATACGCCGAGGCCGGCGAGGAGGATGCCTCCGACAGGTGCCAGGTGGAGGGCTTGTTGAAGGGAGGAGGGGAGGGGCGGGGCGAATTTGGCCAGCAGGCTTTGGGCTAAATCCGAGCGGAGAAGGATTGCGGATAGTAGCGGGAAAGCGGCGCCCAAGAGCACGGCTTCGCGGCTGAGCCAAGAGGTGCGCAGGCCGAGAAAGATACGCCAAGCGCGCAAGGGTTGGCCGAGGTGGGCGATACTGGCCAGCAGACCGGTGCCGTACAGGCCCAGGCCGAAGAGAGACAGAAGCTGGGAGCTGGGAGCTAAGAGCTGGGAGTTGGGAGCTGAGAGCTGGGTGCTGACCAGCAAACCGAGGCCGAGCTGGGTCAGGACGAGCAGGACAACGAGGGCGTAGTGCGGGTGCTGCGGGCGTAGGGTTTGGCTGTCGGCGGCAACTAGGTTGGCCGGGAGTGGTTTTTTGGAGACGTAACGGGTGGTCGGCCGCGTGTAGGCCGAGTCGGTGCCGCTGAGCGCCGTGAGGGCGGGGTTGGGGCTTTGGGATTTGTGCCCCGGGATTGGGGCTTTGGACTTTGGGATTTGGTCGATCGTGACCGCAACGGTGACGATCGAGATCGCCTCGGTTGGGCAGGCTTGGGCGCAGGCGGGGGCTTCGCCGGCGGCGAGGCGGCCGTGGCACATGTCGCATTTACGCACAATGCCGAGGCGTTCGTTAAACTTGGGTACGTCGTAGGGGCACTTGAGTACGCAGTAGCTGCAACCGATGCACTGGTCGTCGAGGTGCACAACGATGCCGGTGATCGGGTCCTTTTCGTAGGCAACCACAGGGCAACCGTTGAGGCAGGCGGGGTCTTCGCAGTGGTGGCAGGCCGTGGTGACGGTTTGCGCAAACGGTGCGGCGCAGGCAGCAGAGCCGAGCTGGGCCTCAGCGTTCCTTTCGGAGGCGCGGTTGTCGCGCTGGAGCCCAGCGATCCCGGCGAGGGTGGCGAGGGAGTCGTTGGCGTACACGAGACCGACGTCGCGCCACGTTTCCTCGTCGTCGAGGCCGTTGAGTGAATGGCAGCCGGAGACGCACGCCTTGCAGCCGGTGCAGGAGTCGAGATCGACTTGGAAGGCGTACTGTTCGCCGGGGCCGGGAGCGGAGAGCGGGATGAGTTGGGCACCTAGACCTGCACGCGAACCGTGGGCAGTCGCCGTGTTATCCGCCGCTGTGTGGGCCGCCGCAAAGCGTGCGACGGGGGTGTCGAGGCGGCGTTGCGACTCGATGAGTTCGTCGATGAGCGTGCGGACGGGGTCGGACGGGGCGGGCATGGGGGCAGTAGCGAGTAGTCGGGAAGAAGTAGCGAGTAGTGAGTAGCGGGTAGCGAGTAGTTTGAGTCGGATTCGGAGCAGGCCGGATCAAGAAGCGAGTAGTGAGTAGCGGGTTATTCGGAGCTCGGAGGTTCGGCCTACCCGCTACTCACTACCCGCTACTCGCTACTTCATTTCCGGCCTAATACACGTCGCGTTGGTAGCGCTTCGCGGCCTTGAGCGCTTGGATGTAAGCGGCGGCTTCCCCGGCGGTTTTGCCACCGGCGAGCTCGATGACTTTATGCAGGGCAGCGTCGACGTCTTTGGCCATGCGGCTGGCGTCACCGCACACGTAGAAATACGCACCCTGTTCCAGCCACGCGAAGAGTTCGGTCGCCGCGGACTCCATACGCGTTTGCACATAGACTTTTTCCTTCTGGTCGCGGGAGAACGCGAGGTCGAGGCGGGTGAGAATGCCGGCGGACTTTAAGGCTTCCAGTTCTTCGCGGTAGAGGAAGTCGGTGGCGGCTTTTTGGTCGCCAAAAAACAACCAGTTTTTACCGGGGGCGTTGGTTGCGGCGCGCTCTTCTAGAAAGGCGCGGAAGGGAGCGATGCCCGTGCCTGGACCGACCATGATCATGGGCGCTGCGAGGTCCGCCGGAGGACGGAAGGCTTTGTTGCTGTGGACAAACACTCCGGCGGTGCCGTGCGCGAGGGCGCGTTCGGCGAGGAAGGTTGAGCACACGCCTTTGCGCGCGAGCCCACCGACTTCGTAGCGCACAGCGCCCACGGTGAGGTGTACCTGCCCTGGATGCGCCTTCGGGGAGGATGAAATCGAGTAGAGCCGCGGCTGAAGTTTCCGGAAACAACTAACCCATTGGGTTAGGCTTTTATCGGTGGAGGGGGGGGCGAAACGCAGGACGTCGATGACGTGGTGAAGGGTGGAGCGGGTCTCGGCGGGGATCGCGAGGGCGTCGAGGAGGGCGGGGGCGGGTTTACCGAGGTCGTAGTGCTGCGTGAGCGCTTTGCGCAGGGGGAGTTCGCCTTCGGGCGTTGATATCGCTTCTTCGCCGTCAGCTCCGAGCGCGGCAATCACCGCGGAAACCAGCTCGGGGCAATTTTGGGGAATCACTCCCAGCGCATCGCCTGCCTCGTAGGCTAAGCCCGAGCCAGCCAAGTCAAATTCAACATGGTTAACTTCCTTGGCCGAACCGGCGGCGTTGAGGTTGCGCACGGTGAGCACGGGCGCAGGGAACGGGTTTTTCTTTGAATAACCTGATCCGTGTTCGTCGCCGTGGCCAGCTGCGGCAGTACTGCCTCCGGAGCTGGGTGCTGTAGTGGTCGCCCCTGCCGAACTGAAGGAACCGAGCGCGCTGTCGAGCCAGCCCGTGAAGGCGGCTTCGTAATCGACATCGCAGTCGACGCGCGGGCTGACGCGTTTGGCACCGAGTTTTTCGAGGTGGGAGTCGAAGTCTTTGCCGGCTTGGCAGAACAAGGTGTAGTTGGTGTCACCGAGCGAGCACACGCTGTAGTTGACGGCGGCGAGTTGACCGGATGCGGGGGCGGCGAGAAGGGCGGAATGCAGGGCCTTGGCGCTATCCGGTGGTTCGCCGTCGCCGTAGGTGCTGGTGATGAGCAGCAGGTTGCTGTGCGAGGGCAACTGTTCGACGGTCACGGTGGCCACATCAAGGATCGTGGCGGCGAACCCGCGTTTACCGGCTTCCTTGGCGGCTTGTTTGGCTAGGCTTTCTGAGGTGCCCGTTTGGGAACCAAAGAGGATCGTGAGCGGAGTCAGGGCGGCGGCGGCGGGCGACACGGAGGTTGTCCCTCCAGGGGCGCGGCTAAAAATGCCAGCGAGGAAGCCGTTGAGCCAGGCGCGTTGCTCGGGCGAGAAGGGCGCAGATTCGGGAATAAGAGGGACGGTGCTCATGAGAACGTACTGAAAGGAATCGGATGGGGCGGAGGACGGAGGTCAGAAGTCAGAAGGCAGAGGTCAGACGGGCGGAGGGCGGAAGTCAGAGGGCAGAAGTCAGAGGTCGGAGGGAGAGCGAGTCGGAGGGACGACGGGGCGGCTTAGGCGTTGATGAGCTCTTGCAGCTCTTTGACGCTGTGGCGGCGGCTCCACTCGACGAAGGTTTCGCCAGAAGTTTTACGAGCTTGATAGGTGCCGAGGATTTTCGCGGTGAGAGCGTTGACCTCGTCGGCGCGGATACCGCGAAAGACTTCACGGGCGATGCCTTGCTCGAGATCGAGTCCGCCACCGAGAACAACGTGAAAACCGTCGGTGCCGTCGGGCTGTTTGGCACCGATATAGCCGATGTCGCCGCAGTAATGTTGGGCGCACGAATGCGCACAACCGGTGAAATGCAGGTTCACGGGCTGCTCGATCACGAGACCGGATTTTTCGAGGTATTTGCCGAGGGTCTCAGCGGCACCCTTGGTGTCGGCGGCGGCGTATTTGCAGCCACGGCTGCCAGTGCAGGCCACGATGCCGCTGGTGGTGCTGGACGCTTCGGTGGTGAAGCCGAGGTGTTGCAACTGGCGACAGGCCGAGGCGACGAGGGCGTTGGGAACGTGAGGAATGATCACGTTTTGCCAGATCGTCAGGCGTAGTTCTCCTTTGCCAAAATTGGCCGCGAGGGTCGCCAGGCCGTGCATTTGTTTGGAGGACATGCGCCCAATCGGGATGCCGACGCCGATCGAGGTTAGCCCCGGCTGCGCTTGTTTGTAGGGACCGATCCAGCCGTGTTTGATGAGCGGTTGGCGCGGTTCGCAGGCGGTCAAGGGAACGCGCACGAGCGGGAAGGAGAGTTTCTTCTGGGTCTCTTCGAGGAAGCGCTCAAAGCCCCACTTATCCAGAAGGTACTTGAGGCGTGCCTTTTTGCGGTTGGTGCGATCGCCATTTTCGGCGAACACCCGGACCATCGCGGCGGACACCGCAGTGGCTTCGGTGGGTTTGATCAACAGCCCTGTGTCGCGGGCGAAATCCTGGTGGCCGGTGATGCCGCCCAGTTGCACGCGGAAATAGATGCCGGGGGCGGGGGCGAGGGCAGGCGATGAGGGGGCGGAGGTGGTCGAGGAGGCTGACTGGAAGTCTGCGCTACTTTTTTCGGAGACGCGGGTGGCGATGAAGGCGATGTCGTTGGTGTCGGCGGCCACGGTGAGGCCGCCGCCGTTGTCGAAGGCGATGTTGAACTTGCGCGGCAGCCCATAGCAGTCGCGGTGGTTCATGATGTAGTGATGCACGGCCTTGGCGTAGGGGCGCACATCGAGTAATTCCTTGGGATCAAAACCGCTGTTGGGAGAGGCGGTGACGTTACGGATGTTGTCGGCGCCGGCACCCTGCGAAGTGAGGCCGAGTTCACGCACGCGGGTGAGTACGGTCACCAAGTCGCGAGGGCGCAGTTCGCGCAGTTGCAGGTTGCCCCGGGTGGTGAGGTCAACGTGACCATTGCCTACATCGGCGGCG
>CANIXX010000074.1 GCA_947471115.1 Opitutaceae bacterium | reverse complement strand
TGGTCATCGGCGAAGTCCGCGTGACCACCAAAACCAAAACCGATCCGCAAACCGTTTAGCCCACGGAACACACTGAAGAACAAATTACCTAGTGATCCATGCATTTAATAAATCTCCGAGCACGTCCCGCATTCGGATCCGATTCATTATTCTTCAGTATGTTCTGTGTATTCCGTGGGCAATAATCCGATGCCTTCTTCACTCCGCATCGCCCGCGTCACACTCAGCGACCGCGCCTCCGCTGGTATTTACGCCGACCTGAGCGGCCCTGAAATCGAGCGCATCCTGCGCGCCAGCTTCGGCGACGAACCCACGATTCTCGTCCATCTCATTCCCGATGACCGCGAAGGGATTGCTGCCACCCTGCGCGCACTTTGTGACGACGAGCAATGCGACCTCATCGTAACCACCGGTGGCACGGGCCCAGCGCCGCGCGACGTCACACCTGAAGCCACCCGCGATGTGATCGTGCGCGAGTTACCCGGATTCGGCGAAGCGATGCGCGCGGTGAGTTTCGCCAAAGTCCCCACGGCGATCCTTTCCCGCGCCACCGCCGGCACCCGAGGCCGCACGCTCGTCGTTAATCTCCCCGGCAACCCCCGCGCCATCGGCGAATGCCTGCCGCCACTCCTTCCCGCCATCCGCGAATGCCTCAAACACTTGCAAGGCGGTTAGCTCACGAAACACACGAACTAACACCAAACCCCTGCCAAGTATTCCGATCTGCCGCTTTCGTGTCATTTCGTGTATTTCGTGGGCAATAACTCCGCCTCTTCCTTCTGCTGACTTCCAATTTCCTCTGTGTAATCCGTGTGTTCCGTGGGCTACCCATCCTACTCCTCCATGTTCCGCATCGAACAACTGTATCTATCCCCTGGGCACAATTACTTCGGCCACCACGCCCAACAGGCGGGCGAACATCCGATTTTCGCTGTGCAGGGGCTTGATTGCGTTGCAGGTCGCGGCGTGCGCGGCGATCGGTTTTTCGACTACAAACCTGACTACAAAGGCCAGGTCACTTTCTTCGCCGCCGAAATCTACGACGAGCTTTGCACTACCCTTCTTCCACTCGCCGGCGCCCACCCCGAGCCCTCGGCTTTTCGGCGTAACGTCATCACGCGTGGAGTCGATTTAAACACCTTGATAGGCCAAACCTTCACCTTGCAGGGCGTCACCTTTCTGGGCACCTCTGAGTGTTCGCCCTGTTACTGGATGGACCAAGCGTTTGCGCCGGGCGCAGAAGCCGCGCTCAAAGGCCGTGGCGGCCTGCGCGCCAAAATTCTCACTGACGGTTGGCTGCGCCTAGTAAATTAACCGTGCTGTGATGACGAGCTCGCACACCGCAATGCCTTTCAGCGCCGCCATACTCGCTGGCGGCCGCTCCACCCGCATGGGACGCGACAAGGCGTTTCTGCCATCCCCAAACAACGGTATCTCGCTCATCGCACACCAAGCCACCTTGCTGCGCAGCATAGGCGCCGATGACCTTCTCATCTCAGGCCACGCCGGTGTCGATTACGGCATACCGGGCGCCCGGGTGGTAACCGACGCGGTTGCGGATTGCGGCCCGTTGAGCGGCTTAGCGGTAGTCATTGCGGCCGCACGTCATCCCCGCGTTCTAGTGATCGCTGTAGATTTACCCCACATGACGGAAGCATACCTGAAAAAAATTCTCGCTAACGCGGCAGGTAACACCGGGGTTGTGCCGCACGGCCCAGACGGCTTTGAGCCCCTGGCCGCCGTTTACCCAAAAAGTTTTCTCCCCTGGATCGAAAACGCCTTGGCGGTAGGCCACCTCGGACTTCAACCGCTTATTCAGGCTGCGGTAAGGGGCTTCATCTTAAATCCGCTATCAATCGACCTGAGTGAGCGCCCCCTGTTCACCAACTGGAACTCGCCCGCCGACCTGCTCCACTAGCCCCACCGGCGTCATTAAAAAATGAGGTAAACCGCTCCGTTTCTCGACTCAAGCATAAGATCAAAACCGTGGAATTTGGTTCACAAAAAGCTCGGTAGCTTGGATTGAAAAATCTTTTGTCTATCTTTTGCCAAATTCACCGCATACGTTGATGCATGGAAAAACTGAAATTTACCGAGCTTGGCCTGTCCGCCGAGGTGTTAAAGGCCGTGGATAAGATGGGCTTTGAAGAGGCATCGCCGATTCAAACCGCCGTCATTCCCTTGCTACTCTCCGGTCGTGACGTTGTAGGCCAATCGGCCACCGGTTCTGGTAAAACCGCTGCCTTCGGCATTCCCGCTGTAGAAAAAGTCGACCCTAAGAAGAAAGCCGTTCAGGTCCTGATTCTTTGCCCTACCCGCGAACTCGCCGTGCAGGTCGCAGAGGAAATCGCCAAGCTCGCCTTCTATAAATCGGGTGTTCGCGAAGTGCCTATTTTCGGTGGTCAGCCCTACGATCGCCAGATCCGCGCCCTTGAGGCCGGCGCCCAGATCGTCATCGGCACTCCCGGTCGCGTCATGGACCACATGGAGCGCGGCACCCTCCGCCTCGATAACCTCAAAATGGTGATTCTCGACGAGTGCGACCGCATGCTCGACATGGGCTTCCGCGACGACATCGAGAAGATCCTTTCTGAAACTCCAGCCACGCGCCAATCGCTGTTTTTCTCGGCCACCATGCCGCCTGCCATCCAAGGGATGATCAAGCGCTTCTTGCCCAACCCCGAGTGGGTAAAAATCGCCGCCCAGGCGCAAAACGCGCCCAAGGTGGACCAGGTTTATATCGAGATGGATCGGCGCTACAAAATCGACGTGCTCACCCGCCTGATCGACCTCCACGATTTCCGCTACGGCATCATTTTCTGCTCTACCAAAATCATGGTCGACGAACTCGACGAGCACCTCCACGCCCGCGGCTACGCGACCGATCGCCTGCACGGCGACATCACCCAGGCCCAGCGCACCCGCGTGATGGACAAGTTCAAGCGCCGCGGCTTCGAGTTCCTCGTGGCAACCGACGTCGCCGCGCGCGGTCTCGACGTCGATGACCTTGAGGTGGTGTTTAATTTTGACCTGCCCAACGACGCCGAGGATTACACCCACCGCGTAGGCCGCACGGGCCGCGCCGGTCGCGAGGGCAAGGCGTTCACTTTTGTCGCCGGGCGCGAGCTCTATGGCCTGCAAAACATGATTCACTACGGTAAGCTTAAGATCCGTCGTGAAAACGTCCCTTCGATCGACCAAGTCGAAGAGGCACGAGAAAACGTGTTTTTTGAAAAAGTGCGCGGCGTCTTGGATGCGGCAAAATACATCAAGCAGGACCGCTTTATCGACCGCTTGATGGAGCAAGGTTACCCGAGCACCGACGTGGTCTCGGCCCTCCTTCACATGATGCATGGTGGAGACAAACCCGAGGCTGCCCCCAAGGCAGCCGCGCCAGCCAAACCCAGCGCTGAGCGTAGCAGCGCCCGCCCGATCGCCGCTCCTGCCACCAAGCCCGCTGCCCACGTTGCGGCTCCGGCCTACGTGCCCGAACCAGCACGCACCGTGCCTCCAGCCTTCGCCAAGGTCGCCAACAAACCAAAACCAACTGCAGCAGCCCCTGCCGTAGTTCGTGCCGTTGATACCGACCGTGATGAACCCGCCACTCAGGAACGTGCGTTGTTCGAAAACGAGGGCGAGATCGCCGAAACACGCCCCAGCAAACAGAAATTCCAGCGCCCCGCCCGCACCGGTCGTGAGCCCAACATGACCACGCTGTTCTTCAACGTCGGTCGCAAGCAGCTCATCACCCCGGCCGATATCGTAGGTAAGATCGCTGGCGTCACCCGTCTGCCCGCAAACGTGGTCGGCTCCATGGATATCCATCAACGTCACACGCTGGTCGATGTGGGTAACGAGCATGTCGCGTTGATCATCCAAAAGCTCAAGGGCATACGCGTTAAAAACATCGCCCTCGAGCCGGCGATAGCGACCGAAGCCGATCGGGCCGCTGAATAAGCGAACGTTAGCCAAAAGCAGATAAGAACCAAAGGCCTCTGGTAACACGGAGGCCTTTTTTATGACCTGCCAAGTCGTATTAGGGCGACTAGAGCGGAGCAAGTTTCAGGACTGCCGCGACTACTGATAGTAAGGCGTCACCCAAAGGTCACAGGGGGATCGTTGACAAGTGGGGTCGGCTACGGCCTCACTACACCTCATATGGAGGCTGTGCTTGATCAACCGGTGTTGGTCCTCAATCGCCTGTGGCAGGCGGTGAATGTAATAGGCGCCCGACGCGCCTTTGCCCTGCTGTCGAGTGGTCACGCCAGTGTCATTCACCATCAGGAAGACGACTTTCGCATCTTTAACCTGTTAGATTGGGTGGATTTTTCACTGAGCAACCCACCTCTTGAATTCATGGATCAGGTGCACACTCCGCGATCCCTCATTCGCCTGCCGCGGGTGATTCTGCTGGCGCACTTTGACCGCTTGCCCAGCAAAGAACTCAAACTCACGCGCACCAACGTGTTTGCCCGAGACAAAGAAACCTGCCAATACTGCGGTCGCATTTTTAAGCGTGAAGAGCTCAACCTCGACCACATCATCCCGCGTGACCAGGGAGGCAAAACCACATGGGAAAACATCGTGTGCTCGTGCATCAAATGTAATTCCAGAAAAGCCAATCGCCTGCCGCACCAAGCCAACATGCGGCTCATCCACAAACCGGTGCGCCCCAAGTGGAGGCCCGTGATCTCACTGGTGCTCGGACACAAGGAACGCGAGAGATGGAAAGACTTCCTCGATCTCGCCTACTGGAACGTCGAGTTGGAGGCCTGATCCGGCCAACCGCCATCCGCCTGCCCCACTCCCAATGATTCAGATGAACACGGCTTCATCGTGAGCGAAAAAATTGGCGTCAGCACCACTTGCAGGTCGCCCGCCCACCAAAAACTTTAACACTCGCCGCCTTAACCCACGGCAGCTCTCCTCCGACTCGCCCCATGCAAATCCTCCCCCACAGTAAATTTCTGTTCATCGGCGACTCCATCACCGACGCCGGTCGCGATCCCTCTGGCGAAGCCACCCCCTGGGGCCAACCCGGCACCGGACGTGGCTACGTTTCACTCGTTGAGGGGTGGCTCGGCGCAACCCGCCCCGCCGACCAGATCCGGGTCATCAACAGGGGCAACAGCGGAAACACCGTGCGAAACCTCGCAACTCGCTGGCAGAGCGACGTACTCGACCAGCGCCCCGACTGGCTCTCGGTGATGATTGGCATTAACGACGTCTGGCGCCAGTTCGACACTCCGCTTCGCACCGACCTCCAGGTGCCACTAGACGAATTTACCCGTGTACTCACCGCGCTTATCGCACAAACCCGCCCCTTGGTCAAAGGACTCATTCTAGCCAGCCCCTACCTGATCGAGGGTAACCGTGCTGATCCGATGCGCCTCCGCATGGACGAGTACGGTGCCGTCGTTCGAGAACTAGCCGCCAAGCACAACGCCCTGTTCATTGACACTCAGGCAGCCTTTGATGCGGTGCTCGTCCACACTCACCCGATGACACTCGCTTGGGATCGTATTCACCCAAACACCACCGGCCACATGATCCTTGCCCGCGCCTTCATCTCCGCAATAGGCGCAGCCTGAACATGGCCGCCTCCCGTCAACGCCTCGACGAACTCCTCGTCACCCGCGGCCTCGCCGACTCACGCTCGCAAGCCAAGGCGTTGATCATGTCTGGGCGAGTGCTTCATGGCACCGCGCGCCTCGACAAACCCGGCAAGGAGTTTCCCGATGACCTCGAACTCATCGTCGAACAGCCACCACGCTTCGTCTCCCGCGGCGGCGAAAAACTGCAGGGTTACATCGAAAATTTTGCTCTAGACCTGTCAGGCGCACACGTGCTCGACGTGGGGGCATCCACCGGCGGATTCACCGACTGTTCGCTCCAACGAGGCGCCACCGACGTGGTCTGCGTTGATGTCGGCCGTGCCCAGCTCCACGCCAAACTCCGTGCCGACCCACGCGTCACCAACCTTGAAAAAATCAACGCCCGCAACCTCCGCGCCGAAGACCTTCCTAGGTCCGATTACGACGTCATCGTGATGGACCTATCGTTCATCTCACTAAAGAGCGTGCTGCCCGCCGTCTGGCCGTTGTTGCGCACTGGTGGAACCTTGGTGGCGTTGGTGAAACCCCAATTCGAAGCCGGCAAAGCGGAGGTGGACAAAGGCCGTGGCATTATCCGTGACACGGCCGTGCAAGACGCCGTGCTGGCCGACATTCAAGGCTTCGCCCTTGCTCAATTACCCGCTTCGCAACTTGTAGGCACCATGGATTCGCCCATCACCGGCACCGACGGTAACCGCGAATTTTTACTCGGACTGCGCAAGTGCGCTTAACTCATTCACCCCATGCCCATGCCGCCCATCCGAAAAATCGCCTTCGTGGTCAACGACCCCAAGCCCGGTGCCGCCGCGCTCGCCGAAGATCTGATGGCCATCGCCCGTGCCGCCGGCGTTGCGGTCATCGCAACCAGAGTACACCCCGTGGCGGCCGATTTTCTGGTCGGCCAGGAGGCCTGCTGCGTGATCGGCGGCGACGGTACGTTACTCGGCATAGCGGCCCAAGCAGCCCGCGCCGGCGTTCCCATTATTGGAGTCAACCGTGGCAATCTAGGTTTCCTCACCACGTTTTCTGCCGACAATATCCGTGAGAGCTTCCCCTCGTTGCTGGCCGGTGCGTTCCAGATCAACCACCGCAGCCTGCTCGCCTGTTCAATCGACGGTGCCCCCGTTGATCTTGCACTCAACGACGTGCTGATCAAAGCCGAGGTCAACTCGCGCATCGTGGGTCTCGAGGTCACTGCCGACGGCCAATTGGTGACCGACTACGATTGCGACGGTCTCATTTTCGCTACACCCACCGGTTCGACCGCCTACAACCTCTCAGCAGGCGGCCCGCTGGTTCACCCCTCCGCTGAAGTCATCGCGCTGACCCCGATCTGCCCTCATACGTTGAGCAACCGCTCCATCATTTTTCGTGCCGAGGTCAAACTCGCGGTGCGCAACCTCAGTGCCGGAGTTACCCTACAAGTCACCGTGGATGGCCAGCGCGATTACCACGTGAATGGAAACCAAGTGGTCACCATCACGCATGCCGTCGAACGCCTGCCCTTGGTGCAACGTCGTGACCATGACCACTTCGCCGTGGTCCGAACTAAACTTAAGTGGTCTGGCGGAGTTACCGAGAGAAACCGCTAGTGTAGAGCCTGTGTTCTGCGTTTTATTTCTTAAGGTTCTGCGACGTTTAGGGGTGGGTCGCCAGCAAGCCGGAGGTTAACAGGACGCTGCAGTCAGCACGGCATCACAAAGCCGGACATCAGCAGCGGCCGGGTGGTTATCGCGATGCAAACGCCGTATCGCGCAATAGCCGACGGGGGCGTGATTGGTAATTTACGGCTGCCACCGGCTAAGATGGCTTAGGGGCGTGATTTTCCGCTCTTGCCAGCGCTTAGTCGGAACGGTTTTCTCTCACCCTTACGATCTCCGCTTTACCGCTTATGAAAACGACCACATCGACCTCATCGACGACGCAACCCGAAACTGGCCGCCTAATGAATGGTGCCGACGTGGTCGTAGAATCGCTGGCTCGCGAAGGAGTTGACGTGATTTTCGCGTATCCCGGCGGTGCTTCACAGGAGTTGCACCAAGCCTTCGCGCGCAGCGACAAGGTGCGCGTGATTTTACCCCGCCACGAGCAGGGCGGCTCCTTCGCTGCCGAAGGTTACGCGCGTGCGACAGGAAAAGTCGGCGTGTGCATGGCCACCAGCGGCCCCGGTGCTACCAACTTGGTTTCCGCCATTGCTGACGCGTACATGGACTCGACTCCGATGGTCGCTATCACGGGACAGGTTTTCCAAAAATACATCGGGAAAATGGCGTTCCAGGAAACGGACTTTTTCGGCATGACGCTGCCGATCGTGAAGCACAGTTACCTTGTGCTCAATGCAGCCGACTTGCCGCGCATCATCAAGGAGGCCTTTTTCTTGGCCAGTAGCGGTCGCCCCGGCCCGGTCGTCATCGACATACCCAAGGACGTCCAACAGGCGAAACTCCTCCCGGTTTTTCCAGCGACGATCAGTTTCGCAAACCCGACTATCGCGCAGCAACCCAAAGCCTCCGGAGAGCAACTCAAGCGAGTGCTGGAGCTCATCGCCAACGCCAAAAAGCCGGTCATCTATGCGGGCGGCGGCATAGTGTCGGCCGAGGCACACAGCGACCTGAAGGCGTTCGCAGAAAAAACCAACATCCCGGTTGCAACAACACTGATGGGCATTGGTGCGTTTCCCGAAAGCCACTCACTGTCGATGCGCTGGTTCGGCATGCACGGAACCGCTTACGGCAACTGGGCGGTTGACCAATGCGACCTGCTGATCTGCCTGGGGGCGCGCTTTGATGATCGCATCACCGGCGATACCTCCAAGTTTGCCACCGCCGCCACCATCGTGCACATCGATCTCGATGCGGCCGAGCACAACAAAAACAAGCGTGTTGCGCACCCCATTCTTGGTGAGCTCAAAGACGCGATAACGCGCCTCAACGCGCTGATCGCCGAGACTCAGTTTGCCGCGCCCGACATCTCGTCGTGGCACACGCAGATCGAAGCCTGGAAACGCGACCACCCGTTCCGTTTCGAGGACCACAAGCACATCCTGCCGCAGGAAGCCATCAAGGTGCTGTTCGAGCTGACCAAGGGCGAGGCCATTATCACCACCGGCGTGGGCCAGCACCAGATGTGGGCGGCGCAATTTTATCAATTCGACGAACCGCGCCGCTATATCAGCTCGTTGGGTTTGGGCGCGATGGGTTACGGCTATCCAGCCGCTCTCGGTGCCAAGGTCGCTTGCCCCGACAAGCAGGTCATCGACATCGATGGCGATGGTTCATTCGTGATGAACATCCAAGAGCTGGCTACCGCCGCAGTGGAGAAGATCGCAGCAAAAGCGATGATCCTGAATAACCAGCACCTCGGCATGGTGGTGCAGTGGGAAGACCGTTTTTACGGCTCGGTGCGTGGCAACACCGTCCTAGGTCACCAGAGTAACATCGGCAGTCCGGATAACCCCGGTGGACTTTACCCTGACTTCGTGAAAATCGCCGAAGGCTTCGGCGTAAAAGGTCGACGGGTGCTCAAGAAGAGTGAGCTGCGCGAGGCGATTCAAGAGATGCTCGATCACGACGGCCCCTACGTACTCGACATCATCGTGCCTTACACCGAGCACGTGTTGCCGATGATCCCCGCAGGCAAAACGGTGAAGGACATGATCCTCAAGTAAGCAGCGAGCGAACACATCGCCCTAAAAAGAAAAAAACGGGCTACCTGCCCGTTTTTTTCGCGTCGGCCGAGGCCGACTGAAAGACTGGATGCTTTGACGGAGGCGGTTCGGTTAACCCTGCTGAACGCGGCTCTTCAGGAAGCTGAGCACGTCCTGGAACTTGGCGCGGTTAGCCTCATCGGCGACCACTAGATTTTCGTGCGCAGCCAGAACCATGCGTGCGTTCTCCAGTTCGCCTTGAATTGGCACGCTGGCCAGCGCGGCGAATGTGGTCGAATGTCCCCCGGAGGTTTGCATGTCGACAGTGAGGAGGCGATGCAGGCCTAGATTACGAATTAATTCCAGATTGCGCTCGCCGAGGCGGCATAGCACCAGGCTGCCAGGCGTGGCTTGCTTGCGTAACTGAAGGGCGGCACCGGCCAACACACCCAGAAAGGTGCTGTCCATGCTGGTACAGTTCTGAAAATCCATCACAAAGCGCGTCCGGCCTTGAGCCACCAAAGCATTGAAAAACTCGTTTAAGCAGGGGCTGTTCTGGAACGAGGCACGGCCCTCGATACGGATCGCAACGGGGTCCGATGCGGTATCGACAAGGAAAGCAGGCTTAGTGACGTCGGCCATGGTTGAATAATACGAGATTCGACTGCAGCGCAAAGGCGCTAACTCGGAATTATTTCCCAAGTTAGCGCCTTTGCAAGAACACGAAACGTCTTAGTTCGCGGCGATGATTTGACGGAGCACGTAGGGCAAGATGCCGCCGTGCTGGTAATAATCGATCTCGATGGGCGTATCGATGCGGCAGCGAACCGACACGTTTTCAACGGTGCCATCTTTTCGGGTCACCTTGAGGGTGAGGTCTTGCTGGGGTTTGATCGCGGCGGTCAGACCGACCACGTCATAGGTTTCGGTGCCGTCGAGCTTCAGGCTCTGGGCGGTGACGCCTTCCTTGAACTGGAGCGGGAGCACGCCCATACCGACCAGATTCGAACGGTGGATACGCTCGAAGCTCTGGGCGACGACGACCTTGACGCCGAGCAGGTTGGTGCCCTTGGCGGCCCAGTCGCGCGACGAGCCGGTGCCGTATTCCTGGCCGGCGATCACGATCAAGGGAACGCCCTGCTTCTGGTAAGCGATGGACGCGTCATAGATCGAAGTCTCGGCGCCGTCAGGCCCGAGGGTGTTGCCGCCTTCTTTGCCACCGAGCATCAGGTTCTTGATGCGGACGTTGGCGAACGTGCCACGGGTCATGATGCGGTCGTTACCGCGGCGGCTGCCATAGGAGTTGAAGTCCTCAAAGGTGACGCCGTTATCGAGGAGGAACTTGCCGGCCGGCGAGCTTTTCTTGATGGCACCGGCGGGCGAGATGTGGTCGGTAGTGACGGAGTCGCCAAACACGCCGAGGACACGGGCGCCCTTAATCTCTTTGATCGAACCGGGGGTGAGCGAGAAGTCGGTGAAGAAGGGCGGCTCTTGGATGTAAGTGGAGGCGCTGTCGAACGTGTAAACGTTACCCGTGGTCGACGGGATCTCGTTCCACTTGGGGTTCTGCTCGGCGAAGTTGCTGTAGAGTTTGCGGAACACCTCGGGCTTGAGGGCGGCTTGCATCTGATCGCGCACTTCCTTCAACGAGGGCCAGATGTCCTTGAGGTAAACCGGCTGGCCGTCCTTGCCGGTGCCGATCGGATCAACGGACAAGTCGAGGTCGACGCGGCCAGCGAGGGCGAAGGCGACCACCAACGGGGGCGACATGAGGAAGTTGCTCTTGATGTTCTGGTGAACCCGGGCCTCGAAGTTGCGGTTACCCGACAGCACGGAGGCGGCGACCAGATCGTTCTTAACCACAGCTTCTTCGATCTTGGGATCAAGCGGACCGGAGTTGCCGATACAGGTGGTACAGCCGTAACCAACCGTCTGGAAACCGAGTTGGTCGAGGTAGGGCGCGAGGCCGGTCTTTTCCAAATAATCGGTGACCACGCGCGAGCCGGGGGCGAGGGAGGATTTAACCAGCGGGTTAACCGTCAGACCCTTTTCCACTGCGCGCTTGGCCAGGAGGCCGGCGGCGAGCATGACGGAGGGGTTGGAGGTGTTGGTGCAGCTGGTGATGGCGGCAATCAGCACGGAACCGTGGCCGAGCTTGGTGCCATCGATCTGGGCGGAGACGGTCGAGAAGTCCTCAGCCTTTTTGCCGAAACCGGACTCGGTGACGGGCTTGGAGAAAGCGGAGAGGAACTCCTGCTTCATCTTGGGCAGCTCGATGCGGTCCTGAGGGCGCTTCGGGCCGGCGACCGACGGAACTACGGTGGCGAGGTCGAGTGAGAGGTCGCTGGAGTATTCGATTTCGCCCTTTTGGGGAATGCCGAACAGGCCCTGAGCCTTGTAGTAAGCCTCGTAAACGGCGATTTCGGCCTCATTGCGGCCTGTGGCGCGCAGGAAGTTGCCGCACTCGGCATCGATCGGGAAGAAGCCCATGGTCGCGCCGTATTCGGGGGCCATGTTAGCGATCATGGCGCGGTCAACCACCGGCAGCGCGGCGGCGCCCGGGCCGTAGAACTCGACGAATTTGCCCACGACCTTGGCCTTGCGCAGGGTCTGGGTGAGGGTGAGCGCGAGGTCGGTGGCGGTGACGCCTTCGCGCAGCTCGCCGGTGAGGTACACGCCGACTACGTCGGGCGTCAGGAAATACACCGGCTGGCCTAGCATGCCGGCCTCGGCCTCGATGCCGCCCACGCCCCAGCCGACGATGCCCAGACCGTTGATCATCGTGGTGTGCGAATCGGTGCCAACGAGGGTGTCGGGATAGTACACGCCCTGATTGTCCTTGAGCACGCCCTTGGCCAGATACTCCAAGTTAACCTGGTGAACGATGCCAATGCCGGGGGGGACGACCTTGAAGGTTTCGAAGGCCTGCATGCCCCACTTGAGGAACTGGTAACGCTCACGGTTGCGGGAGAATTCCAGATCGAGGTTCTTGGCGAGGGCGTCGGCCGAACCGGCGAAATCAACCTGTACGGAGTGGTCAACTACGAGGTCAACGGGCACGAGCGGCTCGATGATCTTCGGGTTTTTACCGATGCGGGCCACGGCGGAGCGCATGGCGGCGAGGTCAACAAGGAGGGGAACGCCGGTGAAGTCCTGCAGCACGATGCGGGCGACCACGAAGGGGATCTCCTCAGTGCGGGAGGCCTTGGCCTGCCAGCCGGCGAGG
>CANIXX010000073.1 GCA_947471115.1 Opitutaceae bacterium | reverse complement strand
GCGCTGTTGACCGGCAAGGTACCGGTTAACCTCAACTACACCCTGGCCGAGGCGTCCATCGCCTCCTGTGTGCAGCAGTGCGCCATCAAAACCATCGTCACCTCCAAGGTCTTTTTCGAAAAAGTGAAGCTCAAGGTGCCGGGTGAGCTGGTGTTCTTGGAAGACCTGATGGCCAACCCAACTATTGGCGAAAAAGTAGCTGCGTTTGTCATGGCATGGCTGCTGCCCGTGGGCATTTTGGAGCGGGCGCTGGGGCGCGGGAAAAAAATCGAGCTGGATGATCTGGCCACGGTGATTTTTTCCAGCGGCAGCACCGGCGAGCCGAAGGGCGTGATGTTAAGCCACTACAACATCGGCTCGAACATCGAGCAAATGGAGCAGGTGTTCAGCTTGGACGGACGCGACCGCTTCCTCGGCGTGCTGCCCTTTTTCCACTCGTTCGGTTTTACTGGCACGCTCTGCCTGCCGGCTGTGCTGGGCACGGGTGCGGTTTACCACGCAAACCCGCTTGATGCTAAGACGATCGGGCCGCTCGTCAGTGCGCATCAGGTGACCTTCGTTCTGGCGACCCCGACCTTCCTACAGCTCTACATGCGCGGTTGTTCGCCAGAACAATTCGGCAGCGTACGGGTGGTGGCGGTCAGTGCCGAAAAACTGCCCGACCGTCTGGCGACCGCCTTCGAGGAGCAGTTCGGCATCCGTCCGTTCGAGGCATACGGCAGCACCGAGTGCTCGCCGGCGGTAGCGGTTAACACCCACGATTTCCGCTCAGCGGGCTTCCGCCAAGTTGGCGTCAAGCGGGGTAAGATCGGCCACCCGCTGCCCGGTATGAGTGTGCGCATCGTGGACGTGGATACACGCCAACCGGTGCCTGTCGGTCAGCCCGGACTGCTGCTCGTGCGAGGCCCCAACGTGATGCAGGGCTACCTGAACCGGCCCGATAAAACCGCCGAGGTTTTGCAGGACGGCTGGTACGCAACTGGGGATGTGGCAGCGCTCGACGAAGACGGGTTTTTGCAAATCACCGACCGGCTCAGCCGCTTCAGTAAAATCGGTGGCGAGATGGTGCCGCACATCCGGGTGGAGGAGAAGTTGCACGAGCTGGCGGGGATAACGGAGCAGACCTTTGTCGTCACCGGTGTGCCGGATGAAAAGAAGGGCGAGCGGTTGGTGGTGTTGCACAAGTTGCCCGAGGCGAAGTGGGCGGAACTCGCGCCGAAGTTAACGCAGTTGGATCTGCCCAATTTGTGGAAGCCGCGCGCCGACCAGTTTTTCCCGGTGGAGGCATTGCCGATGCTCGGCACGGGGAAACTGGACCTGCGCAAAATTCGTGAACTGGCGGTGCAGTTTTCAACGGCGACGGCTTAGCGATATGAATTCCGCGGGAAGACGATTGGAGTTCCAGCATGGCTCGGTGGTGCGCTTGGGAGGGCCTTTGGTCTCGGCGCATCTTCTGGTCGATGCAGTCGGGCTGACGCTGATCGACTCCGGGCTTTGGGGTTTAGCACGCGAACTGCGCCAGGTGGTCAAAGCGTTGGGCCGCCGCCCGGAGGATTTGCGTAACATCATCCTTACCCATGGGCATCTCGATCACGCTGGTGGAGCCGCTGAGATACAGGAGTGGAGTGGCGGGGCGCAGGTTTGGGTCCACGCTGCCGATCGCGAGCATGTGCTGCAGCACGTGCGTTTTGCCCCGGGCGGCTGGGGCGTGACGTGATTCGGCTGCGAGCCTAATTGCGGGGCGAGGTGCCTCGCGCCTCAGTCTGTTCTGAGGAGACGGCGGGCATGGTCGTAGCTCAGGCGCAGCCCGGCGCGGTCGCTCTCACGGTAGCGTTCGGGCAGGAAGCGCCGGTCGGAGCAGGCCAGTACCGCGGCCATTTCTTGCAGCTGAAGTAGGTTTTCGTCGAGCGGGTCGATGAAGGCGTCCACTGCGTTTTGCAGGTCGTCCAGGGCCAGTTGGTCGTCGCGACCGGCCAGCACCGCGCGTTCGCGGGCTCGCACCAGCACGGCTTCGACATCGCTGCCTGTCAGGGGCCGACTGCCCAGTTTTTCACGCACGTAGGCGACCAGCGGTTCGCCCAGGGGCAGGTTCTGACTACGGGCGACCACGGTGAAAAGCTCCACCACTTCGTCGGCATTTTGGGCGGGGAAGAGGGGCACGCACAGGCCGAAACGTCCTTGGCGTTTCAGGTCGATCGCCATCAGGTCGGGGCGCGACGTCATGGCGATCCAGAGCTCGCGTCCGCGTAATGAGGAGTCGCCGAGGTGGGCGGCGAAGGCGGCGAACACCCGGCTGGAGACGCCGCTGTCACCGTCAGCGCTGCGATTGCCGAAAACCGCGTCGGCTTCATCCACCACCACGATCACCGGGCCGAGGGCGCGGATGGTGAGGAGGATGCGGGCTTGCTGGCGCTCGGTTTCGCCGACCCATTTGGAGCGAAACTGGCCGAGTTCGAGCACGGGGAGGCCGCATTCGCTGGCGAAGCAGTCGATGAGGTAGGACTTGCCCACCCCGATACGGCCGGGGACGAGCACCCCGCGTTCGATCACTGCGGTTTTGCCCTCGCGGATGAGCCAGGCGAGCTCGCGTAGGCGGGCTTTGGCGGCGGCGTGGGTGGCGATGTCGTCAAGCGAACGACCGGCCTTGGGGTCTTTGAACCGGACCAATTCGCCGCAGTAATCCTCGATGAGGCGGCGTTTTCCGGTGCTGACGTAGGCCGGGTTGATGCGCTGATTGTTGCGCAGGGCGGTGGCGAGCAGTTGTTCAATGCGCAGGAGCGGCAGGCCGGAGGTACGACGCGCCAGCTCATCGGTGGACAAATCGCTTTGCGCGGCGAGCGTGGCGGTGTCGGTGAGGCGGTCGAGCCAGCCGGAGGCGATGAAGGCGGTGCGTTCCTCCAGGGTGGGCAGGTCGATGCGCACGCGGGCGACGTGGGGGTTTTGCAGCAGGTCGGCGTGGAGTTCGGACAGGGTTTCGGTGGCGAGGATTACCCCGACGTCGCCATGGTGGAGTTCGGGCGAGGCCGCCCAGGATAACAAGGTGACCAACGCCACTCGTTCGTCCTGGGAGGTTTGGTTTTCCTCCGAGGCGGGGACCAGCTTCTCGGCGAAGTGGACGATCAAAGTGAGGCCGCGAGCCTCATCTTTTTCCTCGGTCATGCGCAGGAAAAAGCGGCGGAGCACGGGGAGTAGTTGCACAAAGACGCGGGGCGGGCCGTCGCGGTGGAAGGTCGTGCCCTCGACCTCGTCGTAGATTTTGAGCCACTCGAAGAACCGCGTCTGCATGGCGGGTGTGGCGAAGGTGAGGCCGGCGCCGAGGTCGTAGTGGAGGAGTTGGGCGCGGTGAGGGAACAGGCGCTGCGACAAGTAGGGGCCCAGGGCGGCGTAGTCGGGGGTGGGCGCGGCGGCGACGGGGAATAGGTCGTGAATGTTACCGTGAAGGAGAAAGAGACTGTGCGCACCGCTGTTCCATTGGCGGGCGAGTTCGGTGGCCCAGACGGGCAGGGTGGCGCGGCTAACAGTGGGGACTGCGGTCATAAAAAAGGGGCGGCGTGAGTGGGGTCAGCGGGCGAGGGGAGGTTCGGCTTGTCGGCCGCGTTGCGGGGCTGGCGCTCTCACGAGAGCACCGGCGGGCAGGGCGGGGAGTTGACCGGTGAGATCTTTGAATTCGGACAATTCGGAGAGCCATCGGTTGGTCTCGGCAAGGTGCTCGATGCTGAGGTCGATGCGCGCGCCGAGGGCTTCAGCGTTTTTATGGGAGATGGCGTCGGCGCGGATCAACTTGGCCTGTTCGACCAGCCGTTCCTGTTCGGAGCTGGCAAGTTCGAGGTTGGCCCGGGCCTGGGCGACGCGGGTGATGCGCTGGTGCAGGGCGTCGAGCCGTTCGCGGCGGGAAATCAGGAGCTTGCGGCGGGTTTCGAGTGCGGGGTCGTCAGCGGGAGCGGCTGCAAGCGCGGCTTCCAGAGTGGTGATTTCGCGGGCGGCGGACGCTTCGGCCTGAGGGAGTTGCTCGCGGCGCTCGGTCTCTAGGTAAACTTCGAGTGATTGTTCGATGGTGAGCAGGCGCAGGTAAGTCCAGAGCAGCTCGTCGAGCCGGCGCAGGCGGCTGTCGAGCGAGAGGGCGAGCTCGCCGGTCGCGTTTTCGGCGGAGGCGGCGGTGATGTCGCGGCAGACCTCGGCCAAGGCCTGGTGGCGGTGGAGTCGCTCAGCCGACAGGGCGGAGAGCAGTTGATGGCGCTGGGCCTCGAAGGAGGCCGAGCGGGCGGAGGTCTCGGCTTGTTCGACGGCGAGGCGACCGGCGTCCACCTGGCGACGAAAGCGCGAGGTGTCGGGCAGGTAAACCAGGCCGAGCGCGTAGAGTACACCGCCGACCAGTAGCCCGAGGGGTTCTCCGCTGGCAAAGCCGAGGCCGAGGGTGAGCAGCGCCAGGTAGAGGTGGCCGCGGCTTTTCCAGAAAAGCCGGTGGTAGCTGGGCAGGGGCTCAGTCAAGGGGCTCGGGCGGTAGCGAAACGGGTGGGTGTGGGATGACGGGCGAGGTTTACTCGACGGTGAACCACTGGACCTCGACACGACGGTTTTTCTCGGCGTCGGAGCTGGAGGGCTCTTCCCAGCCGCGCCCGATGGTCTCGAGGCGGGCGGGTGTGACGTTGAGTTTCTCGATCAGCACGCGGCGGATTTCGTTGGCGCGTTGCTTGGAGAGTTCCATCGCCTTTAGCGCCATCTGGCGGACAAACGTCTCGCCGCCTTGTTGGCGGAATTTATCGACCAGGGCGTTGTCGACATGGCCGCGTAACAGGATGATCGAGCCGGGACTGACTTGGAGGAGGCGACGGATGGAGTCGAGGTTGGCCAAGTTCTCTATGTTGCCCATTTGCAACGAAGCGGAGTTGGGTTCGAAGAGGAATCGAACGTCCTTGGTGAGCAACGGATCGCCTTCAAGCGCACCAGCGGCGGAGCTGCGAATGGGGGCGATGGCGATTTGCTGGCCGGCGAAAGCCCCGGTAGCTTTGAGCGTTTCGAGGTGGGTAACGTCCCGGTAGCGCTCAGCGTCGGTGGGCTGGTCGATCAGCGAACCATAGGCGAGGAGGGCGGAGGAGAAGATGCCGCTGAAGCTGCCGGCCGAGTCGATCGAGCCGGAGAAGAAGGCGAGGTTCTCGGGCAGGTTAGACAGGTGGACCTTGGCGAGTTCGTCACGGGCTTGATCGCGGGACCATTTGAAGGCGCGGGCGATGGTGTCGAGCTGGGCGGCGGGTTGGTCGCGGACGAGGCGATTACCTTCCAGCGTGCCGTCGACCAGACCGGCCACGATCTTGGGGTTGGCTTGGGCGAACGCCTTGTTGAGGATGAGGATGTCGGCGACGATCAGGAGATTTTTGTTGGTGGTGAGGAGCGTGGCGGCACCGGCGCTGGCCTCGACCACCTCGGTGGTTTTGGGGGCCCAGGTGACGCAGCCGGCGAGCAGTTTACCGCCCGTCTTCAGGTCCTTGAGGAAGAGGTCGCCGGCGGTGAAAGCGTCGGCGGCGAAGAGCAGGTTGATCTTGTCGGGCGCCGGGCGGTCGGTGGAGGACTTGAGCATGTTGACCTCAATGCCGGCTTCCTGGGTGAGGTAGCGGATAAAAAAATCGGCTTCGGTAAACTGGGCGGTGACGATTGTGCGGCCCTTGAGGTCGTTGATGCGGCGGATTTCTTTGCGCACGACCAGGCCGTCGGCACCGCGGGAGAAGCCGATCTGGACCGGGGTGGTGACGGCGAAGTTGCGGCAATGGGCGGTGATGACATCGACGGTGGTGGCGGAGGCGGCGATGCGGCCGGTGTTGAGCGCGGGCCAGCTCTCTTCCTCGCTGAGTTTGATGCGAACCTTGAAGCCGTGTTTTTTAAAGAAGTAGGAGTTTTCGGAGGGCTCGAGACCGCCATTGGCGACGATGAGACCGGAGTAGCCCGCGTATTCGCTCAGTTCGATATCGATGGTGTTGTCCTTGGCCAAGTAGGCGGCGGGCGGCGGCAAGATCGGGCAGACGGTGAGCGCGGCGACGAACGAAGCCTCGTCTAGGCTGGTGGTGGCGGCCGATGCGGTGTCAGCGGCGGCTGGGCGGGTGGCCGCGGCGGGGGCAGCGGGGCTGAGTTTATCCCACCATTTAAATGCGCCCAAACCGGCGATACCGAGGATGAGGAGCGTGAGGACGAGTTTGCCGCGAGATGTCATGGTTTGGAAAAACTGGAGGTCGTAAGGGAATGAACGCTGAAGGAAACGGAGTCGGGAGGTACGGACGGGGCGGGCCCAAAATAATCTATTGGGTTACTATGGGCCCGAGCGGAGTGTTAGTTTTCGGAGATTTTCTGGCGGGCGGGGGTGGCGGCGGATTGTGGCGCGGCGGACTGCGGTTGGGCTAGGTTCATCTTCTGCTGGTACTCCTTAAACAGCATCGCGCCGCGTGCGCGCTTGGTCTCCTGCTGGCGCTGAATCGAGGACCCCATTTCCTTGGCGAGGTCGAGGGTGGCACGCATTTGGCCTTCGCCACCGGCGGCGGCTTGACGGAGTTGCTGCATGGACTGCCCCATCTCGTCGCCCATCATGCCCTGAAGTTCGCCGATGGATCCCTTCATGAGACCAGCGAGGCTTTCGAGAGACCGGCCGACGGCGACCTTGGCTTTGACCGATTCGAATTCGCGCTGGAATTTCTGAATCTCGCGAAGGCTGGAGGCGATGATCTGGGTGTTTTGCTGGTAAAGTTCTTCGAGGCTTTGGAGCTGGGCCTGATTATCGGCAAGATCTTGATCGAGGGTGGCGAGCTCCTCGGCGTAGTGGACGCCGTTGGCCTCGTCGTTGGACGCGGCAGCGACCTGGAGCATCCCCTGCGTTTCCTGCCGTTGGCGTTCCTGGCGCTTGATCTGATCTTTGAGCAAGGCGAGCTGGCCGGCGAGCTGGCCGTTGGCGTAGTGGGCTTTGTCGGCTTTGGCTTTGGCGTCGCGGATGCCGCGTTCGACCACGGCTTGGTTGATGGCGTCGGTTTCGGTGGCTTTTTCGGCGGCGAGACCGAGCCAGATGAAGAGGCGGGAGAGAGCGCGGAACATAATGAATTAGGCTTGGTGTGGGTGGTGGAGGACGGCCATTGCTTGACCGCAACGTTACTGAGCTTCGACGAGAATCTGGTTTTCGAGGATAAAATCGAGCTGGCTTTGCAGCTGTTTTTCATCAGCGGCACCGATGACAGTGGCCCCGGCTTTTTGTAACGAGGCGAATACTTTGGGGGGAATATCCAAGGCGAGCATGTGGACGAAAATCGCCTGGTCCTGGCCTTGGGTTTGTTTCTGCAGGGCGGTGAGCGCGTTCAACGGAGTGATGCCGACCGTGTTTTCGCCATCGGTCAAAACCAGCAGGTGTTTGCTGGCGGCTGGGGTGGTGAGCAGGGTGCGCCCGGCTGCCTCGATGGCGTCGCCGAGCGGGGTGGAGCTGTTGGGGGTGGGTAGTGCGGCGAGCCAGCCGCGCGTGGCCTTAACGTCGAGAGGCCGTAGGGAGAGGGCTTCGCGGGGGTGGTCACCCTCGAAGACCACTATGGCGAGATCAAGGCGTTTGGCGGGCTGGCCGTCGGCTCGTTTTGTGAAGCGCTCCAGCCGGTCGATCACAAGACCGAAGGCGCGTTTTGCGATCACGTGTTTGGCTTCGTGGCCCCCGTTTTGGGTGCGAATGGTGGATTTCATGCTGCCTGAGGTATCGTAGACAATCGCGAGGGCGACATCCGCAGGCTGCACAGGCGCGGCCGAGTAAACGATGGGGTTAACCAACAGCAGGGTGAGCCAAATGGGTTTGGCTAGGGACCAACGTAAGCGGCGTGAGCAAAGAAGGTAATGCACGTCTGTTCTTTAGCAGCTGGCGGGGAACATGGAATTACAATTGTGTCCCGGATTTGGCTGATAGCGGGAAACGCAGGCCCGGGTGGTGCTGGAGGTGGCGCGGGGCGAGGGCTGTATTGAGGAAATAGAGACCTCGATCGGGCAGCGGTTTGAGGCGTTTTTTGCGCCGGGCGTGAAGTTTCGGACGGTGGAGGTTCAGGAGTGTCGCAAGACCAAGATGGGAAAGCGCAATCCGATCATCCGCGCTTGGCTGGATGAGGTTTCGAGAACGCGGCGGCGGAGATTACCTGCGCTTAGGCTTTCTCTTTTGTCCGGCGCTGGCAGAAAAGCGGTCATAACCAAAGAAGCTGCCCAACCTATGAACCTCATCGACACCCACACCCACCTCGATGGCTTTGCCCGGCGTGGCGAGCTTCCGGCGGTGCTCGACCGCGCTCTCGCGGCCGGCGTCACCTCTATGATTTCCATCGGCACCGATAGTGAGGATTGGGCGCTGATCCACGATCTCGCCGTCGCCCATCCCGGTGTCGTTCACTTCACGGTCGGGCTCCACCCGTGCTCGGTGCGGGAAAATTGGGCCGCCGAGGTCGCCCAAATCGAGGCATTCTGGTCTGGGGCTGCGACGGAGGCAGGCTGGAAGCCTGCGCTACTTCCCGTAGCCCTTGGCGAATGCGGACTGGACCGGTTTCATTTGCCCAAAGACGACCCGGCCCGGGCGGAGCAAATCTTTGCCTGGCAACAGGCCGCCTTCGCCCTCCAGTTGGACATCGCCAAGCGCCTGGGCTGCCCCGTGGTGGTGCATTCTCGAGGCGCGTTTGCCGAGACCGTAGCGATGATCGACGCGAGCGGCGTCGACTGGACCCGCGTGGTGTTTCACTGCTTTAGCGAAGGGCCCGAGGAAATGGCCGAGCTGGTGAAACGCGGCGCGTTCGGTTCGTTTACCGGTGTGCTCACGTATAAGAATGCAGACAACGTGCGGGCTTCGGCGCTCACTCAAGGTCTCGACCGTCTGATGCTGGAAACCGACGCGCCGTATCTCACGCCGGTGCCGCATCGGGGTAAACCCAACGAGCCTGCGTTTATGCGCCACACCGCCGACTACGCCGCCGGGGTTTTCGGGGTGAGCGTGGAGGCGTTGGCGCATACGACTACGCGGACGGCGCGGGCATTTTTTGGAATTTAGCCAACCGGTCGGCCCTAGAAATTAGGCTTGGACGTTGTTACCTGAGGTGTGGGCGCGGCGTCTCCAGGTGAATGAAAAACGCCCACGTCATTGTACTTTTCCCGGTGAGACTGATGGTGCTGGCCTTGGTGCTGGCTGTGGTAGGTCCGGCACGGACTGGTGCGGAGCCTGAGTCCCGCGAGTGGACCGTGGACTGCGTGAAGCGCGAGGTGTTGTTTTACCGGCCGGCATCCGTGTCGGCCGTGCCCCCGATGGACCGGACGGAGCCGGTCCCGCAAAAGTCTAAATCCAAATAGACTTTAGTATTAGACCGCGCCGCCGGTGACGATTTGTTCGAGCGTGGTAACTGCGGAACGCAGTTTGTCGGCCTGTTCGGTGAGCTCAGCGGCAGATGCGGCGCTTTGCTCCGCAGTAGCAACGTTGGACTGCGTCACTTTGTCCATCTGGCTCATGGAGTCGTTCACCTGGGTGACTCCCTGACTTTGTTCCTGGGAGCTACTGGTTATTTCGACGAGCAGATCGTCCACCTTGGAGGCCTTGGTGACGATTTCTTGGAGACCGGAGGCGACCTTGGCACTGATGGCGACGCCGCGTTCGCTCTTGGAGACGGAATCGTGGATTTTGGCGGCGGTTTCGCGGGCGGCTTCGGAGGAGCGGCGAGCCAAGCTGCGGACTTCTTCGGCGACGACGGAAAAGCCTGCGCCGGACTCGCCGGCACGGGCGGCTTCGACGGCCGCGTTCAAGGCGAGCAGGTTGGTCTGGAAGGCAATTTCTTCGATGGTCTTGAGGATTTTGGCGATATTGTCGCTGGAGGCTTTAATGTCCGCCATGGCGCCGGTCATTTCCTGCATGTCGCGGGTGCCGGTTGCGGCGGCTTGGCGAGCCTCGGCTGCGAGTCCTTTGGCGGTGTGAGCGTTCTGGACGTTGCCTTTGGCCATGCTGGTAATTTCTTCGAGGGAAGCACCGGCTTCTTCAATGGCCGAGGCTTGCTGGCTGGCTTGGACGGCCAGACCTCGGCTGGTTTCGGAGAGCTGGACGGCGGCTTGCGCGGTTTGTTCGGCCCCGGATTTGAGCAGTTGGCTGATGCTTTGCAGGCTGCCTACGAGCTTGCGGGAGAAGACGAGCGAGACGGTCGCCCCGATCACGGTGGCGAGAGAGAGGCCGAGGATGATCACCCAGATGGAGCGATGCATGGAGCCGGCGACTTGTTCGGATACGGTGCCGGTGGAGTTCAAACCGACTTCGGCGAGATTCGCCGCTTGGTTAATAACTTCGAGCGCGAGGGCTTGCTGTTCTTGGGCAACGCGGTCGCGGGCTTCAGCTTTTTGCAGGGTGTCCTTTATCGCGGCGCGACAAGTGGCGACGGCGGCGCGGCCTTGGGTGAGGCGTTCCTTATCTTTTTCCCAATCGACGAGTGCGAGTAGAGAGACGAGTTCGGTATCGAGCGCGGCGAGTTTTGCGTCGGCGGAGGTGAGTTTTTCGTATTTACGCTCCGACTGGACACGCAGCCAGAGGGTGGTGGTTTCGCTGGCGAGTGCGAGCGCCTGGCTTGTGATTTCAATGCGTTTCAAACGCGCGCTGAGTTGGTCACCATCGAGGGAAGCGTCGATCTCGCCCTGCAGCGCTGATTTTTGGGCTTTGAGAAACTGGGATAGGGAAGCGCTGAGTTTGGCGAGTTCGCCCTCGGTCACGGTGCATTGTGCGGCGAGTTCAGCGGTGAGTTCGCGGCGCTGGGTGAGGAGGCGGTCGCAATCCTCGGCGGCGCGGGCCGAAGTAGTGATTTTTTGCTGGTCGAGGCCGCCGAGGGCTTGGGTTTCTGGACTACCTAGGGCCGTTCTTATGGCCTGAAGGTGAGTTTGGGCCGAGGCGAGAGACTCGGGGCTATCGCTGTAGGCGTAGTCGCGAAGGTTGGCCGACATCTGGAGGGCGTGGCGTTCCAAGCTATTGCCGAGCTGAACGGAGGGCACGTTTTCCCGGGCAAGTTTGCGCACCTGAGCCTCGTTTTTTTGGGCAAGGGTGTAGATGACAAAACCGGTCACTAAGGTCACGCTCAACACCGCGCCGAAAGCGAGCAACAGTCGGTTCCTGAGGCTGAGTTGCATGGCAGGGTATTGAGCGTGATTGGGGTTTTGGAGTTGGGCTGGCAGTCTATTCTAGCAGGAAGCCTACGTAGTAGATGCCGATGATTTCGTTAGCCGTGTTGCGTACGGGTTCGTAGCCGGTCTGATATTTTTTGCCTAGTATCTCGGCCACTCCGTAGTAGGGCTCATTCTTCTGTATGGCCGCCATGGCGGGGCCCTTGGGGTCGAGTGGGGTGCCGACGGCGCGACTGCCGTCGTCTTTGATGACGTTGGTGGAGATACGCACAAAGCCTTCGCCCTTTTTGGCGAAGAAGGTGGAGGTGCATTTGTATTTGGCTTTCAGGGCGTCCACCAAGACGTAGTTACCGTTGATTTTGGTGGGGCCGAAAAGGAGCGCGGTCCCGTCGAGTTTGGGTTCACCGAGCTTGGTGGCTTCAGCGATCATTTCGGCGATGGCGGTTTTGACGGCTGCAGCGTGGGGACTATCGGTCTGGGCAGTCAGGCGAACGGTCAAGAGGCCGAGCGCAAGGGCGATGCAGGCAGTGATTTTAACAAGGGAGGAGCTCAGGGTTTGCATGGGGAAAAAGGGGGAAACGTGGAATGATGGGTTTAAATTGGGGGAGGGATCATCGATGGTCGGCTAATGGGTTCTTTTTTCTTATCGGCGCGTGGAGGTAAAACTTTAGCCGCAACTGACCGGAAACTGGATTCTTATGAACATGGGGCTGACGTGGTGTTTCAGTCCGGATGCGGGATAGTCGATGGGTGAACAACCCACACCACCCGAGCGGGTAAGAAATCCCAAAGAGCAGCCGGGTTAAACCAGCCGTTTGGCTGATTTTTTGGTCCGATTGTTACTTGGCGTCCGATGCGGCGTCTTCATTGGCATGAAAACACTCAGCCTACTCGGACGTTGTTTACTGCGTTGGATCGGGCTGGCCTGTGTGCTCGTCATCACTGCGGGTGCAGGTTCGAATAAGGCAGGTGCTGGCGGGGTGGCGGAAACGCGTACGTGGAGCGTTGGTGGTGTGCAGCGCGAGGCGTTGATTTTTCGCCCGACGAAAACCGGCGGCCCCGGCGGGATTCCGGTGGTTTTCGCTTTCCATGGGCACGGTGGGTCGATGGCACAGGCGGCACGCAGTTTCACGTTGCAGGACCAATGGCCGGAGGCGCTGGTGGTTTATCCGCAAGGGCTCAAAACCCCCGGCCTACTCACGGACTCGGACGGTAAGCGCAACGGCTGGCAAATGACGGCAGGTGGGCAGGGCGACCGTGATTTGGCGTTTGTGGACGCCATCCTGGCATCCGTGCGCAAAGAACCCAGCATCGACGAAACCCGGATTTACGCGACCGGACATTCCAACGGCGGCGGTTTTACCTACCTGCTTTGGGCGCAACGGCCGGAGGTTTTTACGGCCTTCGCGCCGGTTGCGGCGACACCGGCGCTGGGCAACCTCCCGACGGTGCCAAAACCCGTGCTGCACATCG
>CANIXX010000072.1 GCA_947471115.1 Opitutaceae bacterium | reverse complement strand
CGCTGATTAACGTCAGCGCTAGGCCGGTCATCGCCACTGCTATGCCGATCACTTCTAGCGCGTAGGTGATGGAAAAAGTCTGCCGAAACACCCGCAGCACTTCGTCGCGCAGTTTGGCATTAGTGAAAATCGACAGCCCCGGATAACGCTGCAGCAACTCGGCGCGTAGCGCATCGCTATCGACGCCCGGTTTAACGTAGAGGGCCAGATTGGTGACCGCGTCCTCGCCGAACCACACCTGCACTTGTCGGCGGGTAATTAAAATGGATCCGCGTTCGTTGCCGTAGTCCGCAAATACCCCAGCGACCACCACCGGGCGCACGCCGGCCGGAGTGGGCAAGCGAAGGGTTGCACCCACGCCGACTGCAAAGCGCGCGGTGAAACTCTCGCTCACAAGAACCAGATTGGCGTTGCGCGCCGGATCGAAAATCGCGCCATCGCGCGGTGCCACGATCCACGGTAAATCAGGGCGGGTGGCGGGGTCTTCGAGGTCGGCCCCCGAGAGCGTCGTTGAGATGCCGTCCAAGTCGATAAAGTGTACGATTAAGCGACCTGCGCGCGCGACCGAGGGATGCTCGATGAGGGCCTGCGCTGTGGCTGCGGAAATCTGATTCTGGGCCGAGGCGCTTTGTGCTCCCGCGCTGGAGATATACAGGTCTGCCTGCAACGCGCGCTTCACCCAGCCCTGCATGGTTTGCTCAAAACTCGCCACCAAGATGGTCATGCCGGCGGTCATGCCGATCGCGCAAACTAGCGCGGCGGCGGCCAGGCGATGGCGCCCTGAGGGTTGGCGCAGGTGACTGAGGGCGATTTTAACGTTCACGAAGCGTTCGCCAAAACCACGCGCCAGCCTAGCCATGGGCGGCAACAAAAACGCTGCGGCGATACCTCCGCCAAAAACCCATAAAAACGCCGCCACATAACCGGCTAAGGGAAACCGCCCGCCGCCTGCCAACGCCACCGGCGGCAGTTGTGCGCAAACGATGCCTGCGGCGATCAAGCCCAACCCGAGCCCGATGCTGCGGCCGATTCGCGCACCGGCGAAGGGGCGAACACCGCGTTGCAGCACTTGCGCAGGCGGCGTGCGTGCGGCTTCGCGCGCAGGCCAAAAACCGGCCACCAGTGCCGCGAGCACGCCCAGCCCGAGCCCGAGGCCGACTTCCTCAACGGTGAGCTGGGCCGAGGCCACCGTGGTGGCGTAATAAAGGGCGTTGATCGTTTGGGCGACCCCGCGCACGGCGAGTTGCGCCCCGGCCCAACCGAGGAGCAAACCGAGCGCGCCGCCCAACAACCCGAGCAGGGCGGATTCGGCCAGCCAGAGGCGCTGTATGGCGCGTTCTTCCACCCCGAGTGAACGCAAGATCGCGATCTCGGGGCGGCGGCGAACCACCGCGCCATCGAGTGCCTGAAAAATCAGGTAAAGCCCGGTGAGCAGCGCGATCAGCGAGAGCACGGTGAGGTTGAGGCTAAAGGCGCGGGTCATGGCCTCGGCGGCTTCGCGGCGCGCTCCCGGCGCGGCGACTGACCAACGAGCTTCGGCGCTGGTGCTGGAGTTCGGGGAAACGAGGGCGAGGGCTTGCAGGACGTCGCGGACTTCGGCGCGGCGTTGCGCGAGATTCGGCCCCGCTTCGACGATGAACTCCACGCGACTGATGCGGCCGACTTTGCCCGCGATTTTCTGTAATTGCTCGAGGTCAGCAATCATCAGGGTGGCGGGTGCGCGTGGGGCGTCGGGCGCGGTGGGGATGAGTCCGGCCACGGGAAGCACGCGAATCGAATCGTCGATGACCAGCGCCACTTCGGTGGGCGGGGTGGAGGCGTAGTCAGGGCTGACCCAGACCTGCGGGCCACGGTTAAAGGTGTCCCAGAACGCATCGTTGCCCTTGGGGAAAAACTCACGGTCTTGCAGCCGCGCCAAATTCCTAATCCCGAGTAAATCGACGCCGAGGAGCGTGTAGGTGGTGCGGCCGAGTTTGGTGGTTTCGTCCGCAGCGGGTGGGGTGGCACCGCTGACTTCGAGCAGCGGGATAATGTGCACCGCCCGTGAACCAAGCCCGGCGCGCAGCTCAGGGAGCACGCTTTCGGGGAAGCTGCCTGTGGGCGACTGGATCATCCAGTCGCTTTGACCGGTAAGGGTGTCGGTAAAGTTGGAAAAGCTGCTCACTGCCGCGCGGTTGGCTAGGCGCACGGCCACAAACACCGCGACGCCGAGGGCGAGGATCAGCACCAAGAGCGCGCTTTGTTTCGGCGCCAGCCGCCAGTGGCGGAGCGTGAAGTGGCGCAGCAAAAACGGCAGCAGCGGCGCGTTCATGTGCGGTCAACGATACGCCCGTCGCGCAGGTGGATGCGATTTTGGCAGATGGCCGCCGCCTCCTCGCTGTGGGTCACCAAAATGAGCGCAGTGTGGGTTTCGTCGGTCAACTCGCGTAGCAGGGCCAGAATGTTGGCACCGTTAACCGAATCGAGGTTGCCGGTGGGTTCATCGGCCAAAATCAAGTTGGGGCGGTGGATCAGCGCTCGAGCGATGGCGATGCGCTGTTGTTCGCCGCCGGACAGCTGCGAGGGCAGGGCGGCGGCGCGGTGGGCGAGGCCGATGCGCTCAAGCGACTCCTGCACGCGTAGGCGACGAGCCGGCGCGGCGACGCCGAGCAGGTGCAGGGGCAAAGCGATATTTTCCTCAGCCGTGAGGGTCGGCAGCAGGTGGAAAAACTGAAACACGGTGCCCACGTGTTGGCGGCGTAAGCGGGCCAGGCCATCGCTATCAAGTTGGTCGATGCGCAGGCCGTTGAGGGTGATTTCGCCCGAGTCGGGCCGGTCCACGCCGCCTAGGCAGTTGAGTAGGGTGGTTTTGCCGCTACCGGAGGGGCCGGTCAGCGCCAAGCGTTGGCCGGCGGCGACGGTAAACGAGACGGAATCAATCACGCGGCGCTCACCGTAGTTTTTACTAACGGCTGAGACCGAGAAAACCGGGGTGGCGAGGGCAGGCGGCATGGCGGGAGGAAAAGGCGGTTCCCCAAAAACGCCAGTCGCCGAATCAAAAATCCCGCCCGATTCCCATTCCTCCCTCCGCTGACGACAATCGGCGGGACGGCAGTTGCCGCAGATTTAAGCCAGGGATTAACGGGCGATTTATTGAAGATCGGTTTGGACCGCGCTCAAGTCGCCGCACTTGGGGGCGGAACCAATGACGGTTCCCACTGACTTTTAATTTATGATCCCCAGGTTATTTCTTCTGCTTCTTTTGCTGTGTAGGCTGCCTGCTGTGGCTGATCCTGAAAGGCACGAATCTCATCCTAATCGCCTGACAATTAACAACCTTAAGTTGAGCCTTTCCGTGGTTCAGTCGGGTGTTCCATTACGAGGAACGAACCGGATGAACTCGCTTGCCGTGACGCTCAAAAAAATCGGTGACTGCGATGGCAAGGTAACGATCAAAGCCTGGTTTTTCGGTCAAAGTGTGGCCACCGGGAAAATCACTTTGAATACAGCCCTGACGCAGGAGTGCGAAGCGGTACCCGGTGCCGGCAACACCTACAGTTTTAAATCCGAAGAGTTCATTTACGCTCCCGAAAAAAGGATTCCATCAAAGACGGCCAAAGGGCGGGACAAAGTGGTATCGGCCAAAGGGATTTTACCGCATGGTTTTTGGGTTCAAATATTTGCTGCGGGTAAACTAATCGCAACCCACGCCTCTAGCCAAGGCTACGAGGCTGTACTCACGGAAGCGGAGTCGTTGAAAAAGACACCGCTGGCCAAGCGGGTCCGTTGAGCGGACGCGGCAACGGTTTATTAAACATTAAAAGGGCGCCTTACCGGCTGCAGGCTGCGGTGGACTTAGAAAATCCCGCGCGGTTCGTTGTCGTCGGGGCGAAGCGGTGGGGGCGGGAAGGCGCGGGCTTGCAGGTCGCGCCAGTGCTGGGCGGCCCGTTCCAGCCGGACGACCGACTTGAGCTCGGTTTCGCCGGCGTAAATAATGAAGATAAACAAGATTCCGCTTAGGTAGTGGCCTTCATAGATAAAAAAACTTGCTCCGGCCACAGCCACGACTTTACCCACGCCCACGGCAATCTGGGTGGCGCGAAGGTAGGTGAGTTTCATGGCGAGTAGAGCGCGGAACACTCGTCCGCCGTCCATCGGGAAGGCCGGTAACAGGTTAAACACCCCCATGATCAGGTTCACCAAAATCAGGTGCCGGCCCATTTCCATAAAACTGAAAGAGAACTCCAGCGGCATCCAGTTTTCGGGGAAACGCACGACGATCATCAGAAGCCCGATCATCAGGTAATTTACCGCCGGACCGGCCAGGGCGATGATGATTTCTTCGCGCGGGCGGCGTGGAATCGATTCCATTTCGGCCATGCCGCCGATGGGTAGAAGGAGGATGCGTGGCACCCGAACCCCGAAACAGCGAGCGGCGGCCGCATGGCCGAGCTCATGCAGGGTGACGCAGATAAACACTGTCAGCAGGGTGGCCACACTCCAGATCGCGCCAGGCCAAGAGGCACTGCGCCAGCCCTCCCAGGCCACGTAGGCCAGCAGGAGAATGAAACTCACGTGCACCGAAAGTTGGATGCCGCGAATACGAAATAAATTCATGGACCAGCTGAGCATGGAAAAGGTAAGCAACACTGCTTTCAGCTGTTTCGCCAGTGTTCTTGTCAGCGGGCCTCAAACTCGTACACCTAGGCGCATGTCCGACCTCGCAAACCGACCGCCCACCATTCTTGTCATCGATGACGACGCCGAAGTGCGTTACTCGCTGGGACGCGTGCTGTCCTCGAAAAAGTACCTGGTGAGCGAGGCTGCCAGCGGCGAACTGGGCGTGGCGGCGGTCAAAAAGGGGCCGCTCCCCGACTTGATCTTTTTGGATATCCGCATGAGCGGAATCAGCGGCATCGAAGCGCTCCAGCATATCCGTGCGGTTAACCCAAAGCAGCTCGTGGTGTTAATGACAGCCTTCGGCACCGCCCAGACCGCCATCGAGGCGATGAAATACGGGGCGTTTGACTACCTCATGAAGCCCTTTGACCCGGCCAAGGTGCTCACCATCGCCGAAACCGCGCTCAAGGCCCATGCCGACATGCGCGCAGTGGTGAACTACAAGCCGACCATTAACAGCGACGATTACAAGGAGGGTATCGTCGGCTCCTCGCCCGTGATGCAGGACGTGTTTAAGGTCATCGGCCAAGTGACAGCCAGTGACGTGACGGTGATGATCACGGGCGAGAGCGGCACGGGTAAAGAACTGGTTGCCCGCTCCATTTGGAAGCACTCGCACCGCGCCGGAAAACCGTTCATCGCGGTCAACTGCGCGGCGATTCCCGACAACTTGATCGAGAGTGAACTGTTCGGCCACGAAAAGGGTTCGTTCACGGGCGCGACCGGCCAGCGCTTGGGCAAGTTCGAACTGTGCGATGCCGGTACCATTTTCCTCGATGAAATCGGTGACATGGCACTGGCCACCCAGACCAAGATTTTGCGCGTGCTCCAGCAGGGCGAAATTCAGCGCGTGGGCGGCACCGAGACGATCAAGGTCGATGTGCGCATCCTGGCGGCGACCAACAAGGATCTCGAGGAAATGGTGAAGTTAAAAACTTTCCGCGAAGACCTGTATTACCGGCTTAACGTGGTGCGCATCCGCATGCCGTCGTTGCGCGAACGCGTGACCGACGTGCCGCAGATCGTGGATTTTTGCCTGCAAAACCTAGTGAAGCAGAAAAAGGCGCGCACGAGCAAAGTTGCGCCGGAGGCCATGGAGGTGCTCACGCGTTACCGGTGGCCTGGCAACGTGCGCGAGCTGGAAAACGTGGTGTATCGCAGCGCGGTGATCGCACAGGGCGACACGATTCTACTCAAAGATTTGCCCTTGGAGGTACGTGAGTCAGCTGGAGCGACGGCGCTTTCGGCGATGACCGGTAACTCGGCCGCGCCCTTTGAAGTCGCCCGTACTGCGGCGGTGGAAAGCGTCGCCTTGGTCACCGCCCAGGTGGTTGCTGAAAGTATCGCTACAAGCGAAACGTCGCTGAGTGTCGAGCGGGCACTGGACTTTTTGCACGTTGAGTTAAGCCAGCACGCCGAGCCGATTTTAACGCGCCTTGAACGCGAAATGATTGTGCGCGTGCTGGGTGCCACCGGAGGCAACTTGCTCAAGGCAGCGGAGAAGCTCGGCATGACCCGCGCCACCCTGCGCAAGCGGGTCGACGATTTGGGGCTAAAGCTCTGATGAATGCGGCGGGCGGATACGTCCGCCGCAGGGGAGTTTCCACCCGCCAAAACGGGCGGAAATCCTTTGAAATTCACCTGCATGACCAACCGTTTTTATAGCGCCTTTGATCAGGAAATCTGGGGCGGCGCGCGCAAAAGCGACTACCGCACGGCGTTTCAGGTCGACCGCGACCGGGTGATCCACGCCCAGGCTTTTCGCAAACTGCAGTCAAAGACGCAGGTGTTCCTATCGGGTGAGTACGATTTTTACCGCACCCGGCTGACGCACTCCATGGAGGTTGCCCAGATCGGCCGCTCGATTTGCCACTACCTGCAAACCCAGGGAGGGCCGCTCGGACCGGACTTTTTTATCGATAGCGACCTGGTTGAGGGCGTTTGCCTTTCGCACGATTTGGGGCATCCGCCGTTTGGTCATTCGGGCGAGCGCACCTTGCAGGAGTTGATGAAGCCGCACGGCGGTTTCGAGGGTAACGCGCAGACCCTGCACTTGCTCACCGAGACGCTTTATCAGGACGAGTCCAGCGTGCGCGGCATGCAGCCCTCCCGTGCCCTGCTCGACGGGGTGTTGAAATACAAAAAGCTGCACCGCGAATTCACCAGTCCTCCGAGCAACCATTTCCTCTACGACGCGCAGTCGATTTACCGCGATTTTGTCTTTGGTGATGCGGCGATCCCTGAGGAACTGCTCGGTGATGAGGAGTTAAACGGTTTTAAGAGTGTGGAGTGCCAGATTATGGACTGGGCGGACGACGCCGCGTATTCGCTCAATGATATCGTCGACGGGGCGAAGGCGGGGTTTCTCACCAGCGATCGCATCGAAAGCTGGGCGGCCAAGGTGGGAGTCGACACGGAAGGCCAGCAGCATCTGGAAACCTTAATCAACGTGATCCGCAGCGACCGCCTCGAAGCTGTGTTTTCGGAGAAAATAAGCGGCTTTATCACGTCCTGCCGGCTGCGCCCCAGGCGTAATTTTATGGCGGGGCGAACCCACCGCTATGCCTTTGAACTGATGGTGGCGCCGTCCGCGGTGCGTGAGGCGCAGTTTTACAAGCAGATGGCCAACGATCTCATTTTCGAAAGCCCGCAGCTTCAGCAAATCGAGCACAAGGCGCGCAAGGTTCTGTTTAGCCTGTGGGAATCGTGCTGGCGCAACTACGTCGAAAAAGGCCCGCGCGTGATCAACATTCTGCCTCCTCGGGTCGGCCGGTTGGTTGAGGCGGAGACGACCGTCGACAGCAAGGCCCGCCGCATCTGCGATTGGCTGGCCGGGCTGACCGACGGCATGATCGTACGCACTTATAAACGGCTCAACGACCCCGATTTCGGCTCGTTGCGAGATTTGAGTTAACCGGCGTCGCGGTTCACCCGGCCGTAAGCCGCTCCCGCAGCCCGCTCCGCGTTGCTGATTCAGGGTTGCCTCGGCTTTCGGTGCCCCCCTCACTCTCGGCTTCTATTTCGCATGGCGTTCCAACTTAAAAAAGTGCTCATGGCACTGCTCTTCTCGTCGAGCCAGCCGCTTACGGTCAAAGACATCCAGACCGCGTTCGCGCGGTTTCATGACCAAGCCACGGCGACCACCGCGATTGTTGATCCCACGGCCGAGGGAACCGCAGCCGATTCCGACTCTCCCGCTCCGGACGGCAACGAAGCCGCCGAGGTGCTCCTCGTCGCGCCCAGCGAAACCGACGCAGACCTTTATCAAAACGTCCCTTCGCTCATCACCGCCACCCAGATCCGCGAGGCGATGGACGAACTCGCCGCCGAACTGCGCGCCTCCGACGACATTTACCTGCTCATCGACGGCGCCAGCGGTTACCGCTTGGTGACGCACCCGCGTTTCGCCCGCTGGATTCGCATCCTGCGCGATGAACCCGCCCCGACCAAGCTCACCCAGTCGGCGCTCGAAACCATGGCGATCATCGCCTACCGCCAGCCGGTCACCCGCACCGAGATCGAAACGATTCGCGGCGTTTCAGCCGAGGCCGGCTTGAACAAACTTCTCGAACGCGAACTCGTTTATATCGTCGGTCGCGCCGACCTTCCCGGTCGCCCCCTGCAATACGGCACCACGGATCAATTCCTCGAATTCCTCGGCGTTAAATCCCTCGTCGAACTACCTGCCTCCGACGTGCTCACCCCGCGCCAGATCGACGAATGGCTCAAAAATGCCATCAACGCCACGCCTCCAACTGACAACGAAATGGGCCTGCCGTTGGAAGACGGTGAGGGCGATTCGCCGAGCCTGTTCCCCGTCGAGGTCGCCCACGTTGAACCGCATTCCGACGCTCCTGCAGCTTCCAAAGCTTCCGCCGCCGACCAACCCGCATCCGCCTAATCCATGTCCGACCCGCTTCAACCCATCCGCGACCAAATCGACGCTCATGATCGCCAAATCGTCGAGTTGCTCAACAGCCGCCTCTCCCTAGCCGCCGAGATCGGTAAACTTAAGCGCGACTCCGGCGGCCAGATCTACGTGCCTGAGCGTGAGGACGCCGTTTTCCGCAAAGTCACCGGGCTAAGCCAAGGTCCCATAAAGCCCGAGGCCCTGCGCGCCATTTACCGCGAGATCATGTCGGCGGCCATAGCCCTCGAAAAGCCACTGCTCATCGCCTACCTCGGGCCGGAATCGACCTACACGCATGCTGCGGCCATCAAGAAATTTGGCGCCAGCGTGGATTACTCCGCCATTGCGACCATCACAGATATTTTCACGGCAGTGGAAAAAGGTGAAGCCGACTATGGCCTTATACCGATCGAAAACTCCACCGAAGGTTCGGTTCGCGAGGCGCTCGACAGCTTTGTGGAGAGCGACCTCAAAGTGGTGGCGCAAGTGGTTCTGGAGATTAACCACGCGTTGATATCAGCAAGCCCGCTGGCACAGATCGAAAAAGTTTACTCCAAAGACCAGGCGCTTGCCCAGTGTCGTCACTGGCTGCAACGCCACCTGCCGCACGCGCAACTCATCGACACCTCCAGCACTGCTCGTGCGGTGCAAATCGCCAAAGACACCCCCGGCTCGGCTGCCATCGCATCAGAGCTGGCAGCGCAACATCAAGGTGTCACCGTTCTTGCCCGTGGCATCCAAGACCAGTCCGAAAACACCACGCGCTTTTTTGTAATCGGAAAAAAAGCCTCCGGCCCCGTGGGTGGTGGACGCGATCTTACCAGTTTGGTCATATCCCTCGGTGACGAAGCATCGGCGCACTCCGGCTCGCTGTTGAAGATGCTAAAACCCTTCGGTGAGCGGGGCATTAACCTCTCCAAAGTCGAATCCCGCCCGAGTAAACGCCGGCCTTGGGATTACCTGTTTTTTATCGATGTTAAGGGTCACTACGACGATCCCGCGATGAAGGAGGCGATTGGCGAGCTCAAGCAGTTTTGCCCAATCGTGAAATGGCTTGGGAGTTATCCTGCCATCACGCAGTAAACGGGGCCGGGCCGCGGGGAATCTCGCGGCCAGTTAACGTGCGAATTGTTACGATTGCGGCCCATGCGCTAGGCCACACGGGCAGCAATCTCTTCGACTAACGACTAACTGCTCTTACGTGTCAGCTCGATGGGCTGTTCGTGGAGTTTGAGCTCGGGGTTTTTGTCGATGAAGTAACGCATCGTCCAGTCGTTGGGAAACAGGACGATGGGTTGGTCGAACTTATCGACACCGAAGCTAACTCCGCTCGCCACGATCAGCAGGCTGGTGTCCTTCAGTGAGGGATGCGGCTCCAGCCAACGCAGCAGAGTCCAAGGCGTGGGCTCGAGTCGGGACTCGGCGTTGTACTCGGACTTGAGGCGGTACTGCACGACCTCGAACTGGAGGTTGCCCACCGCAGCCAAAAGCGTGGAGCCGGGCGGTGCGTTGCGGGGCTGAAACGACTGAACCACGCCTTCCTGCAGCAACTGTTCGAGACCTGCGCGGTACTTTTTGGAGTCGCCGGAGTTGGGGTTCGAGATGTAGGTGAAAACCTCCGACGGGAAGCGCGGGATTTCATCGTAGGCAATGGTGCGATCCTCGGTGAGGGTATCGCCGATGCAGAAGGCGTCGTGGCCCACCAAGCCGATAACGTCGCCCGGCCAGGCCTCGTCAACGGTCTCGCGTTCCTGGCCGAAAAGGCGGTGCGAAGACGAGAGGCGTACAGTACGGCCGGTGCGTTGGTGGACGACGCTCATATCGCGGGTGAATTTACCCGAGCACACCCGAACGAAGGCGATGCGGTCGCGGTGCTTTGGGTCCATGTTGGCCTGAATTTTGAAGACAAAGGCCGAGAACTTTTCGTGGGTAACGAGGATCTCACGAGCGGACGAGGGTGCCGGTGCGCCGGGCACGCTCATGCTCACCGAGCTGCGCGTGGTCGGTGGAATGGAGTTCTTCAAAAAACCCTCAAGCAGGAGCTGTACGCCGAAGTTGTTCACCGCAGAGCCGAAGAAAACGGGCGTCTGCTGCCCAGCTTGGATGGCGGCGAGATCGAACGGGGCGCTGGCACCATCGAGGATCTCGATTTGCTCGGAGACCTGATCGAAAGTGTAGTCATCGAGGCGGTCGCGCACGAGCGGGTCGTCTAAACCAGTGACGTCAACCGGAGCGCGGTAAGCACCATGAGGCGTGCGCTCGAAGAGGTGAACCTCCTTGGAACGGCGATCGAAAACCCCGCGGAATCCTGGGCCGTTGCCCAGCGGCCAGGTGACGGCGCAGGGGGTGAGGCCGAGAACGCGCTCCAGTTCGTCCAAGAGGTCGATGGGATTGAGCGTGGGGCGATCGCACTTGTTCATGAAGGTGAACACGGGCACGCCACGGCGTTTGCAGACTTCAAAAAGTTTGCGGGTCTGCGGCTCGATGCCTTTGGCGGCATCGATCACCATGAGGGCGGCGTCAACGGCGGTGAGCACGCGGTAGGTGTCCTCGGAGAAGTCCTTGTGGCCGGGGGTGTCGAGCAAGTTCACCGCGTAGCCTTGGTAGTCGAATTGCAGGACCGTCGACGAGATGGAGATGCCGCGCTGTTTCTCCAACTCCATCCAGTCGGAGGTGGTGGCACGCTGGCTTTTGCGCGCGGTGACAGCACCCGCCAAATGAATGGCGTTGCCGTAGAGAAGGAATTTCTCGGTCAGCGTGGTTTTGCCGGCATCGGGATGCGAGATGATCGCAAAGGTGCGGCGGCGGGCGATTTCCTGGGCGGGCGTCATGAAGAAACCCTCAACGCAACAGGTGGCAGGCGGGGAGGGGAAGCCTTATTTGGCGGCCGGTGTCGCGCGGGGCCTGTGATGTTTCGCATGCGCCCGATATCCGGCAGGAGCGCCTGACGCTTTCCGCCAATGGTGAAAGTCCGAAGCCTGCAGCCGATAAATTTAACGTTCGCGACTTTCCTTCGCCGGGCTTCCGTGGAATGAACTTAACGTATGCATTCCCCTGAACTGCTCGCCCGTATTACTGCCGGTAAAACCGCAGTGCTCGCCCAAACCGAACTCATGCACCGAGAATTCGGCAAGGTGAAGAGCGAGTGGAAATACGATGGCACCCGGGTCACTGCCGCTGATCTGGCTATCTCGGAGGGCATTTTTAAGGACCTCGGGGTGCTTTTTCCTGACGACCATCTTTTCAGTGAGGAGCTCGCCGAGACCGACGAACCGACAGCGCTGACGAGGCGCTTCGCTTGGGTGCTCGACCCGATTGATGGCACCAACAACTACGCAACCGGTATTCCTTACTGTGCCATTTCACTCGCTCTCTTGGAAAATGGAGTACCGGTTTACGGCATCATTTACGATATGGCTCGCCGCGTTTTGATGCACGGTGGGCCGACGTTTGGGCTTTGGGATGGCGAGCGCGAGGCTGCGGTTAAAACCACTCCGCCCGACAGCCAAAGCATGCTCGGTTTCCATAGTCCGTACGACAAAGCCTTCTCGCATCACGCCACCGCCTTGGTGGAAAACTTCAAACTGCGCGGCTTGGGTAGCAGCACCTTGCACCTCGGTTATGTGGCGGTTGGCCTGCTCGATGCCACCGTGGACCACAATGTGCGGATTTGGGATATCGCTGCGGCCGTCCCCTTGGTTTGGGCGGGTGGCGGGCAGGTGCAGTTCCTCAATGGCGAACAATTCCCGATGAAAGTGTTTAACCTCAAAATGAATCGCATCCAATTCGTCGCCGGCAATGCCGCCGCTTGCACCACGTTACGTACTCTGCTGAAGGTTTAAACGCCCCGCCTCCTGATCGGCCACCAACCACGAAAATCGATTCACGGCCTCATTCGGCCCCAGTCACCGCGTCGCTCCCGTTTTGGTTAAACCCACTTTAATCGTATGGATGAAACCGCTTTTTTCCCCCCAGCGCATGTTAGCCGCTGGTTGGCATGGCCGGTAGCCGTAGCCTGCCGCCTCCTTTACCGCAT
>CANIXX010000071.1 GCA_947471115.1 Opitutaceae bacterium | reverse complement strand
GATGGCGGTGCGCAGGAGCGCGAGAAAACGGGGGCGGGCGTCGGAGGCGGGAGTGGGCATGGAAAAAGGGACGGTGATACGGATTTTTAACGCTAAGACGCTAAGACGCTAAGATGCAAAAGCCTCGGTGCGGCTGAGTTCAATCAAGCGCACAGGCAAGAGTAGTGAAGGATTCCGGCCTGCATTTCTATTCTAAGCCGGCTGGAAATCTGCCCTACACTCGGCGGTTACCCTAGGTTCACGGCAGGTACTCGGTCGTCATGACTTGATCCACCGTGAGTTTTCCTTTGGGCAATATGGCCAAGGTTTCGAGTTGGTTGATCTGGTTCTGGAAACGCTCGCGGGTGATCCGCCCGATGTTGGCCTCGCCGCCCTCAGGGCCGCGGCCGGTGACCAGCTTTTGCTCAATGATCATTTGCCGCGAAAACAGCATGAACTCGTCGGTGTTTTGGGCGTTGGCGGCTTTCATCAAGGCGTGGGCGGGCGCGGGGTCGTTGGCCAAATAATCGGCCCAACCGGCGATGTAGGCTTTGATAAAAGCACGGGCCTGCGCTGGGTGGGCGGCAAGCCAAGTGCGGTTGGCTACGAGCACGGCGTAGGCGTCGAAACCGGCGTCCCATGCGTAAAGGAATCGGGGCATCGCTCCGCCGGCTTTAGTGATGTGGTAGGGCTCGGCAATGAAGTAGCCCTGCTGGATCAGCCCCGGGGTCGCCACGAAGTTGGCCACCGAGTAGTTTTGGGGAATGAGTTTAAAATCGATACCGTACTTTTTACGCAGGTACGGCAAAAACGCCCACTCGGGCCGAGCCATGATCGTTTGGCCGTCGAGTTGCTCGAAACGGGTCACCGGGTTGCCATCGTGGAGCATCAGAACCGAGGGGTCATTTTGGAAGACTGCGGCAACTTGGGTGACAGGCAGGTCTTGGGCGAGGGCGAGCAGGGTGTTGGTGCTGTCGGCCTGGCCGAACTGGGCCTGGGCGGTGGCGACTTTCTGCATAACAAAGGCGTTGGGGCCGCCGGGGATAAGCTCGACGTCGAGTCCGGCGGCTTTGAAAAAGCCCTTAGCCTGCGCTTGGTAAAATCCGCCGTGCTCGGGCTCGGCCACCCAGTCCAGTTGAACGATGATTTTGGTTGGCACGGCGGCGGCGGTGGCAGAACCGGCGGGGTTGGCCGCTGCGGCGGGGGCGGCCGGGGCAGTGGAGTTTTTACCGCAGGCGCTCAGGCCGAGTGCGGCGAGACAGCTGGCTAGGCCGAGCCACAGGCGGCGGGGGAGGAGTGACTCACGGTTAACAACCGGGCGATGGGCGGGGAGGGCGAAAGGATTGCTCATAGGGATTGGGCTTCGAGGGTGCGGTAGGTTTCGCGTAGGGCGCTAGTGAAGGGCGTGCAATTGAGGTCGAGCGCGCGGTCGTCGCAGCGGCTCACCGGCATGACGCCGAGCAAGGCGTTGGTCACGAAAATCTCGTCGGCGTGCTCAAGTTCGGTGCGAGTAAGAAGACCTTCGCGGACTCGTTCGGGCCCGAGCAGGGCGAGCACGCGGGCGCGGGCGGTGCCGGGCAGCGGTCCGCAGGCGAGCGCGGGCGTGAGGGCCACCCCGCCGCGCACCGCAAAGACGTTGGTGGTGGCGCCTTCGATGACGATGCCGGCAGGAGTAATGAAGAGTGGTTCGTCAAAACCGGCGGCCACTGCGGCGCGTTTGGCGCGGATGTTAACCAGGTAGTTGAGCGTTTTGTATTCGGAAAGGCTGCCGGTGCGTTCTCCACTAAACACCGTGCGGAGCCGGAAACCCCGCGCGTAGGTGTCGGCCGGATATCGTTTTTCGCTCGTGCAGATCAGTTCGCTGGTGGTCGCGTTTTCGTTGTTAAATAGTACGACCTTGGCGGAGCCGTCGGTGAGGTGGTTGGCCACGATGACACGGTGCAGGCGGTCGTGCAGGGTGCCCAGATCGACTGAGTAAGGCAGGTCGAGAGCGCGGGCACTGGCGGTGAGACGGGCGTGGTGGTCGGCGAGGAAGGCGGGGTGGCCGCCGTGGACTTTTATCGTTTCAAACACCCCGTGGCCGTAGAGGAAACCCTCGCTTAGCGCGGGGACCTGGGCTGCGATCCCGGGCTGCAGCACGTTGTCGAGCAGGACATAGTGGGAGGTGTTCATGGGGGCAGCGGTGGACAGGAACGGTTGGGCAAAAGGATCTCGTTTATGCGTACTTATACCAGTTCGACAGATAGCGAATCGGAAGCGGAACGGGGGCGCTCAGGATTGGGTCAAAGCCTCGTGCATAGCGCGGCCCTTATCGAGGGTTTCCTGGTATTCGGCGCTGGGGTTGGAATCCCACACGATTCCCCCGCCGACATGGTAATACGCTTGGCCGTCTACGCAGGTCAGGGTGCGAATGGCGATGTTGAGGTCGGCGTTCCCGTCGAAGCCGAGGTAGCCGATCGCGCCTGTGTAAATGTGGCGGCGGTGGGGTTCGAGTTCGTCGATGATCTCCATGGCACGGATTTTTGGGGCGCCAGTAATCGAGCCACCGGGGAAGCAGGCGGCCACGCAGTCGATCACGTCAATCTCGGGTCTGAGCGTACCGGAAACGGTGGCGACGAGGTGGTGAACGGTGGGGTGCGACTCGAGTTGCCAGAGTTTTTCCACCTGCACCGAGCCGTAGGCGCAGACGCGACCTAGGTCGTTGCGTTCCAAGTCGACGATCATGAGAAGTTCGGCGCGGTCCTTTTCGCTGGCGAGCAGTTCGGCGGCGAGGCGGGCGTCGGTTGCTGGATCAGCAGCGCGCGGGCGCGTGCCCTTGATCGGCCGGGTTTCCACCTGGCGGCCGCGCACGGTGAGAAAGCGCTCGGGCGAACTGCTCACCACTTGGACGGCGTCAAAGGACAGGTAAGCGGCGAATGGAGCAGGACTGCGTTCGCGCAGACGCTGGTAAAGCGCGTAGGGCGGGCAAGGCAGCGGCGTGGCAAAGCGCTGGGTCAGGTTAACCTGATAAACATCCCCAGAGGCGATGTAGGCCTTGATGCGGGCGATGGCTGCCGTGTAGCCGGCAAAATCAAAATTCGCTACCGGTTGCGGTGCTGTCTGTGCAAGCGGCGGCAACTGCTGAACAGCAGGCTGTTCGCCGAATTGGTCCGGCTGCGGCCGAGCTAAAGCGTAACCTAATAGGTTACACTTAATTTGGGGCGGTGGGGGCGTTTCGAGTGCGGTGCGCAGGCGGGCGAGAATTTCTGCGGCGGTTGAAGTGGCGACGGGGTTGGCGACCAGCCACGTGCGCCCCGTGGCGTGTTCGTGGGCGATGATGCCGTCGTAAAACCCGAACTCGCAGTTTGGCACCGCCGGCAGGTCGTCAGGACGATGGCGGTTAATGTTCTCAAGTCGTGCGCACAGTTCGTAACTGAAAAAACCCACCGCCCCACCGGTGAAGGGCAACGCCGGGAGCGGCCCTGAGTTCGGAAAGGCATAACCTATTAGGTTATGCTTTTCCGGGGGACGGGTGAGTGGACGGAGGCGGGCACGCAGTTCGTCCAGGGCGGATCCAGCGTCGCCAGACGGGCTGCGGTAAACCGAAAAGGGATCGAAGCCGATAAACGAATACGCCCCGAGTCCGCCTGTGCTGCGGCCGCTGTCCAAGAAAAAGGCGTGGTCGCGGCTTTCCACCTGGGCGAAAAACTCGTGCGGTGCCCCGGGCAGCTTGATTTCTTCGAGCAGGATCGGCGGACTTAACGCCCACTCGGGTCGCACCGCGATTCCGGAGGCGTCAGCGCGTGCAAGATGCGCCGATACCGTTTCGCCCCGCACCCTTAGCTCGGGCGCAAGCTCAGCCAGCGGCGCGAGTACAAAGGCGCGTTCGCATAAGCGGGGGTGCGGCAGGGTCAGACGCTCGTCGGCTCTGAGCTCCGTGTCGCCATAAAGCAGCACGTCGAGGTCAACGGTGCGCGCACCCCAGCGTTCGCGGCGGACGCGCCCAAGTTGTTTCTCAATAGCGAGGCAGAGTTCAAGCAGGGCGTGCGGCGCCAGAGTCGTCTCCAGCTTCACCACGAGGTTAAGGTAATCGGGCTGCGCCGCCTGGCCGGGCAGGAACACGGCCGTCGTTTCATAAACTGACGAAACGCGGGCGATACGCACTTCGAGAGCAGCGGCTAGGCGGACGAGCGCCTCTGCAAGGTGGGCGTGGCGATCGCCGAGATTACTGCCCAGTCCGAGGTAGGCAGTCTGCACGCGATTTGCTGGTTTCGACGGCGACATGGTCGAGGATGCCCGCGATGGGAACCGAGGGTTTTTTAATCACAATGTCCACTTGGTCCACGATCGGGCAGGCGGCTAGAATGCGGTCGATCACCCGGTTGGCCAACGCCTCGATGAGCTTGAAGCGGTCGTTTTCGACTGTCTCGCGGCAGATGCGGTAAACCTGTGTGTAATCGACGGTTTTTTGCAGGTCGTCGGTTGCGGCGGCCGCCGCGATGTCGAGCGAGAGCATCAGATCGATCACGAAGCGTTGGCCAAGGGTGTTCTCTTCGGGCAGGTCGCCGTGGTAACCGTAAAATACCATGGTGGAGAGGGTGATGCGGCCGGTCATTGCGGGGAGAAGTAGCGGGTAGCGGGTAGCGAGTAGCGAGTCGAAATTGACGGAGAAATCGCAGAGGTGCGAACCTGGTGTTAGCGGGTTCTGCGCAAGGCGGCGGCCATGAGGGCGGCGCGGTGGTTGGCGCGCACGTCGTGAACGCGGTGAAATTGCACGCCTTGGTCCACCGCCAGAGCGGTGAGCGCCAGGGTGCCTTCTAGGCGTTCGTCGGCGGGCAGGTCGAGCACGTGGCTGATCACCGATTTGCGCGAAATGCCCAGCAGCAGCGGGTGGCCGAGGGCGTGTAACTCACCTACACGCGCGAGGATTTCCAAGTTTTGCTCCTGGGTTTTTCCAAATCCGATACCGGGATCGAGGATGATGCGGCGCGGGTCTATTCCCGCCTCGGCAGCCAAGGCGAGCGTGCGCTGGAGGAATTTTTTAACGTGGGCCAACACGTCTAAGCTAGAGCCGGAAGCGGCCGTAGGGGCCTCACGAAGCTCGGGATCGTTGTGCATGAGGATGGCGGCGGCACTGTAGCGGGCGATTACCCCGGCCATCGCCGGGTCGCGCTGGAGTCCGTGCACGTCGTTGACGATGTGTGCTCCGGCAGCGAGCGCCGCGTCGGCCACGGCGGGATGGTAGGTGTCGATCGACAGCGGCGCTGCAACGTGGCGCACCAGCTCGCGGATGACGGGAACAACGCGGCGAATTTCCTCCTCGGGGCCGACTTCGGTGTAGCCGGGGCGGGTTGATTGGCCGCCGATGTCGATGACCGAAGCGCCCTCGGCAATGAGCAGGCGGGCGCGGGAGACGGCGGCGGGAAGTGAGTTGTACTGACCGCCGTCGAAAAAGGAATCGTCGGTGAGGTTGAGGATTCCGACGATCAGCGGACCTTGGTCGAGAGGCAGGCGGCGGTCACGGCAGCTAATTTCCCGATTGGATTTGATGGTCATGGGGGCGGTGGAGCGAGTTAAACGTCGTGCGGTGCGTAGGCATCGTGCCAGGGGTGAAGCACGAGCCAGCTCAACCCCACGACTGCGCCGGCAAACACGAAGCCGAGCAGGCAACTGACCAGCGCGGTGGCGAAGAGGGCGGGGATTTGGAACTGGGCACTGTAGATCACTGCGAGGAAGCCGAGTCCGCCTTGGCCACCAGCGGAGTTGCCCGCGTAGGCGTCACCGGCGATGGCCCCGATTGGCGCTAGGGTGGCGGCGATGCGCAGGCCGGTGAAAAAATAGGGCAGGGCGGCGGGAATGCGCAGGTGCAGGAGCTGCTGGAGCGTAGACGCTCGTCCCATGCGAAACAGGTCGACGAGTAGTCGGTCGGTGGCGACGAGGCCTTGAGTGGTGTTCACCACCAGCGGGAAAAAACTGATAAGAAACGTGATGATGATGACGCTCGGCAGGCCAGGTCCGGCCCAGAGAATGAGGATGGGCGCGAGCACGATGATGGGCGTGAGTTGCAGCGCCATGAGCCACGGGTAAAGCCCAGCGCGCACCCGCGGTGAGAGCGAGAGCGTCAGCGCCAGCACAATGCTCCCGGCCACGGCCGCCGCGAAGCCCAAAGCCGCGCCGCGCGCCGTGCTCAGGGTGGCCGCCCACAGTTGCGCTCCATGAGTGGAAAACGAACCCAGCACAGCGTCGGGCGCGGGGAGCAGGAAGCGCTGCTCGACGGGCAGCAGGTAGAGCCGAACCGCGTACCATATCGCGATCAAAAGGGATCCGGTGAACACGGGTAAACCGAACGTGAGTAGTCGGCGGCTCATGCGGTGGTGGAGGGTGCGGTGGCGGTGCGCAGGAGACGCGAAACCTCGGCGACGCGTTGGAGAAATGCGGGCGACTCACGGGTCTCGGCGTTGCGGGGAAATGGCAGGTTAACCGGCACGTCGTGGGCGATTTCGCCGCCAGCTAGGATCACGACGCGCGTTGAAAGAAAAACGGCTTCGGCCACCGAATGGGTAACGAAAAAGGCGGTCCACTTTTGGCTTTCGCGCAGAGCGAGGAGCTCTTCGCCCAAAACCTCGCGCGTGAGTTCGTCGAGGGCGCCGAAGGGTTCGTCGAGAAGCAGAAGCGCGGGTTCTAGGGTGAGGGCGCGGGCCAGGGAAACGCGCATCTTTTCGCCGCCGGAGAGTTGGCGCGGGTGGCGGTCGGCGAGGTGGGCGATACGCGCGAGGGCGAGCATTTGGGCGGCGCTCTCGCGGCGGCGAGAGGCGGGCACGCCGCGCAATTGCAGTAACAGTTCGGAGTTTTGGCGGACCGTGCGCCACGGAAGTAGCGCCGAGTCCTGAAAAATAAAGGCTCGCTCGGTGGTGGTGGTGGCCGCTGGGCGCGCCTCAACCAAAACTTGGCCGGAGGTTGGCACGATAAGGCCGGCGAGCAGGCGCAACAGGGTGGATTTACCGCAGCCACTGGCCCCAACCAGACTGACGAATTCGCCGCGCTCAACACGCAGCGAAAGTCCGGCCAACACCGGCGGGCGGGTGCTGGCACCAAATTGCTGGATCACATTACGGAGTTCGACGAAGGGGGCGTCAGCGGTCGGCGCTTCGGTCATGGCTGCAGGCGGGCGAGTGCGGTGGAGGCCTTTTCGAGCGTGGGCTCCAATTTGAGGGCGGCTTGGTAGGCGCTGCGGGCATCGGCGGGTCGATTGGATTTTTCTGCGATCAAACCCAAGCGGTAGTGCGCCCCAGCGTGATCAGGATCTTGGATGCGGGGTGTGAGTTGCAGGCACAGGCGCAGGGCCTGTTCGCCGCGTTCCAAGCCACGACCGGTCTCCGAGGCGATTCGGCCCAGTGTGTAGAGGGCTAGGTAGTTGTCCGGCTGGGTCAGAAGAAAGGCTTCGCAGCCGGCAAGGGCCTCGTCGTAGCGTTTTTCGCTGCAAAGGGTGTTGGCTTTTATGACCGCACCGCGGGAAGCATCGAGGCGGGTGATTTCGGCGACGTGCGCATAAGCGAGGGCAAAGTCGCCGCCGACAAAACCGGGTGCGCGGGTGTAGAATTGGACCAATCCCTCACGGTAATCGATGTTGTCGGGATCGAGTTTGACTGCCTGCTCCAGAGCGGTGCGGCCGCGGCGGGCGTAGCCAATGGCGCTAAATGAGGCACCCAGTTCGGTTGCGCGCAACAAGCTCGCGCTGCCGTAGTCGGCGAGGATTTCGGCGTGGGTTGGAGCGAGTTGAGCTGCGCGGGCAAGGATGTCGGCGGCGACGCCGCGGCGCTGCATCTTGAGTTCGCACTGGCCGAGGTACCAGAGGGCTCGGATGTTTTTCGGCTCGCGGGCGACGATGGGGGCGAGTTGGTCGCGGGCCTCGGGCACGCGTTTGGCGTTAAACAGGGAGATGGCTGCAGCGAGCGGTTCGGAGTCGGCTATACTGGAGTTGGCTGGGGCCGGGCGTTCGGCGGCGCGGAGGGCGGAGGGCGTCGCAGCAGCAGAGAGAACGAGGAGGAGTAAGGGAGCCAGAACGATACGGCAGGGCATCGGGACGGGGTTTTTTACTCGAAGCGGAGCGCCTCGATGGGGTCGAGTTTTGCGGCCTTGTGGGCGGGATAAAAGCCGAAGCCGATACCGACCGCGCCCGAAAAAACGAAGGCGACGATGATCGAGGCGCTGGAAACTTGCACGGGCCAGCCGTTGAGTTGAGAAACGATTTGCGATGCGCCGACACCAATGAGGATGCCGAGCGCGCCGCCCATCAAACTGAGGACCATGGCTTCGATGAGAAATTGCAGGCGAATGTCGTGGTCGTGCGCGCCGATGGCCAAACGGATGCCGATCTCGCGGGTGCGTTCGGTGACCGAGACGAGCATGATGTTCATGATGCCGATACCGCCGACGATCAGGGAAACCCCTGCGATGGCGCCAAGTAATCCGGTCATGGTGCGCGAAGTGGCCGTGGCGGCCTCGGCGAGCTCCATCTGGTTGCGCACGGTGAAATCGGGCTCACGACCCTGGCGGCGCTGTTGGAGCAGGTCGGTGATTTCCTGTTGGATACGAGGCATCTGATTCTGGGTCGTTGACTGGATGAGGATACTGCTGAGGGTTGTTCGGCGGGCGACGCGGCGCATGGCGCTGGTGTAGGGGATCAGCACGGTGTCGTCTTGGTCGGAGCCGAAGTAGTTAAAGCCTTTGGGTTTTAGCAGACCGATTATTTTAAAGGGGATGTTGCGGATGCGCAGGGTTTGGCCTACGGGCGAAGAGCCGGGAAAGAGTTGGTCGGCGACGGTCTGGCCGATCACGGCCACCTTCGCGGTGCTGCGCACTTCGAGGTCCGTGAAAATGACACCTTCAGCGAGTCCCCAGTCGCGAATACTGAGGAAATCAGGTGATACACCATTTATGGAGGTATTCCAATTGAGGCCGTTTGACAGGACTTGCTGGCGGTCACGGACCTCGGGGCTGACGGCGACCACACCTGCGATTTCAGCTTGGATGGCGAGAGCATCTTCGGGGGTGAGGGTGCTGGCTGAGCCCCACCCGCCGCGGGCGCCGCCGGTGGTGAGTGTACCAGGGAACACGCTAATGATGTTTTGCCCGAGGCTGGCGATAGACGCCTCAACTTGGACCTTTGCGCCGTTGCCAATGCTGACCATGGCAATGACTGCCCCGACGCCGATGATCATGCCGAGGGCAGTGAGCACCGAGCGCATCTTGTTTCGGCGCAGCGCACGCAGGGCGATGATGGTGGTGGCAACGAGTCTCATGGGGCGGCGACGGTGAGTTTAGCAGCGGTCTCGGCGGCGAGGTGTTTTTTCATTTCCTCGGCTGCAATCGAGCGGTTCACAACCAACTCGTCGCGTACGACCAGCCCGTCGCGCACGATCAGGTTGCGTTTGCAGAAGTGGGCGATGTCGAGCTCGTGGGTGACCATGACAATAGTGATGCCGGCGTCGTTGAGCTTTTGGAAAACGCCCATCACTTCGACGGAGGTCTTGGTGTCGAGGTTGCCGGTGGGCTCGTCGGCAAGGAGCAGTTGCGGGCGGTTAACCAAGGCACGGGCGATTGCGACGCGCTGCTGTTGTCCGCCCGAGAGTTGATTGGGCAAGTGGTCGTGGCGGGCGGCCAGGCCGACGATTTCTAGGGAGTGCATGGCACGCTCACGCATCTCTGCGGCCGAGATGCGCCGAGGGGCGTAGAGCATGGGCAGCTCCACGTTTTCAAGTGCGGAGGTACGGGAGAGTAAATTAAATCCCTGGAAGACGAAGCCGAGTTTTTGGTTACGCATGTCGGCTAGCTCGTTGCGGTTCAGTGCGGAGACGTTAATGCCGTCGAGCAGGTAGGAACCACGGGTGGGGCGGTCGAGGCAGCCGAGGGTGTTCATGAGCGTGGACTTGCCCGAGCCCGACGAGCCCATGATGGCGATGAACTCACCCTTTTGGATTTCCAGTGAAATGCCGCGTACGGCGTGGACCTCGACCTCGCCGCTGGCGTAGATCTTGTGGATGTTATCCAGTTTGACGATGGGGGCGGCCATGGCGGGTGACGCTTAACGACGGGGCGCGGAGCCGCCGAACGGATTGGCTGTGCCGTTGCCGGTGGCTGGCAGGTACGCGCTGGTGATGACGCGGTCGCCTTCCGCCAAGCCCTCGAGCACCTCGGTGGCGCTGCCGTCGGTGATACCGACTTTGATGACAACGGGGATAACCTCCGGGGCTTCGGGGGTGCCGCCGAGTTTATAAACCGTGCGCGAGATCGGGCCGTTGGCCTCGGTGTCGTCGCTGTTGCGGAGGAGGCGGGCGGGCAACTCGAGGCCGCGTTCTTTGGCCAATTGGATGAGTCGGGCGCGCACTTCGGGGGCGATGCGACGCGAGTTGCTGCCTGCACCTGCCTCGATCATGAGCTGGCTGATCTGTTCGCGGGAGGCGGGCTGGGTGGTTTTGCTGGATTCTGGCGCGGGTATAGCATCGGGAAGAAGCGACTCAGGAATGCGTACGCGCAGGGCGCTGTTGGCGATGCGCAGGGAGTCTTCTTTGCGCGAGACGATCACCGAAACATTGGCGGTCATGCCCGGCTTGAGCAGCAGATCGTCGTTATTGACCTGAATGATGGCAATGTAGCTGACGACGCTTTGCACGTTGACGGGGGCGTTGCGAATCTGGATTACGCGGCCTTTAAACTGGCGGCTGGGGTAGGCATCGACGGTGAAGTTGACGCTTTGTGTCGCCTCGACCGAGCCGATGTCGCCTTCGGATACGGCTGCCTCGATTTGCATCTGGGTGAGGTCGGCGGCCAAGGTGAAAAGTCGGGGGGCGTTGAGGCTGGCGGCGACGGTTTTACCGACCTCGGCGACGCGGTCCAAAATGATGCCGTCGATCGGGGCGTAAAGGTTACAACGGGCCAAATCGACCTCGGAGGTCTGCACGGAGGACTGGCGAATTTGCAACTGCGCTTCGGCTTGGGTGAGTAGGGCTTCGGCTTGGTCGAGCTCCTGTTGGGAGACGAGGTCTTGGGTGCGCAAAGCGCGGGTGCGTTCGGTGTTGAGTTTGACCAACTGGTAGTTGGCGCGGGTGTTGGCCAGCTCGGCTTTGGTGGAGCTGAGTCGCACTTGGTAGGTGGCGGGATCGATGCGAGCGAGCAGGTCGCCCTGTTTCACCTTGGAGTTGTAATCGACTTTCACCTCTTGAATCAGGCCGGAAATCTGCGAGCTGATTTCAACGGTGGTGACGGGCTGGAGGGTGCCGGTGGCAGTGACCGATTGGATGATCTCGCTGCGGCTGATCTTGACGGTGGCAAATTCGGGTTTGGGGCCGGAGCGGCCGTGAAGGTAGTAGTAGGCTCCGCCGGCGATGGCGGCCACAGCGGTGAGGGTGAACCAGATTTTGAGAGAACGGGGCTTGGCCATGATGGTAACGAAAGGGGGGGCGCTTGAGCAGGGAGATAAGTTTCAGCTAGTAGGTGACACCCTGGGGTAATGGAGTGTGTGGGGTAAGGTCGCTAGACGGGGCGCGGAAATACGGTGGCGAGTGCGGCGGCGACGTTGTCCGGCACAAAATGGGCTATGTCGCCGCCGTAGCGCGCGACCTGTTTCACGAGAGAGGAGCTGGTGTAGCTATACTGCTCGTGCGGCATGACGAAGATCGTCTCGATCTTGGGCTGCAGGTGGCGGTTCATCAGCGCCATGTTGAACTCAAACTCGAAGTCGGAGAGCGCTCGCAGGCCGCGGATGAGCGCGTGGGCCTTTTGGGCGATGGCGAACTCGACGAGCAGGCCGTCGAAGAGAACAGCGGTGACGTGTGGGTATTTGGCGATGTTGGCCTGAACCAGTCCGAGGCGCTGTTCGGGGGTGAAAAGCGGGCCCTTGCCCGGGTTGCGGGCGACGGCGACAGTGATGCGGTCAAACAGCCGGGTCGCGCGGTCGAGCACGTCGAGGTGGCCGTTGGTCAGAGGGTCAAAGGTGCCGGGATAAATGCAGTGACGCATAAGCCCGTCGATAATCGAAGAGGGGCGACGAGGGGCGAGAACCAAATCGAGGCGTTTCCGGGGTTGCCTTTGGGCTGGGGCGGCCCTGTCTTTCGGCCCGACTCCTTCGCCATGAATTTACCTAACATCATCACCCTTTCGCGCATCCCGATGATGTTTTTGGTGGTCTGGCTGATGAACCAGTCGTGGAGTTGGGCCGCCACGCTCGGCTTCTGGTTGTTTATCGCCGCTGCGATCGGCGACTGGGTGGACGGCTACATCGCGCGCAAGCGCAACCTCGTCTCGATCTTCGGCAAGTTCATGGATGCCCTCACCGACAAGATTTTCGTCCTCGGCATCATGATCGCCTTCGTTGAACTGGGCACGGTTCCAATTTACTGGGTGCTGATCGTGCTGTGCCGCGAGTTTCTGATTTCAGGGATGCGGATGATGGCCGCCGCCAAGGGCGTGGTGGTCGCCGCTGAACGTGGAGGCAAAACCAAGACGCTCACCCAGCTCATCGCGGTGGGGTTTCTGCTGTTCGTACCGATGTTGCAAAACGACATCGCGCCCCGTCTCGAGGTCGATTTTTCGTCCTATGCCGACGTCATTCACAACGTGGGCCTCGGCCTGTTTTTGCTGGGGGTTTATTTCACGGTGCGTTCGGGCTGGGACTATATCGTGAAGTACCGTGCGGTGATTTTTGACGACCAGACATGAGCGTATTTAAACAGCCGATCTGGCCGCGGTTTCTGCCGACTTCTTGGGTGGTTTCTTGCGCGACGGTCGGTCCGGTCGGGCGCATGCGGAAGGCCCCGGGTACGTGGGGCTCGGTCGCGGGCCTGTTGTATTTCACTACGCTGTTCGTCGGACCGTCTGCGCTGAGCTCCAGTGCCGTTGACGTCCGGATTGG
>CANIXX010000070.1 GCA_947471115.1 Opitutaceae bacterium | reverse complement strand
GTGATCGAGGCCACAAAAGCGCTGGCACCGGAGTCGAGTTGGGCGCGGGTTTTATCGAGTGAAATCAAATTGGCTTCGGTGGCCTTGAACTGGGTGACGTAGGCGGCGAGAGCCTTTTCGGCGGCGATTACGCCCTCTTGCAGAGCGGTGAGCGAAGGTTGGGACGCGGCGAGTTTACGACAGGCATCAAGTGAAACATTGACCTCGGCGAGGTGCTTGAGCGTGGCATCGCGAAACGCCTCGTCGCTTGTCAGCCCGTAGGTACGGGCGGCCAACTGGGTTTTGGCCGAGGCGGCGGCCAAGGTACTGGTGACCTCGGCCTGAGGGGCGACGGCAGAGGCAAGGAAATGCGCTCCAGTGGCACCGGTGAGCATTTTAAAGGCGGCAAAACCGCCGAGAAGAGCGCTGATTATAAGGAGGAAGGAAAAGCCTAGGGCAACACGTTGCCCGATGGTGAGTGAGGAGAATTTCATGGCAGGGAGATAGCGGTCGATGGGTAGGGCGTGAGGTAGGGTACAATTAGGTCATAGGCCTGATGGCTCCCCCTATTATCGGCGGGCTGAGGGATAACTTGATCTGCCGACGACAGATGCCCGTTAGCTAGAAGGCGTTTCACTGGGCCCCAATCAAACCGCTTTACGGCCGAGCTGCTGGAGCGGCGGCGGGGACGGCCGTTTCGGTGGGCCAATGTTTATCCTAGGCCATGACCGAAAAAACGGAATCCCACCAACGAAACCCTGCCCCGTCGGGTTTCGCCCTTGCGGGCCGCCCTGAGCTGGAGCCGTAGGCTTGACGAGAATGCCCGCAATGCCGAAACCCCTTCTATCATGAGCGCACCAGCACCGGACCAGAGTTTCCTCCACTACAAAAAAGCCGAGAAAAAGGCCCTAGAAATCGTAGCTGCGATGAAACTTGCCAGCGCCAACAAGGTGGACATCGAACTGGCATTACTGGTGGCCATCTTCGAGTTGCACAAACAAACCGTGCCGCCCGCCACCATTGCTTCGGTTATCCAAGGTCACCTCAAGCAACTGGTTCCTCACTATACCCAACAGGCCCCGGCCAGCCCATGACCCCGCTTAACGCTGCTTCCGCACCGGCGCCGGTGCAGCGGGAGGTTCATTGCGCCGAGGCGCTCGGTTGGTTGCGCGCGCGAGGCCGGATCGAGGGTGCCTGCGCGGTCACCTCGCTGCCTGACGTCTCCGAGGTAAGCTTGTCGTTACCCGCTTGGCGCACCTGGTTTCTGGGGGCGGTCGGCCTGGTCCTGGATGCGGTGCCGGAAACGAGTGCCGCGCTGTTTTTCCAGTCCGACATCAAACGCGACGGCGTGTGGGTGGACAAGGGCGCACTGGTAATCCGCGCCGCCGAGGATGCGGGAGCGCATATTCTATTTCACAAAATCGTCTGCCGTCGGCCGCCAGGAATGCTCACCTATGGTCGGCCTGGTTATACTCACCTGATCGCGGTGTCGCGAGCGATGAAGTGCCCCGAAATGTTGCCGATACCGGACATTATCAGTGACGCAGGCCGACTACCCTGGGTGCGGGCAATGGGGGTGAGGGCAGCCGGGCACGCGGTGCGTTTCGCACGCGACCAAGTGGGGGCGACGACGATTTTAGACCCCTTCTGCGGGGTTGGTACGGTGCTGGCGGCCGCCAACGCCCTCGGGCTGGACGCGCTGGGTGTGGAGCTGTCGCGCAAGCGCTGCGAACAGGCCCGAGCATTAGAGATCAACCCCGACGAGCTCTGAAACTCGCGCAACCTGCCCGATTACACGGGCACCTAGCCGGCATTGAGATGAAACGCTCGAAAAACAGAATAAAGCTGAGGGTTGGCGGCGAGCCGCTTGAGTTCAGCTCTGCAAGACAGCAAGCGGTCCCCGGGAAACTCCTGCGTAAACGCCATTGTGTTAGCCACGCACCGTGGAAACGATCCGGCTATGACCACTCCGTCCTGGCAAGTCCGCTTCGAACTCAAGACCTGCACCGCCGCAAAAATCACCACCGCAATTCCCGCCAAGGCGATCGGTGTCGCCGTGATCTACGCTGTGAGCGATGTCGGCGAAACCATTTTCCTGGTACTCGAATCGCGTGCGGGCAGCCTGCGTGATTTTTGTGTGAAGCGCCTGGCCACCGCCAAAATCCCCGCCGGCACTGCGTTGAGCGTATCCTTTAAAGTGATGCCATTGGTCGACGCCACGCCCGAGGCCGTCAGCGCCGCCTGCCGCGAGCAGGTAATCGTCGCGGGAGCCCTGCGCCGCGAATTGCGCCCGGCGATGCGCTAAGCTTCTACCCTGATGCAGTCCCAGCGCAGACCCGACCACCGGTCGGGCCTACATCGCCAGAAGCCCGATCAAGCCGCTGGCCACGATCACCGCCACCACGTTCACCCGGTAGCGGTGCAGCGCCACAAACGCACCCACACCCAAGCCGGTGGCCAGCACATCCACGCTCGCCCAGTTTCCACCTGGCACCAGCACGTGCCAGCCGAACCACACCGCTAGGTTTAAAATCACCCCGGTCACACTCGCCGTCACCGCGCTCAACGCACCCGCCAGCTGCTTATTTCCGCGCAACTGCTCAATGTGGGGGGCACCGAGAAAAATCCACAGGAAACAGGGCACAAAGGTCACCCACGTAGTGATGGCCGCGCCCAGACTCGCCGAGGCGAGCGGGCTCAATCCCCCCGGCTGGTTCCAGCCGCCAAGGAAGCCCACAAACTGCAGCACCATGATGAGCGGCCCGGGGGTGGTTTCGGCAAAAGCCAACCCGTCGAGCATCTGTGGGGCTGCCAGCCAGCCGTGGATTTCCACCGCGTGTTGAGCCACGTAGGGCAACACCGCGTAGGCGCCGCCGAAAGTCACCATCGCCGTCTTGCTGAAAAATAACGCCTGGTTAACCCACACCGAGTGCCACCCCAGCAGAGCGCCAACCACCACCACCGGAACGAACCAGAGCAGCACGCAGATCGACACCACTCGCACCGCCCGCCGTCCTGTGGGCAACACACCGCACTGCACCGCAGCATCATCGATCACCGCCCGCTCGGTGTCGCGTTCGGGCAGGCCTGCAGGTGGAGGTCCCGCCCGCACCCCGTGACCGACAGGCGACTGCGCAAGCACCTCCGGCGCCAGCTGCGCTCCACACCAACCCACCAGCAACGCCCCCACGACGATGAGCGGGAACGGCGTTTTCAGGAAAAAAATCAGTGCGAAAGCGACGATGGCAATCGCCCACAGTGGCGCGTTGCGCAGCGACTTTTGGCCGATGCGCAAAACAGCTGCGACCACGATGGCCACCACCGCCGGTTTCAGCCCGTGAAAAACCGCTTCCAGCCACCCGATGTGCCCATAAAACACATACACCACGCTCAGCCCCCAAAGCAGGAGCGCCGAGGGTAACACAAAAAAAACGCCGGCGACGATGCCGCCCCACGTGCGATGCAGCAACCAGCCGCAATAGATGGCGAGTTGCTGCGCCTCAGGCCCGGGCAGCAGCATGCAAAAATTTAGCGCATGCAGAAAGCGCTCTTGGCCGATCCATTTTTTGCGCTCCACCAGTTCCTGCTGCATAATGGCGATCTGACCAGCGGGTCCGCCGAAGCTGATAAACCCCAGCTTGAGCCAGAACCGCAGCGCCTCGCGAAATGTAGGATGACTAGCCACGGGCGCGAAAGTGCTCATGGCCCAAACCGGGAGCGAGCCTACTTCTACAAACTTTCGCCGCGACGTGCAGTCGTCTTGGGTGGACGGCGCGTTTTTCACCTCCCCCGCTCAGCCCAGAATCTCCAGACGCGTATCGCCGATGGCGTCCCGAGCCAGGTGCCATTCGATCGTGGTGATTTTCGCTAAAAACGCATCGTCGTGGCTCACCAGCAGCATCGCACACGGGCAATCCACCAGCGCACCCTCCAAACACATAATCCCTGGTAAATCCATGTGGTTGGTCGGCTCGTCCATCACGATCAGGTGCGGGCCGCGCACAATACCGATGCCCAGCAGCAATTTCCGCACCTCGCCCGGACTGGGCAGTGCACTCTCCAACAACCGCCCCGGTCGCGAGCCGAGTCGACTGATCGTCGTCATCACCCGCCCCCGTTCGTCGTTGGGCAGGCGCTTGATCGACTCCAGCAGTGCGCATGAATCCTCGGCGGATATTTCCTGCGGCACGCTCACCAATTTCTCCATTGGCAGTTGCAGGTGCGCAAGCAAGTGGCGGATGAGCGTGCTTTTACCAAGACCGTTGGCCCCGGTCAGAGCGATGCGACTGGTGCCGCCAATTTCCAGATCAGGATAAAACAACTGCCGCCCTCCACCCAAGGGCAGGCTTCCTGCCGGCAGGCGCAGCAAAAAGTCTCTCGGAATATAGGAGGCGCCATCCACCCAGATGCCCGTTTCGTAGCGCTTTTTAAGCGGTGTCTCGGCGCGTTGAGTCGCCACTTTACCCGCCTTCTGGTTCATCTGCGCGACCATTTTTCCAGCATAGGCATCTTTACCCGACATCTTGGCGAGGTTTCGCTGGGCTCGTCCGTCGTGGTCGTGGGCCGGAATCTTAATTTGTTTGGAGCCTCGTGAAGCCGCCGATTTTTGGTCTGCGACCACTCTTCGGCGCTGGGCTTCAGCATGAAGGCGAGTTTCGGTTCGGCGCAAAGCATCATCGGCGCTGCGGGCTGATTTTTCGTCGTTGTCTTGCTGCTCCATCGCCGCAGTCACCCCGCCGGGCCGCAGCACCGCGTCAGGCGGATCGATGATCAAACACTGGGTGCACAGCTCGTCCAACAAGGCGCGGTCGTGGCTGACCAACAGACCGATGCCACTGAACTCGGTAAGCGCCTGCAGTAACAAACGGCGCGCCGCCGCGTCGATATGGTTACTCGGCTCGTCGAGAGCGAGCACGGCCGGCTCACGCCAGAGCGCTACGGCAATCTGCGCGCGCTTGCGTTCACCATGACTCAGCGTGGACCAACGCTCCGGCCAGTCCTCTACGACCCGTAGGCGTGCCTTGAGCACGGTTGCGTCGGGCGCCCAGATAAAATCCTCGAAAAATTCAGGTGCTTCGTCAGTGCGCTGGGCGACGTAAATCGCCAGCCCCTGCGTGTGAACCGAGCCGCTCTGCGCGGTGAGTTCGCCGGTGACGACTTTTAATAAGCTGGTTTTACCCGCGCCATTAGGGCCGACGATGCCTGTCCAGCCCAAAGGAAACTGCACCGTCAAATCGCTGAACAGGGGCGTTGTCATGCCCGGGTGGGAAAACTCGACGGATTGCAGGGTCAACTGGGGAGACGCCATGAACGGCATGGTGAAGGCGGCGGACCGCACGGCAATGCCAAGTTCAATAAGTCTACCCCGAACACCAAACCGGGTGCCCACAAAATCCACGAACTATCACAACAACGCCTATATATAAGGCGACTCGGCCTAAAAATAATGACCAACCATAACACGGGCAGCAAATAGCGACAGTCCCGTGCACTCAAGGCCCCCTGATATGCACGGAACGCTGGTCCAGTTACTCGTTACGAGAAACCAACTCCTTGAGCGACTTATTAGTGATGAGCTGAAACCGTCCGCCATTGTTACTACTCACCCGACCGAGGTCAGACATTGCTTGTTGGGGCTTTTCATCAGGGCCCGTGAACAATAGAATGTTTAAGTTAGCGCGTTCTTTCAGCAAGGCCCGCTGCAAAAGAGAAATGTATTTCACCACTTCGTTATAAGGCATCACCTCCGTGTCCAATGTCATATCACTATAAATTGGCTTGCCCTCTTTATCAGTCCATCCCTTGAAATCTGGCGTCATACTAAATCCGTTCCTTTTTAGTGCAGCTTGGAATTCAGGAGTAAACATACCATTAAATGTGGACGATACAAGCGGCGTTTTCCCTTGTGCCTTCAACTTAGAATTAATGTCCGCAAGCTGCGCGTTGGCCCGATTGTAACTGGCTGTGCGTGAAGCCTCAACCTGCTCCGCTGTAAACCCAGAACTTTTAACCCGATCATCATAAATTTTACGTACCTTGGCCAACTCCGATGCACTGAGTATACGAATTGGCCGCCCTGGGTTCGCGATGATCGCATAAATGGTATCGGGTTGCATTTCCAGCGCGCAACGAACGGCTTGAACCCAATTAGGGAAATCCAAACCCGGATCAAGGCCTGCATTGGGAAGGACTCGCGGAGTCCACTCGGTCCTTGAAGTAACACTTCTAAAACCAGTACGTTCCGACGTCAAATTAATCGGCTTCATCCAGCCAAAAAACTGGGTTTTATTACTATTGGTCGCCGGCGATAAACTGGCTTGGTAAGGTGACACCACCCCACCGCGCGATCCTGAAAGCCAAGGGCCCTCTTGATAAAGCACAACCCCGAACGATGCGCTGGGGGGTAAGCGACTGACCAACTTCAATAATTCTTCCCGAATAATGGCAAAGGATTCAAATCCACCTTTCTTAATTTCCAATACATTCGGTCCGATATCGATGACGAAAACGATTTTTTGCGCCTTTTGGCTGGTCAAACCCAGAAAAGTCATGGGCATAAAACCAACCCCTAAGCCGTTACCGCTACCGGTACCTGTATTAAATCCCGTGCCACCACCCACGCCGCCCATGCCTGCTCCAAAGCCAACACCCGACAAGGCGCTAGCCCCAGATATATCGAGCGCGGGAGGTGGAGGTAATTGAAGTGCGTTCGAGTCGACAGAAAAGATACGCGAGGCCGCAACCGGTGAGGCGCTGGCCGACCCGCCGCCCTTGCGTGCGACTTGGAGTCGATGCTCAACCAGTTTCTGGGTCACGTTTTCACTCGCATTCGATGCTTCAAAGCTTTTCTTTTTAGTAACCAACTGCTCGCTCACGAAGAAATAGCCGGCTACACCGACTAACACAACGTGCACGATCACAGTGACCAGCAAAGGCACGCTGGCAGTAATACGTGCATATAATAACTTGATTTTTGGGGATGAGGATTCAGTCATGAGCTATTTCTCCAATCTAGATTTCAATACTTACTAATTAATTATATAAACCGACATACATTAAACAATAAAAGCATACCGCTGCTTGCCTGAAATACCTATAGTCACTACAATACGTGCCCTAATCCACCGCCCACCGGTGTGGCGACCAACAATGTTTTAAGTTCTCCCTATATACTTGATGGCAATGAACACCGGAAAGCCAACGACCAAGGGCTGATCACTGGAAAGGAACTAACTATAGAAACAAAGATGCCAGGAACGGACATCATTCCTGCCCCCACAGAAATCATCCAGTACCGAAAAAAAATCAGACTGGATGAGTTAATGCGCATGAGGAGCCGTACGGATTATAATCTAACCACGACTTATTGAGCAACAATCGCTACGTCGCCTTTATTCAGTGCACGCTTTAGAGAACTGGGGATGACTTGCGCAATGGTGCATTTCTCGTGAATGCTACTTACGACTGCCTCAGCTATTCCACTGCCGTTGCGACTGATGACAAAATGCTGACCTACTTGAAGTTCCTCGGCCGCGCCGGCTTGGACCACAACAAATGCGTTTTTATTGCCCACGCTCAGCACGTCAAAGCGGGCACCACCCGCTTTTAATACGGAACTGGCAGCCTCAGCCGTCAACGGACCACCTTCACTGACCACGGCCGGACCCTTGGTGCGTGCCGAAGCTTTTGCTAAAGCGGCTTCAAGCTCCGCGACTTTGGATTGTAATGCGGCAGTTGTTGTTGTGAGCCCCGCAAGCATATCAGGCGTAACCGCAGCAGCGGCCAACTTGAGTTCAGCAATCTCCGGTTTAATTTGAGTCACCTCAACGGAGATTACTCGTTGGGCGTCCACTAAGGCGACGACTTGCGCACGCACCTGTGTTTGGTCACGGCCCAACTGGCCGACGCGATTGTCAGTCGCTGAGAGAGTTGCATTTGTATCGGTCAAATTGGCCGTTTGCGTGCTTAAATCCTTTTTAAGTGATTCGATTTGCGCCGAAGAGTCGGCAATCTTTGCACTTAGTTCTGCAGCATGGGCACCTGATTTGGTGACCTCCTGCTGAAGATTCTCCTGCGTCTGACCGATTTGTAGATACAAATAAGCCAGTGCTGCAGAACTAAGAACGATGGAGGCAACAAGGATGATTGTGGGGGGTTTCATGGGGCTAAGATTTTGAGGTTAAAGAAAGGTAAGTCTCGAAAATGAATAACTCAGACAGTTACTAATCCAATGGAAGTGGTGTGCGTGGGACCCATAACATGTTTTTAATCAGCCGAACGACGACTGCTCTTAAGCCATGCGCTCAAAAGCCTCGCGACTGACCCGATATTGTAGCGGTTGCCCTGCAAGGTAGCGCCGACACTCATCCACCATATAGCTGCCCATACGTGCGCACTCCCCCCCGATTGACCCGGCTATATGTGGAGTCAGGAAGACATTAGGCAAATCATACAAAGGGGAATCAGGAGCGGAAGGCTCTGGCCAAACTACATCAAGAATGGCCGTGAGATCTGTCCGCTCGCGGAGCACCTCAATCATTTCGGCCTCACGAACCAATATACCACGTGACGTATTGATAAAAGCGCCACCAGGGGGCAGCGCCGCGATGAGGTCACCGGTGATCAAACCGACGGTATCGGATTTTTCCGGAGCATGCACTGAGACCACTCGACTGCGGCTAAACAATTCCGACATACTCCCCACTAACTCAACCCCTAACTCTTTTGCCGCTGAACTGCTGCAATACGGATCAAAAGCCAGGACGTTCACATCGAGTTGACGGAGCCACATAGCCACCCTTCGACCAATTTGTCCGAGAGAAATCAAACCCACCGTAGTCCCAAACGCTCCACCCAATTCAAAGTGCGCAGGGAAAGAATAGGTGCGTGTAGTACGCATCAAGGACTGGCACCGGTGCGTTTGCTTCAAGGCGAGAATGATCTGCGCAAAAGTATATTCGGCCACAGGCACTGAATTGGCCACCCACGCCGAACAGATCGGTAAACCGGTAGCCCAGAAATCGTTCGTCACTATGTTTTTAAGCGTGCCTGCCCCATAAAAAACAGCCTCGAGCTTAGGGAAATAGGCTAACGTAGCTGCATTAAGTTGTGGAGGGCCCCAGCCAGAAAACAGGAATCGGACCTCGGCGAGTTCCGCTGATCTTAGGGGAATATCTCCAGAGGTGCATCCATCAACCACCACATCACAGATCGCCTCTAGCTCACGACAAATTTCAGGCGAATAGATGCGCGGCTTATCTGTAGTACCGAGAATAATGGCAGCTTTGGGAAGATCACTCATTTAACTTGAAGGCGTAAAACGGCGTTTTTTTGGTATTAAAAGCAATTAAGTAGACCGATAAATAGGTTACACATGGTTTAAGATGCGGCCTGTTTGGGGAAGGGAAGCCCACTAGAATCGAGAATTCTTGCGGCAAGGCCTAGGAAATTAAAGCGGTATTTAATACTAACTATAGCACGCGTCGAATCAAACACCTCCGCCCACAATGTCAGGGAATTCAATGTGGATGCGTTTAAACTCTGAAGAAATCGCTACTTCGCCGCTCCGCGCGTGCACGTTAACAGCCCAATTCAGTTCGAATACCAGGTAAACGGGTAGTAAACGACTTAAAAACATGCGTTCCTGCGTGCCAAACATTGATGGGGGTGGGGTAATAACAATCAAACAAAGACTAACGGGGGTAGCGCAACATTTAGACCTTAACTAGATAACAGATTGAATATAAAAATTTTAATGCTCCCATTTTATACTTTCCCCCCACTGCAATCCATGAGTTTTTTCACCCCATTACATTAATAAAATCCTGCACGATGGCGCTCGCTGCCACCAAACGCCGTAGCAATTGATTCCCTTGGCTCTTCCGGGTTATCCCCATCCGAAAATTACGTCCACCATTTTCGACGGCATTGAAGTCGTTCCGTTTTTTAGCTTTTCGAGTACCAACTAGGGACTTCGGCGAGTGAATCGCAGCCGAAGCCAAAAAGTGTCAGCCCTAAAATTTGAACTGATTCTCAGTCCCCTCAGGTACCAAAGCTGCCTGATTCTGCGTTTACCACTGGAGCCAAAAACCGAATCCCGCAAAAGGCCTCCCCTTATCCGGCCAAATCACCTAGGACGGTTCCGCCGAGTCCGCCGCCGCTCGTTCGACAACGTCGAAGCTACCACCCTTCCCCAAAGCACCCTTCCGCACCGTGCAACCGTGACCTAGGCCGCTTTGACAACCCAAACGCTTTAGCTAAGAAGAATAATCCGACTGGCAGTCCGTGCAACGTTTCGCGCGCGCTTACGTCTTCTGGCCGTTGTTGCACACATAGTGCGCCAACGAACGATTCATATTGTAGGCTTTGAGTGAGGCGTCGGCGGCAACGTTATTGCTTTCCACTAGAAACCGAGGAGAACGCTGCAGCGCCACTTGCTCCTGTTCGGCCGCCGTAACAATGAGCACCATCAGCTCGGCCTTTGCAGGCAAGCGCGACAATGGGAAGTTCGCATGAGCGACAAGCCAGCTAACGGTTTTCTGATAAGGAGTGGGTTCGGGAGCTCGCACATTTCAACTATGCAGGGAAATTTTGACGCGAGTCAACGAAGCCCTCAGAAGCCATCTTTCATTGGTTCGGCCCGCCAAAATGTTCACCTAATAGTGTGAGTGCAGGGTTGCGTCTGCATGGTCGCGCGTTAAAAAAGCCCCATTGAAACCTGCTTATGAGTGAGATCGCTAAAGCATTAGCCAACGCAGCCAAGATCACGGAGTCAGGAAATCTGCAGCGGGCCCACCAGAAAAGTGCAGCAGCCGTCCGGAAGAACCATACCCGTGAATTTATCTGGAGCGGTGTACTGTCCTGCGTCGGCATTGTCGCTCTGTGTGTGTTCTTAGTTCAAACCACCGAAAAAAATCCCCCCCTAGAGATCCGAGCGCCAACTACCACCGAAACACCCCTGTGGGCGGCGGCGAGTCCCCCACCATTGACGAACATCGCGATTGAAGCGCAATTAGCGAACCTGGTCATCAAGGCGTTAATCAAAACGCCCCATCCCCGGGCACTCATTGGTGACCGCTTCATCGAGGTAGGCGACGAACTCATCCCGGGATTGATTTTATCTGGAATTGAAGCGCGAGAGCTCATCGCCACCGACCAGCAGGGAAAAACCTATCGCATAAAAATGTAGCATTCATGTCGACTCGCCCTCTCATCGGAAGGGTTCACCTATTCACCGCAGCCTCGATCGTTAAACGCAAAATGGCATTACCATGCCAGGCGTAAAAACACACAACACCGCCTTGATCGCACCACTCCCACCGAGCCTGATTGACCTACTTAGCAGGGAGCACGCATTTACCCTAGCCCGTGAAAAAATGGTAAATGCGCTCAATGAAACCCGAACCCATCGTAAAATCACCCAAGAGACGCGGCCGCCTTTTTTGCTGCTGCAACGCCCGAAAGTCCGCAGGGAAATTCAATCTGCTCTCGATAACGCCCACGAAACCATCGAGCTGCTAGAGAGCGGCATCACCAAGCTGGATCGCTACGCACATCAGCTCCATGGCTTGATTGCCCATCGGATAGAAAACCGCATCCGCACCATTTCCGACGATTACGTGCGCAGCTTGATCGCCTATTTCCACCGAGAAGACTGGCATCGACTAGAAACACGTCTCGAACAGTTCACCAGCGATTTCCAATCCGCCATCATTACGTTGGCCAAAACCTGTGACGAATTACCGCGGAATTCCGAAGTTACACTTCAATCCCATTGCGGGAATTTGGTGCTCAATGCGGTCCGAGCTGCACATCAATTTGAGGCGGAAATCGCCTTCATCAACCGAATTTCCGACACCCAAAACAAGCACTCGGCACTGGGCGGGGCAACCTTGGAGCGGCAAGTAGCGTTGGACTGGACCGCTGCGCTGCACGAAATCGAGAATGCCCGAGTTGCTGTGGCCATCACCTCTCTAAAGCACATGGCTGCCAGACATGAAGAGGTCGCTTCGAATGCGCTACAAGCTCTCAAGAACGAGGGGAGCATCACTCACTTTTCAACCAGTAACGAACACCTGAGTTTCCATGCAAAAAAATGGGCGCTCTTGCGAAAATCGGTGCAGGCCCCTGTTAACCCAGCCGACATTGCCGCGCTAGTCGAGGAGACGGAGCGTTTATTGGAAAGCGGCTATATTACACAACTCGCCCTAAAAGAGGACGACGTGGCGAAAGTTAAACACGCGCCGCTCCCCGTGGAAGCCGCTCCGCGCCCAACGATGCACACTGCCGATGCTCCAGCTCTGCGGCTGAATAATCGTCAGTCAAAACTGCCATCCGCACCACAGCTACCTGCTGTTTCACTGGCCCCGCCCCAACTCGAGGAAGCCCCTAAGACGTCCATCCAAGAACTCGCCATGATGAGGAAAAACGTGGAACAGCAGCGCAGCCTGCTCTTGGAGGAAAAAGTGAAACTAGATGCTCGGGCCGCGTTTTTGGAAGAAAGCCAAGCGCTGCTTCGCGCCAGCCTCCTGAAATACCAGGAACGCGAAGCCCTCCTGAATCAACGAGACAAAGACCTAAGCACGCTTGAAGAACAACATCAGCGCCACACCCCTGATTCACACCGCATAGGCTAAACGGTAGCCCGCCAGTACCGCCCCGCCGACGTGTTCAAGAGAGCGTTAACGAGCGGAGTTGAGCAGTACCGGACCCCATATTACTTCATCAAATCCGACCAAGCCCACGCCGGCTAGCGCCCCGTTGGCACCGTTGGAATCACCTGAACCGAGAGCGAAGGGGCGTTTCACCAGGCTGCCGTTTCCGGCCAACAGCGCCAGGGCTTCAGCCTCCGACAAGGTCGGCAGCAGGTCGCCGATTTTGAGCTTACGGTACTCCACCCCCGAGGTGTTAAAGAGCTT
>CANIXX010000069.1 GCA_947471115.1 Opitutaceae bacterium | reverse complement strand
TTCGGAGGCGTAAGGCCGGAGGGGGGCGGGCCGTTACATGGCTACATAAAAGAATAACGAAAAGTAAGAAAGTGAGATCCAGCCCTCACTGTATCCATTTAACGGCCTGCCCCCAAGTTTACGTTCCGAGCCGCTCGAGACGCGCTAACTACGCTCATCGCTGAGCTTAGTACTCGGGTTTAACCCGAACGCCGAAGTTTTAACCACGGACTTCACAGAGGAGCACAGATAACCTCACGTTACTGAATTTAAAGACAGGATGAAAAACGGGGATCAAGTTGAGTTCGTTTACCTCATAAGGGATTGTATCTGTGCAATCTGTGTAATCTGTGGTTGGTTTTAACTTCGGAATTCAGGTTTAACGCAGCTCGTACTGCTGGCAGGCGTTTTCGCCGAGGATTGAGCGGCGCTCGTCAGTCGAGAGCGGCGCAATCCAGCTCTCCACGGTTTGTTTCCAGCACCCGTAGTCGCAACCGGCCAGACACACCGGCCAGTCTGAGCCGAACAGCAGGCGACTCGGCCCGAAGGCGGCGAGTACCACGTCGAAATAGGGCTTAAGTTGCGCGGGCGTCCATGTTGTCACGTCGGCCTCGGTGACCATGCCGGAAATTTTGCAGGCAACGTTCGGACGGCGGGCCAGCTCGCGGATGTTGCGCGCCCACGGTTCGAGTTCACCTTCGGCGATGCGCGGCTTGGCGATGTGATCGAGGATGAAAACTTGCTCGGGGTGGCGATCCACAAAGCGGATCGTGTTGGGCAGGTGGCGTTCGAGGATCAGGATGTCGTAGGCAAGGCCGCGACGGGTAAGCGCGCGGATGCCACCGTTAAAATCCTCGCGCAGCATATAGGCGTCATTGGACTCACCTTGAAGCACGTGACGGACGGCGCGCAGCTTCGGGTTGACGCTGAAGCGGTCGAGGTGGTCATTGATGGCTGGATCGATCAGCGGCACCCAGCCGACCACGCCACGGATGAAATCGTGGCGGGAGGCCAGTGAGAGCAACCAGTCGGTTTCGACCAGCGACTGGCGGGCTTGCACGGAAACGACGCCGTCCACACCGGCGGCGGCGATCGTCGAGGCGAGGTCTTCAGGCAGAAAATCGCGCCGAATTGAACCCCACGATGGTGGAATCCAGCCGTAATCGGCCTCGGTGTAGTGCCAAAAATGGTGATGCGAATCGATGATCATGTTTTTGAAGTAGCGAGTAGCGGGTAGTGCGTAGCGAGTAGACCGAGCTGAGTCGGAACGGGTTGTGAGCAGGGGGATCCGAATGCTCGCTACTCGCTACTTCCCTCACTAAACCTCCACGTGGATCTTGGTGATCGCGCCTGGGTTAGCGGACCAATCGGCAAGGGCTTGGCCGGCCTCAGCGAAACTCACGGTGCGGGTGACGGTGTCGGCGATAGGGTAACGACCCGATTCTAGCAGGGTGATGACGTCACGGAAGTCCTCTGGAGTGGAGTTGCGCGAGCCCATGATATCGAGCTCCTTCATGACAAAGTATTTGGTTTCGTAGGACACCGGGGCTTTTGCGTAGCCGATGTACACCACACGACCGGCGAAACACACCTCGTCAACGGCTGCGGTGAAGGTGGCCGGATTGCCGACCGCCTCAATGGCCACATCGGGTCCATGACCGTCGGTGTAGGCCTGCAGGCGCTCATGGAGGTTTTCGGTGCGGGAGTTGATGGTGTGGGTGGCGCCGGCTTTTTTGGCGACGGCGAGTTTACTGTCCTCGATGTCGACGGCGATGACGGTGGCCCCGCGGTGGAGGCCAGCGGCGGCGATGGCCCCCAGGCCAATCATACCGCAGCCGAAAACCAGCACGATGTCACTGGCGGTCACCCGTCCTCTCGAAACGGCGTGAAAACCGACGGCTAGGGGTTCAACCAAGGCGAGTGCTTGCAGGTCGAGGCTTTTGGCTGGAATGAGTTTTTCCCAGCGGGCGGTGATCAAATCGGTAAAAGCGCCGTCTTGTTGCACGCCGAGGGTTTGGTTGTAGCGACAAGCGTTGAAGCGTTTTTGCCGACACGAACTGCATTTTCCACAGGTGGTATAAGGCATGAGCGTGACCGCTTGACCTGGGACAAACTCGGCCGGCACGCCAGCGGTCACTGCCTCGATGACAGCGGCGATCTCGTGGCCTGGAATACGCGGATAGCTGACGAGCGGATTGCCCCCACGAAACGTGCTCAGGTCCGAGCCGCAGAAACCGAGACGGCGGATGCGCAGGAGCACTTCACCTGGAGCAGGACTGGGGGCGGGCTTTTCGCCGTAGGAGAACTGGCCAGGAGCGTCGATGAGTAGGGTTTTCATAGGGAGTTGGGATAGTAGCGAGTAGCGGGTAGTGAGTAGCGAGTAGTCGGAGCGGCAGGGAGTCGGAATGCTCACTACTCGCTACCCGCTACTCGCTACTTCAAAAATCACCTCAATTGTTCTCAGGGCGGCCGGAGGACCAGGTCAGGTTATGGACTGGTGCGAGGATTTTTAAAACATCGGCTAGGAGTTCGTTGTCGAGGGGAGCGGCGGCGTCGGCAAGGTTTTGCAGTACGCGAGCGGGGCTGGCGGTGCCGACGATGTGCGTGTGGATTTCCGGGTGGGCCATGGAGTATTGCAGGGCCAGTTTGCCAAGGTCGGCGCCGCGGGATTTACACAGGGCGGCGGCTTCGGCGCATTTGGCAACGATCGTGGCGGGTGCGGGATGCCAGGCCGGCGGGCCCTCTTGGCTGAGCAGGCGCATCGCCAAAGGGGCGGAATTGAAGATGCCCACGCCCTTCGACTTAAAGTACGGTAGTTGTTCGGCAAGCGCGGTGTCGTTAAGACAGTAGTGGCAATAGCTCTGTATCTGGTCGACGGCGACGCGGTCCATGACGGCTTTGTAAAGACGCACGGGCAGGCAGGAGATGCCAACGAAACGCACTTTCCCCGTGGTTTGCAGCTGGCGAAGCGCGGGGATGGTTTCATTGACGATCTGGTCGAGGTCGCCGAATTCCATGTCGTGGACCTGGATGAAATCGATGTAGTCGACGCCGATACGGGCAAGGCTCTCATCAACGCTGCGGGTGACACGCGCGGCGGAAAAATCGAAGTCCGCGATGGTCGGGCCGTAGCGCGCGACTTTGGTGGCTAGGATATAGCGGTCTCGGGCGACGGTTTTCAGGGCTTTGCCGAGTACGGTTTCGGCCTTGGTCGCCCCGTAATACGGCGCGGTATCGATCAGGTTGATGCCATGATCGAGGGCCACATGGACGGAGCGAATTCCCTCGGCTTCGTCGATATCACGGAAAGCGGAGCCGAGGGAGGAACCTCCGTAAGCGAGAGCGGAGACTTTGACGCCAGTGGCGCCGAGGGTGCGGTAAATCATGGGGATTAGGTGACAGAACTACATTAGCCGAAACCAATGCTTTGCTGAATAGCCGAGCTTGTCGCCTATATGGACATGATTTGCGTGTGTCAGGTCTACGGGGCGGGATAGTGGCCGGGGTTAGCCGATTACCGATTCGCGGCGCGCGCTACTCGACTTAAAAACGTTGCGCCACTCGTTGGCACATTGCTGTATTCCCGCTTTTCCCATCATGGCTACACCCTCGCTGATTCAGGAATTTGAACGTGCCGGACAAGGGCATGTTTTTGCATTTTATAACGAGCTCGCGCCTGAGGCGCAGCAAGCGCTGCTGGCCGAGGCGGCCGAGATCGATCTGGCGGAGGTGGCTCATCTTACGCGCACCTTGCTCTCTAAGGATGCCGCATCGGGTCTCGATCTCACTGGTTTGTCACCTGCTCCTTACGAGCGTCGCCCTGAAAATGGCGGTGATGCTGCCGCCTGGAGCGCGGCCAAAGTGGCAGGCGAGTCCGCCTTGCGTGCGGGCCGCGTAGCCGCCTTCACCGTGGCCGGTGGGCAGGGCACTCGCCTCGGTTATGACGGGCCGAAGGGCACTTACCCCGTCACGCCGATCAAACACAAAACACTCTTTCACGTTTTTGCAGAGAAAGTCCGGGCGGCTGGCGCGCGTTACGGCAAGCCGATCCACTGGTTCATCATGACCAGCCACGTGAACCACTTGCCGACCGAGGCATTTTTTAAGGCCAATGGCTACTTCGGCCTCGCCGAGACCCAGGTTCATTTCTTCCGCCAAGGTCGCATGCCGGCCGTCACTCCTGAAGGAAAAATCCTGCTCGAAACCAAGGGCACCATCGCCATGTCGGCCGACGGCCACGGCGGTTCGCTTCGCGCCCTCGATCGCAGCGGCGCGCTCGATATCATGGAAAAGGAAGGCATCGATATCCTGAGCTACTTCCAGGTGGATAATCCCCTGGTTCGGGGCATTGATCCGGCGTTCATCGGCTGGCATGTTCTGCGCGGCTCCGAGATGTCGAGTAAGATGGTGCCCAAAGCCTATGCCGGCGAGAAGGTCGGTCATTTCTGCTCCCAGCGCGGTCAAAATATCGTGATCGAGTACTCCGACTTGCCGAAATCATTCCAAGAGGAGATCGACCCAGCCACCGGCGCTCTGCGCTACATCGCCGGCAGCATCGCGATTCATATTCTCGATACGAAGTTTATCCGCCGCATGGCACGCGGTTCCGATTCCCTCCCGTTCCACCGCGCCGACAAAAAGATCCCGACGATCGATGCAGCGGGCAATCCCGTGAAACCGGACAAAGCCAACGGCGTTAAGTTTGAAATGTTTGTTTTCGACGCGCTGCCCTTCGCTGCCAAACCCGTCGTCATCGAAACTCCACGCGCCGACGATTTCTCGCCGGTTAAAAACGCCGAAGGCCTCGATTCGCCCAAGACCTGCGTGGATGATCAACTACGCCAGTATGCTCGCTGGCTTAAAGCGAACCGTGCTGCGGTGCCGACTGATTCCACTGGCCTGCCACCTTTCCCAATCGAGGTGTCGCCACTCTTCGGGTACGACGAGGATTCGTTTGCGAGCGCTTGGAATAAGCTCGTGACCAAGCCAGTGGTCGCCGCCGGCCTCTATCTCGAATAATCCACCCTGTTACCAGCGCCCAAACCATGAGCACACTCACCCTGATTCAAGCCGCCGGTCAGTCCGGACAACTTCTTCCCGAAACAGTAAAGAACCTGGCCACCTGGTTGGGCGCGTCGCTGCCGGCATGGGCCGTGGCCAGCATTGACGAACTCGTCGCCAAGGCCGCTTGGGATGAGCTTAACAACCGCTTCTACCGTGACCTTGAATTCGGCACTGGAGGAATTCGCGGCCGCACCATCGGCCAACTGCCAACCTCGGTCGAGACCGGCACGCTCGGCGAGCAGGGCACGCCCAGTTTTGCCGCCATCGGCAGCAACATCCTTAACGACTTCACGCTCACGCGTGCGACCATCGGGCTGTTCCGCTACACCCAGGCCTATTTGGCCGAGTCCGGTCGCGCCGACATTCCCGCTTTGGTCATAGCTCACGACGTGCGCCACTTCTCGCGCCATTTCTGCGAATTGGCCGCCTCGGCTTGGACGAAACTCGGTGGTAATGCCTATATTTTTGAAGGTCCGCGTTCGACTCCTCAACTGAGTTTCACGGTCCGCCACCTCCGCGCCCATGCCGGCGTGGTGATCACGGCCAGCCACAATCCGCCCCACGATAACGGCTTTAAGGCCTACTTCGAAGACGGCGCGCAGGTCGTAGCCCCGCATGACAAGGGGATCGTCAATGAGGTGAACTCGGTTCCCCTCACCGAGCTCTCGGCTTATCTGGAAAAGGACCTTTCCCGCGTGGTCACGCTCAAGCGTGCGACGGACGACGCGTATCTCGCCGTCGCCAGCAAAGCAGCCATCGACCTATCGGTGTTCAAGAAAACCAAGCTCAAGATCGCCTTCACTAATATTCATGGCACCGGCGGCGTGATGTCCGTTCCTCTGTTGGTCCACGCCGGCGCCGAGGTGCACGAGGTTCACGAGCAGGTGGCCTTTGATGCGCGTTTTCCCTCGGTCAAGTCGCCGAACCCGGAGAATGCCGAAGCCCTTTCACTCGCTGTAAAACTCGCCGAAAAACAGCATCTGGACGTTGTTTTGGCCACCGATCCCGACTGCGACCGCATGGGCGTGGCCGTGCGCGGCCCCGACGGGAAAATGCAGCTGCTTACCGGTAACCAGATCGGCGCGTTGTTGGCCGAGTACCGTCTGACCAAATACAAGGAGCAGGGAGTTATCCCAGCGGCGGGTTCCGATCACGTGGCCATCATCAAGACCTTCGTGACCACCTCGCTGCAGGATGCGATCGGCCGCGGCCATGGCGTCAAGGTCATCAACACGCTCACCGGTTTCAAGTGGATCGCCGCCAAAATCAAGGGTTACGAGGATCAGCTCAAGAAGGCCCTCCTCACCAAGCAGGGCATCGCGCTTGATTACGATGCAACCCCGTTTGAGACGCGCGCCAAGCTGCTTCAGCAGCACAGCACGTTCTACGCTTTTGGCTGCGAAGAGAGTTACGGCTACTTGCCTAACGACTATGTGCGCGACAAGGACGGCAACGCGGCCTGCCTCATGTTTGCCGAGCTCTGCGCGGCGGTGAAGGCGCAGGGTCTGACCGTGCCGGAGTACCTCGACAGCATTTACCTTAAATACGGCTTCTACCTCGAAGGGGTGGTGAACCTTTATTACGAAGGCGCGACGGGCGCCGCCAAGATCAAGCGCATCTTGCAAACCTACCGCTCTGCCCCGCCCAAAGCGTTTGGCGACGTCGCGGTGACCCGCTTCCAAGACTTCGGGGTCGAGGTGTTCCGTGATGCGGACAATGAGGCCATTCCCAAGCAGGACTTGTATTTGGTCACGTTGGCCAACGGCTACAGTTTCGCGGCTCGTGGGAGCGGCACTGAACCGAAGATGAAGTTTTATGTCTTCGCCAGCGCACCGGTCAAAACCGCCGCTGAGCTGGCAACGGTGAAGACCCAAGTGAAGGCCGAACTCGATCGCGTAAAGGCGCTGATTGAAGCCGACGCACAGCAGCGCGCCGAGGGCTGAGCTGGTTGGCGTATACCCACAAAAAAGGCCCGACATTATGTCGGGCCTTTTTTGTGCAACGCGTGGGCAGTCCGGTTGAGGGAAGCGGTTTAGTGCTTCACGTGGACGGTTTCGCCTTTGGGCTGGCCGATTTGAGCAAGCAGCGTCCCGAACCAGGGCGCGGTGGTGTCGAAGGGCTTGCCGCCTTTGATGCGGGGGAACTCGATGGCGCGCAGGACTCCGCCTTGATCTTCGTCATGTCCGATCACGCCGCTCTCGCGACGCAGGGCGCATTCCACGGCGAGGTCGGTGCAGCTCTTGATCAGGCGCAGGTCGGCGGCGTTGGCAGCAGCGGCACGAGCGAAATAACCGCTCTTTTGCACGAGCACTTTTTCGGCACCCAACATCTTGGCGAACTGTTCGCCAAACCATTTACCCGGGTTGATCGCGTCGAGTTTCACGTGGCCGAAGGCGTCACGGGGAACTTCTTGTCCCTTGGCCTGCATCTCGGCGATGATCGACTCCACGCCGGCACCTTCGCTGATGAAGATGTTAACGTTGTCGACGCGGTCCATGATCGCCTTGAGGCGGCTGGCTTCAGCGGCGAGATCGACCGCCATCTCGGGGATGAAGACGGCGTGGATATCGAGGTTTTCGCGGGAAAGACCGAGGCCGGGAACGAACTCCTCGCGATCGAGAATCTTGCGGTATTCAGCGGCGGTGGCGGCGGTGAGCCAGCCGCAGTTGCGCCCCATGACCTCGTGAATGATGAGCATGCGCGGGTTGGCGTTGTGCTCGGAGACGACGTTGCGGAAGTAGCGCGCGCCCTGCTCTGCGGCTGTCCAGGCGCCGAGGGATTGGCGGATGGGGAAGACGTCGTTGTCGATGGTCTTGGGCAGACCGATAACGGAGAGGCCGTAGTTATTTTTGGCGAGAAAGGCGGCGAGATCCGCGGCGGCCGTATTGGTGTCGTCACCACCGATGGTATGGAGGATGTCCACGCCGTCCTTGATGAGCTGGTCGGCAGCGACTTTTTGCGGATCCTGACCTTCTTGGACCAAGCCGCGCTTCACGCAGTCTTTGACGTTGGTGAGCTTCACGCGGCTGTTGCCGATGGGGCTGCCGCCGTGCGCATGGAGAATGGATGCGGAGGCGCGCTCAGCGGGGCCGATTTTATAGGAGTCGCCAAGAAGCAGTCCTTTGTAGCCGCTGTGGTAGGCGATCAGCTCGATGTCGGGGGCGATCTCGGTGTAGCGCTCAATCAGGCCACCGACGGCGGAGCTGAGGCAGGGGGCGAGTCCGCCTGCGGTAAGGAGGGCGACTTTTTTCGGGCGGGCGGGAGAGGTGGGCGAGTTGCTCATGGCGGTTAAAAGAGTGGCTGGAATGCAAGGGGGCGGGAGGCGTCGTCGGCAAGGTGAAAGCATGCCAGCGACGGCCGTGTTATTTGGTCCCCAATGTCAGTCGGATCACATCGGCGGCGTGGTAACTGGAGCCTTCCGCTGGGAAGAATCGCGCTAGGTGCGCGACATCGTGACCGGCGGTGATCATTGGCGGTTCGACGTGGTTTTTGTAGGTTTGGCCAAGGCCTACGGTGGCAAGAAGGCAGTTGCACAGGCACTTCCGGTTGGTGGTGGCGTCCTCGGTTCCCCCTTTGCGCAGGAAGTTGCCTACGGGTTCACCTCCGCAACGGTAGCCGATGGCACCGTCGGGCTGGGTGTAGACTTCCCTCAAATAGCCGAGATCGCAGATGCGCGGGCGATCCTCGTAGCAGCTGGGGTTAGATAAGGTTTTGGGGTGATTAAGGACCTTAAATGGAAAACCCGTTGGCGAGGCGAAGGGATCAGTGAATATTTGAGTGAGCCCGAAACGCACCAATTCGCCCACCTCTTGTTTGAGCTGGGGCCCCATTCCGGATTCTTCGCAGAAGGCGAAGGCGGTGCCAATCTGCACACCAACTGCACCTTGTTGCTGGGCTTCTGCCAGGCGTTCGGGCGTGGCGTGGGCACCCGCAATCCAGAAGGGCAGCCCGAGAGCGCGGATCTTGGCCACGTCGGGCAGGTCGCGTTCACCGTAGAGCGGTTCGCCCTTGGCGGTGAGTTGTAGCGGGCCACGTGGCGGCGCGTTGTGGCCGCCGGCGGCCTCGGTCTCGACTACAAACCCATCGACTTGGCCGGATGATTTGCGCGCCAGCGTCATCGCCAAGGTGGCGGAGCTGACGATGGCCAAAAAGCGCGGACGTTTTAAGGCCGGAACCGGGGCTTTGAAAAACTCGGCCGGATCAAACGCGCTAAAGGCCTCGACGGGTGCTTGCTCGGAGCTGGCGGGGGCGGTGACGTCGATCTTTAGTTTGGCTGCTTCACCGCGGGAAAACTGGTCGAGCACGCCGGGGATGGCGCGGGGGATGCCTGCGCCCATGAGCACATAATCCACGCCGGCCAGCATCGCTCCGTAGAGCGAGGGCAGGGTGGGGAGCTGAATTTTTTCAAGAAGGTTGATGCCCACGACGCCGGCGTGGTTTGCCTTGGCGAGGAAAACCTCCACGAAATTGGCGATTACCGTGAGCTCGTTGAACGCCGGGCTCGCGGTGAGTGTGGGCATCTCGACGGACTTGAAGGGTTTGTCTGCCGACTTGCCTCCCGGGACGAACCAGTCGTTGAGCACCCGATCGGCCATGGCTGGAATGGGGAAGTGCGCGAGCGCCCGGCGCATATCACCGGCGGGGTCACCGAGCTGGAGGCGGCGCGAAAGAACGACGGCCAACAGGGTGCCGGAGACGACCCCGAGTTGCCCTTGTTGCGAAACGGCGCGGGCGAGCGTCCAGTTGGAGACTCCGACGCCCATACCTCCTTGAATAATGATCGGCAGTGACATAGCCAATCACTCAACCGGCGAGGGCCGGTGCGTGAAAGGTGCATTTGCCTTACGCAGGCAGTGTGATGGAGTCTGAATCGGGCCTATTGGATCGGCTTATAATGGCGGCAGGATGGAACCTTCTGTCGAGGGCTCCGCGGTGCGCTTGAGTTTGAAAAAGGCCTGAATGAGCGTGCGGCATTCCTCTTCGAGCACGCCCCCGGCGGTGATTTCGAGGTGGTGGTTAACGCGTGGGAGAGCGTTTAAATCGGTTGCGCCGCCCAAGCAGCCCATTTTGGGGTCGGGCACCGCGTAACAAACGCGCTTGAGGCGGGACATGAGGGTGGCTCCGGCGCACATCGGGCAGGGCTCTTTGGTGACGTAGAGGGTGCAGTCCTCAAGGCGCCAGTTGCCCAACTTGGCAGCGGCCTGAGTGATGGCTAGAACCTCGGCGTGGGCGGTCGGATCTTGGGCGCTTTCCACGGTGTTGTGGGCGAGTGCGATGACCTCGCCGCCGTGTTCGATGACGCAGCCAATGGGCACTTCGTCGCGCCGCCACGCGTCGATCGCTTGGTTGTAGGCGAGGCTCATGAAAAACGTGTCGTCACGCGAAAGCTGTGAGGGGAAACGTTTTTCAAATGGACACTCTTGAGGGCGGGAAGAAGGCATGGTGGAGGCAATGTGAACGGTGCGCCACGAGCGGCGGGCCGAGGAAAAACTTGACTAAGGCGGACGAAGGGTGGCTTACAAGTAGCTTTTATACACTGAATCGTTCGCATGCTCATACTCGTCCCAGGCCTTGTTGCCGCTTTTAACCATGTCTGAATCCTCTGACGGCAAATCCATTGAAGTTGAAGGCAAGGTCGTCACCGTGCTTCCGGGTACGATGTTCAAAGTTCAGCTCTCTAACGGGCACATCGTGCTCGCGCATATCTCGGGCAAGCTGCGCAAAAACTTCATCAAAATCGCCGCCGGCGACGGCGTGAAGATGGAGATGAGCCCCTACGATTTGGAGAAGGCGCGAATCACCTACCGCATGAAGGACGTCAACGCCCAGCCGTTCGTTCCCCGCAAGCGTCGCTATTAAAAACCCGACTCGCCCCAATCTGATTTTTTCCATCGACGCCGTCATTTCGACGGCGTCTTTTTTTTGCCCGTGCCCGACTCATCTTCCGCTCCCGAAAAGCCCCATCTTGGCCTGCCTTCCGGGCTCGACGAGCCGATCCGTGATTTTGGTAACTCGCTCACCCTTGAGCGGGGGCGTTCGGATCGTACGCTGGAGGCCTATGAAAGCGACCTACGCCAGTGCGCGGCACACCTGGCACGGGCGGGCGTTAAAACCTGGCAAATCGCCACAGCCGATCAGGTGCGGGCGTGGCTCTATACGCTGAGCAGCGGGCAAACGTCTGCCGGCGACGACTACACCGAGGCCAGTCTGGCGCGAAAACTATCTGCGCTGCGGATGTTTGCCCGCCATCTCGTGCGTGAGCGGGTGCGGCCCGATGATTTCACCGAGCTGCTTCAGGGCCCTAAGCTCCACCGCAAAATGCCGGGAACCCTCAACGCCGAGGAGATCGACGCGCTGCTGGCCGCGCCGGTCGGCGGCGACGCCCACGCGCTACGCGACCGGGCGATACTTGAGTTATTCTATTCCAGTGGACTGCGGGTTTCGGAACTGGCCGGACTGATGATCCAGCAGGTAGATTTGGAGTCGGGTTTTTTGCGTGTGTTCGGCAAAGGGGCCAAAGAGCGAGTCGTCCCGGTGGGCGGCAAGGCGGCCGAGGCCCTCGGAGCCTATTTGAGCGCCGCCCGCCCCCAATTTGTTAAGCCCAAAACCGGCAGCCAACTCTTCCTCAGTGAGCGCGGTTCGGCGATCTCTAGGCAGATGCTCTGGGTACTGGTCAAAAAATATGCCAAGCAGGCCGGCATCACCAAGACCGTGAAGCCCCATTTATTGCGTCATTCCTTCGCTACTCATTTGCTGACCGGTGGGGCCGACTTACGCGCAATCCAGGAGATGCTTGGGCATGCAAATATATCGACTACACAGATTTATACTGCTGTTGAGGAGCGGCGGCTGATTGAGCAACACGCGCAATTCCACCCCCGTAATCTGGGTTCAAAAAAAGGTAGGGCAAAAACCCCTTGACCGGTTGGGGATTCACGGCGTCATCGTTCACTTTTAACGGCCTGTGAAACTCAACGTAATCGTCACTCCCGCCACCTTGCGAAAACCGCACGGCAACTTCGCGGGGACATTGCGGACGGTTGCCACCGAACTACGTCCGGCCCCTTTGCCGAGCGTCGGCCCCAGTCAGGATTTCTGTTTCCACTCATGAGCGACAAGATCACCCACGAATGCGGTATCGCGATGGTTCGGCTGCTCAAGCCGCTGTCCTATTACCAAGAGAAATACGGCACGCCGCTTTGGGGCTTCACCAAGCTTTTTCTGCTCATGGAAAAACAGCACAACCGCGGCCAAGATGGTGCCGGTGTGGCCTGTGTTAAGAGCGATATCGCCCCAGGCGAGCCGTACATGTTCCGCGATCGGTGCGTGAAGACCAATCCGCTCGACAAGATTTTCAAAAACCTGCTTAGCCAGTACAATGAGAAGGTCGCCACGGGCGAGATTCACCCTGAGTTCGCCGAGACCGTTAAAAAGCACTTCGACTTCGGCGGCGAGTTGCTCATGGGCCACCTGCGCTACGGCACCAGCGGGGGCTACAACATCTCATCCTGCCACCCTTATTTCCGTCGTTCGCCCTGGCCCACGCGCAATCTTGCGCTGTGCGGCAACTTCAACATGACGAATACCGAGGAGCTTAACCGCTCGCTCATCGCCATGGGCCAACACCCGATCTTCGCCACCGACACCCAGGCGATGCTCGAAAAAATCGGCTTCTTTCTCGATGAGGAACATGAGGAGCTGTTCCGCAAGTTGCGTGGCGAGGGCCTCACGCCTGAGGCCACCTCCCAGCGCATCAGCGACGAACTCGATCTTGCCCGCGTCATCACCCGCGCCTCTAAAAAATGGGACGGCGGATACACGCTCTGCGGCCTTATCGGTAATGGCGACTCCTTTGTCGCCCGCGATCCTTCCGGCATTCGCCCCTGCTGGTATTTCCAGAACGACGAAGTCATCGCTTTCGCCTCCGAGCGTGCCCCGCTCATGACCGTGTTCGACCTCACGATCGACCAGCCTAAGGAGGTCAATCCCGGGCA